>NZ_JBNXVR010000007.1:0-206995 GCF_050565595.1 Leptolyngbya sp. AN02str | reverse complement strand
ATCAATAACACCCGCAATCAGTCCCAAGTGGTCCAAGTTCTCGATCTGCAAGGGGGCGATCCTAACTCGTCTCCCTCAGCTTATCCCCACTCCCTTTAATTCCCAGAGCAACCTGCGGAATGTCGGCCAAAATGCTGGTGAGAAGAGCTTTATCGCTGCGATCGCCGAAACTTTCATGGCCAACTCTTGGCTGGAATCGCAGATTTTAGAGTTTCCATCCCCGAAAAAATTCATAAAAATAAATATTTAGGCATCCGATATAAAGTGTGGTGTGGCGCGGCTGAGCCACACTTCATGATTACAAACAGCCATTCGTGCAGGAGGACTCTTGATAAACGCTTTAGGCACCTTCGTCTGCTGTTTTCACCCTAAGGAAACCCGATCAAAACAAATTGGGGAACCACACAATGTGTGATCCCCCAATTCGGTGTGTAGATATCCTGTTAACCAGATGGCAGCATTGCTACCCCAGTTTTATCCACCAAAACCAAGACTATTTTGGAAGTTGGTAGGCCCGGTGTAACCAGAATGCTCGGCAAGCTGTTGCAAGGTTTGGGTTCCAGCGTAGAATGTGCCGTTGATTTCCCAGCTTGGGTAGCCGCGAACCTCAGTCTTGGACTGGCACAGGCTGGTTTGAGAGTTGGCGCCATCGGGTGCGCATTCAACATAGTTGATCTGCTTGGCAGCGGTTTCACCAAAGAGCTGCTTTTGGTCGTGGCAGTGGGGGCACCAATATGCGCCATACATCACTGCACCCACCTGCTTAAGGTGTTCTGCCAGCTGAATTTCTGCAGGACCAGAAACGGTGGTTACAGCAGGAACGGTGAAGCCGGGTGTTTGAGCGGTGGAACCATCGCCATTGATTCCGGAAAACACACCCAACGTACCCACGAGGGTAATCATGCCTACCAGCACGCTGGTGAACAGCAGCTGACCAATATCATCCCAACTGCGGCCCAAAAGGGTAAACGTAAACATGCCCAAAGCAAAGACAGCAGAAGCAATGCAATAAAAACACACAGCCTGCGGCCCATACACCAGCACGAACTTGGTATACATGATGTACATCAAGTAAAGGCTAAACACTAGCATGGCGGTTGAGCCTGCTAGCAGCAGTAGCCAAGTGGTGTTGTCAATCTTGTTGTGCAGCGCTTTGTCTTTGTCGGGGTTGACGGCCATCGGTGCAAAGGCAAAAGCCGCCATCGCTAAATAAGCCAGCAAACCAAACAGCGCGAGGGGCTGCCCAAATACTTCGGCATAGGGGCTGGAAAGAACCTGCTCACATCCACTGGTGGGACACACGGTCTCACCACCAAAGAGTTTGGTGGCAGTGAGATAGGCGGTGTTGAGCGCACCCAAAATGGCGATCGCTCCGATAAAGTATCGCGACCACCGATGGAGCCAGGGGGTTTGACGACGGCGAGCCATAGCTTGTGTATCTAGTAAATGACGGCTAGAGAGACGTTGTTTCTATTTTGGCCTAATCTAACAAATGTCTGAAGAAGATAGATGCGCGATCGCTGAGAAAGTTTTGTCGATTTTGCCACTGCCAGACCCGAAACAGCATCTACGACACAACCTATGACACCACCACCGTTGACGGGGCAGCAAGCTCAGTTTTTGCAGTTACACTGCGTCGCATCGACTCTACAAACTGACTCACGCGAATTGGGTCAATGGGCTGCTCAATTTTGCCTCGCCGCTTCAGCGAGCTAGAAACAATCACCCCATTGGCAGCCTGAATCAATTGGGGAATGTTTTCCCAATTGGCTCCACTGCCAATAAAAAGCGGCGTATCGTTGGCAGCAGCACTGGCCAATTCTAAATCTTCCAAATTCGGCGGGCTCCCAGTTGCCCAGCCCGAAAGAATGATGCCATCTGCCAGACCTCGCTCAATAGTTTCCTGGACAGCAGTTGTAAGATTGGGCGATCCCAACGGGCGAGCATGCTTCACCAACACATCCGCCAAAATTTTGACATCACTGCCAAGCTCTCGGCGGTAGCGCAAAAGCTGATGGGCTTGGCCCTCAATTAAGCCCTGGTCAGTGGCCATCACACCAGTCAGCACATTGACTCGAATAAAGTGAGCCTGCACACAAGTGGCGATCGCCATGGCACTTTGGGCATCGTTGCGCAACACATTGACCCCAATTGGCAACGTAACCAGGTTCATCAGGCGCTGCACAATCAGGCTCATCGCACTCACCACAGCGGGATCAACAGAGCCTTTGGTAAAAGGAGCATCAAAGAAATTTTCAACAATGATGCCATCGACACCGCCCGAAGCAAGGGCCGTTGCTTCTTGCTCAGCGCGATCAATGACAGCCCTGAGGCTGCCGCCCCAACGGGGAGACGTCGGCAAGGGCAAAAGGTGAACCACACCAACAATGGGGTGATCGGTTTTAAATATCTGCGTTAAGTCCACGTGTCTACAAAGCTTCGGACTCGGATGTTCAACAGAACCAATGATGCAGCAAAATGGCCTCATTGCTCCTTATAAATAACTCTAACAGCAATGGGGAACCGCGATAGGGCTGAGCCTTGCTTACTTTGAGGTAACTATTCAAGACAGAAGATTCCGCTGCTTTTGGCGATTCTGCTAACCCATTCAAAGCAAGAGGCGAACAGTTGAAGACCTACGAAATCGCACACACCATCCATCCAAACACTATCCATCCAAACACCGTCAGTCCAAACACCGTCAATCCACGCGGGGCTAGTTGAGGCAGAGGCGAGAATATAGACTAGAGACCCTCGCCTATTCCGGGCGATCGCACCTGAAGGTTTAGCTTGCCCAATTTGCAAATAATTACAATTACTAGAGAACATCTATCCCAGGTTAGAATGCTGATTCCCGCTGGAGGCTTGGGCAAACAGCAAACTCTACAAGCTCCTTTTTAGAGAGATTTTCAGAAATTGTGTAGTTATGTAATAAATTTTGCATTAATTTGCGTTAAGATAGCTGAGGTAATTAGATGCGATTGCGGTTGAAGGCTCCACCCAGGCAGTTTGGCACGTAGTGTGTAAGATCGATGGGTTTGGAAGCATGGAGACAGTCCGTTGTTTGAGCGATCGCCTCGTTCTCAACTGTTCGAAGACTTCTCTTTGCTTTTGTTTAAGCCTTACCTCATCGATTTTTGACGAGTTTCCTAAATTTGCAAGTGCATGGGTAATAAACCGACCATTGCAGTAACCCATTTGGGTTGCGAGAAAAACCGTATCGACACAGAACATATGCTGGGCTTGCTAGTGCAAGCAGGCTACTCAGTTGACTCTAACGAAGACCTCGCTGATTTTGTTATTGTCAATACCTGCAGTTTTATTCAGGCCGCTCGAGAAGAATCGGTGCGTGCTTTAGTAGAACTCGCCGAGGCCAACAAAAAGATTGTGATCACAGGCTGCATGGCCCAACACTTTCAGCAAGACCTGCTGGATGAGTTGCCCGAAGCTGTCGCCCTTGTGGGTACTGGAGATTATCAAAAAATTGTTGATGTGATTCAACGCGTCGAGCAGGGAGAGCGGGTCACCGAAATTTCGGCACAGCCCACCTTCATTGCCGATGAGTCTGTCCCTCGCTACCGCACAACGACTGAGGGAGTCGCTTACTTGCGGGTAGCAGAGGGTTGTGATTATCGCTGTGCATTTTGCATCATTCCTCATCTGCGAGGAAACCAGCGATCCCGCTCCATTGAGTCCATCGTGGCCGAAGCAACACAACTCGCGGCTGAGGGTGTCCAGGAAATCATCTTGATTTCTCAAATCACGACCAACTATGGATTAGATTTATACGGCGAACCCAAACTAGCCGAACTCATTCGGGCATTGGGTAAAGTTGAAATTCCTTGGATTCGCATCCATTACGCCTATCCTACCGGCCTAACACCCAAAGTAATCGATGCGATTCGCGAAACCCCCAACGTATTGCCTTACCTTGATTTACCGTTGCAGCACTCGCACCCAACGGTGCTCAGGGCCATGAACCGCCCCTGGCAGGCCGATATCAACGACAAAATCATGGATCGCCTGCGCATGGCTTTGCCCAATGCTGTCATGCGAACCACATTTATTGTGGGCTTCCCTGGTGAAACCGATGAGCACTTTGAGCACCTGCTCAACTTCGTTCAGCGGCATGAGTTTGATCACGTAGGTGTGTTCACCTTTTCCCCAGAAGAGGGCACTGCCGCCTTTGACCTGCCGAACCCGGTACCCCAAGAGGTGATGGAAGTCCGGCGCGATCGCTTGATGGTGGCTCAACAGCCAATTTCGCTGCGACGCAACCAGGCTGAAATTGGCAAGGTTGTGGATGTGCTCATTGAGCAAGAGCATCCAGAAACGGGACAACTCATTGGACGCTCAGCCCGCTTTGCCCCCGATGTCGATGGGTTGGTGTACGTGCAAGGTGAAGCTCGGTTAGGAGCAATGGTGCCGGTTCTCATCGAGTCGGCAGATACCTATGACTTGTTCGGACGTGTTGCAGATGCGTCCACTCAACTTCGAGGCGCGATCGATCGTGTCTCAGTTCAATCACGATAAGGAGATCGAATGACCTTTTCATTTACTAGCCTGGGTCTATCTGAGGCACGTGCGCATCATCTTGAGAAAATTGGCTTTACAGCACCAACTGCTATTCAGTCGCAAGCCATTCCCCACTTGCTATCGGGGCGAGATGTTGTTGGATTGGCCCAGACTGGAACGGGCAAAACTGCGGCATTTTCGCTGCCCATTCTAGAGCAGATTGACCTCAAAAACCCGACAGTTCAAGCCTTGATCCTGACGCCAACTCGCGAGCTGGCTATGCAGGTGTATCAATCAATTCGCAACTTTAGTGACGATCGCCGTTTGCGCGTACTGCCTACCTATGGCGGACAATCTATTGAGCTGCAAATCAGCAAGCTGCAACGGGGCGTTCATATTGTGGTCGGTACACCCGGTCGAGTGCTGGACTTGCTAAAGCGAGGCGACTTGCGCTTAAACAATGTGAACTGGTTTGTGTTGGATGAAGCCGATGAAATGCTGAACATGGGCTTTATTCAAGATGTTGAGCGCATTTTGAGTCAAGCTCCACCGGAGCGACAGACGGCCTTCTTCTCAGCCACGATGGAGCCCACCATTCGGGAGCTGGCCGCGAAGTTTTTGCGATCGCCCGTCACGGTGAGCATTGAGCAGCCCAAAGCCGCTCCCACCCGCATTAATCAGGTTGCCTATACGGTACCTCGCGGCTGGACCAAGGCTCGCGCCCTTCAGCCCATCATGGAACTGGAAGATCCCGAGTCGGCACTGATTTTTGTGCGCACCCGTAAAACTGCGGCAGACCTAACCCGTCAGCTCCAGGCCGCAGGGTACAGCGTGGATGAATACCACGGCGACTTGAGTCAGGCTCAGCGTGAGCGGTTATTGCTAAGGTTCCGCCAGCGCCAAGTTCGCTGGGTAGTGGCTACCGATATTGCGGCTCGTGGCCTACACGTAGAAGATCTGAGCCATGTGGTGAACTTTGACCTTCCCGATAGTGTGGAAAGCTATGTGCACCGAATTGGCCGAACCGGGCGTGCTGGAAAGGAAGGCACGGCAATTTCCCTGATTTCGCCCATGGATCGTCGCAAGCTGCGCGATATTGAGCACCACGTGCGTCAGCGCTTGGAGCAGGGACGAATTCCCACTCGCGCCGAGATCGAGGCACGCCACTTGGTGAAACTGCAATCGGAGTTGAAGGATGCGCTCGCGGGCGATCGCCTTGCTTCCTTCCTGCCAATTGTGACCAACCTAAGCGAAGAGTACGACATGCGGGCGATCGCCGCTGCAGCATTGCAGATGGCCTATGATGCAACCCGTCCAGCCTGGACTCGCCAAGAGCAAAACTGGGTGGATGAAGCCCCGGCGAATGATGGCCCTCGTCTGCGAGGCGATGGCTCCAGTCGACCCAAGCCCAAACCCGTTAAGCGCGATCGTCGGTCCACTCCGTCTCATCAACGCTAACTCAGCCGAGTGCTTGTCTTAAAAAACAGGCACTCCTGAACTGGCAGAAAACTGACGTTTGTTTATCTGTGTAGACAGGTGTAGACGTTGAAGGGGAAGAGGTCAAGACCTCTTCCCCTTCAACGTATTTGAACGTCAGTTTCGGTTAAGGGATTTTCTGAGAGTTGCGCGGCACACGCTATTGATCTTCGTCTGAAAGGTTACTGCTAGGCATAACGGATGGTTGAATCCCCTCAGTTGAAATGAGAGTTTCCATCACAACTTTCGTGATTGGGGCTGCCACGGTAGAGCCGTAGGCATTGTCTCCTTTGGGCTCATCAACCACAACGAGAACTGCATAGCGCGGAGCATCCGATGGGAAGAGTGCCACAAAGCTTGTGATGCGGGCATTCGCTAAGTAGCCTCCCTGCGCGCTGGCCTTTTGGGCTGTGCCCGTTTTGCCTGCAATTCGATAGCCATTGATTTGGGCAATTTTGCCGGTGCCATCCTCAACCACTGCTTCCATCATCGGTAAAACGGCTTGGGTCGTTTTGGCAGAAAACACCCGCTTAGGCGCTGGGAGTGAGGGTTGCCAATACAACTGTTGCTGGTCGTTATATAACCCTTGCACCACATGTGGCGTTACCAAGAACCCCCCATTTGCCAGGCTGCTATGCAACTGAGCCAGCTGAATGGGCGTTAGAGAAAAGCCTTGTCCAAATGCGGTGGTCGCAGGCTCGATGGGATCGTTGAGGAATAACTCTTTGTCCTTGACGTAGCCTGCAGCCTCAAAGGGAAGATCGATACCCGTAATACGGCCCAAGCCAATTTTTTGAATCCAGCGGTAGTACTCTTCGGCAGACAGTCGCTGCATGAGACGAACCATGCCTACGTTGCTGGAATACTGCACGATTTCCGTCAGCGTTTGCATGCCGCGAGCGCCGCTGTAGCTATAGTCGTTATTTTGAATCGGCCATTCACCCACATAGATTTGTCCCTCATCGTTAAAGGACTCGGTGGGCTGAACTTTGCCAGATTCTAGAGCGATCGCCACGTTAATTGGCTTAAATGTGGACCCTGGTTCATAGGCATCAGTCACGATCCAGTTGCGCATCCGCTCCAGATCAAATTTGTAATACTCGTTGGGGTTGTAGGTAGGCTCCGAGACCAAGGCCCGAATTGCGCCACTGTGGACATCCATGACGATCACCGCCCCGCGCTTGGCGCTGAACTCTTGCATTTGTTTGCGCAGAGTATCTCGCACAATGCGCTGAAGGTTGCTGTCAACCGTCAGCTTGAGCGTTAGATCATCCTGGTAGGGAAACCCAGGCGGCAGGTTTTCGGGCAGGATGGAGCCATCACCCGTTCGCTTAAGGGCAAATCCGCGATCGCGCACTCGACGCTGTAGCGCCTGTTGCTGACTGTACTCCACCCCAGACTGGCCCTGCTGCTCGGCATTCACATAACCCACAATCTCAGCCATCAAATCTTCCTGTGGGTAAAGCCGTTGCTGCCGCTCAATCAGCTCTAAGCCATCAATTCGGAGCCGACGCAACCGATTGGCCGAATCTTCGATCACGGTATAGGCAACTTCAATGCCACTCTCCCCCGTGTTGAACAGTTCATACAGCGACTGGGAAGGCTGGTTCACAATGGGCGCAATGGCTTCTGCGATCGCCGCTTTTGATTCTTTAAACAACCGGGGGTGGGCGTACAGGGTATACACCGGGCGATCGATCGCCACCGTATTGCCTCGGACATCCACAACGGGCCGTCGAGGCAGCTGATTTTTGACATAGAGTGTTTGCTGCGCCCTGGCTTGTTCCCTTAAGTCATTCGCCTGAAAAACTTGTAGGCGCACCAGATTGAGCATGAGCCCCACTGCCCCAAAGGCCAAAACGCCAAAGACCATCATCAATCGCAGACGCGGTACCCGCGCCGCAACTGCAGGCTTGGGACGACGTTTTGCAGACTTGCGGCTGGTAGCCAACATGCGCCTCCCAGACTGGGCAATCCGACGAGGCGATCGCCCATTTGCAGCCATGCGCGATCGCGGTTTGACACGAGTAGCCGTACCCGTTGCAGAACTTCTTCGGCGTACACGGCGCATCGACGTTTGGGAGCGAGAACGATCGAAGGTAGGCATAAATCAGGGCAACAGGAACAGAGATAACCCAGGTTAGTAGCCCAAAGGCCGAGAAGCCGGGTTTTGGGGCGTTGGTAGCGTTGGTTGAGGGGCCTGCATGGAAGCAGCCGGAAGCGGTAATGGCGCCGGCAAAAAAATAGTATGGTCGGTTGTGGGAAGGGTTAACCCACTGTTAGCCTTGGCCGCTTGTTGAGCCATTTGGTGCTTTAGGGATTCATCAGCGGCAATAATCTGGCGCTCTTGGCTCTGCAAGGATTCCAATCGGCTATAGCTTCGGCTCCACATCTGCTGAGTGTAGACTGTGCCCGCATAAACCATTCCGGCGGCAATGACCAACACCAGCGTCAAGGGATTGGAAATGGCCTGAGCCATGAGCAGCTTTTTGAGCCATGTAGGCGTTTGCTGAGCGGCCGGAAAAGGGCGAACAGAGCCGATCTGTGTGGTGTCTGCTTTCGCGGTGGCTGAAGCGTTTGCCTTGAGACGTAAAGGCCGTGCCTTGGGTTTGATAGGGCGCGCCTTCACCACAATGGGCGGAGCCTTGGCGATGCTTTTAGGCAGAGGTGGGGCCAACACAATTTCGGTTGGGGTGGTGGGCAACGGAGCCATAACCTCAACCGTTGGGGCTGGCAACTCCAGATGCCGAGAAACCGGCACAATTGGGGCCTGAGAGATTGGGGCGATCGCATGAGGCGAGACATCACTCAAAGCGTCGCGCAATGGAGGAAACATGGCAAGCTTGCGTCGGCTATCCTGCTCAACAGTTGGCGGATGCGTGACAGACCACCTCGAGCGACTCCGAGATGGGCGCCTCATTGGTTGAGGAGAAGCCGTCATTCCCTATACTCCTTGCTACCAAACCAAACCATGAAATCTTAAATAAGTGAATGCAGAACAGGTGCATTGGGGTTACCCATGGTGCACCTCCTGCGAATAACGAGAGGCAAACCTGCCGCATGGTAGATGACACCAACGCTGTTGCAGGTTAGCTTATCCGCTTGCTTTGTGCCAGGGGCGAATCGCCCTTGACATGTTTTTCAGCACGATGGCCTGTACTGAAGAGGCTTGGTTAGGCTTGGTAGCACTACCCAATCGTTGGTTGCCGTTTTGGCACTCGCAATCGATTGCCAAAGCAGCAGCATAGCCAACAAAAAAACCTGACTATATCTGACACCCATCATAGTCGGTTGATTTTAATTTCCTTCAACTTTTTAGCCGATTTTTGTTGCGCATTCGAAAGCTGTTTAAAGGCGCAATGCTGGGATCACGAAGTAGAGCGAGACCAAGACGCGATCGCACGTTGACCGGGCTCAGCAGCATCTTTGGCAGCCCAGTCGCAGGAATTTTTGCAAAATTCATTCCGGATAGGCGCTCTTGCCCAAATTACGCCGCGCCAATGCTCACCATTTGTCAATGCTCGCCATTTCCTAAAGATGCACCCACTCACCACAGCCCAAACAAGACCAGACAGGGGCGACTCATCGACAGCCTGTACTGTTCGCCTGCCGGGCGATCGCATGGTTTACCAGCCGCTCGCGACTCTAGTTTCGAGGCTCAATGGCAATTTCGATACGGCGGTTCCGTTGCTGATTGTCGGTATTGCCGCCTTCTGCCAAAGGTCGGGTATCGCCATAGCCAACCGTAATCCACCGATAGCGATCGCCCAAGGTTTCCTTCAGCTGTTGTTCAACCAATTTGGCTTGCTCATAGGAGCGCGATCGGTTGAGCGCATCGTTAGATTGGCTGTTGGTGTAGCCCGAAATGCGAATGAGCGCCCCTGGGTAGGACTGCAAATCGTTGGCAATGCTGGCCAGAATGGGTTCAGCCGTTGGCTTGAGCGATCGCTCGTCTTCAGTGAACAGGGCATCGGCCGGCAGGGTAATTAGCAAACTGTTGCGCTGCGATGCATCGGCAACCGTGACGGAGGTTGGATCGGGGTTCTCGGCTGAAGCAGCAACCGCATTAGGATCAAGCCGCTGTTCAATTTGTTGAAGCTGGGCTTCGATAGAAGTGCCGATTTCGGGGCTGTCCACCTGAGTCGCCAACTCACGAGCGCGTTCGTTCAGGTTTTGAAGTTCGGTGCGTAAGGCAGCAAGTTCAGTTTCGGCTTGTTCTCGCTCATCTGCCGACAGCTCTGTCGCAGCCGGAGCCGAGGCAGCCGGGGTGGGATTTGGGGATGCGCTGCTGCTGGGCGTTGGGCTGCCATCGGGAGAAGGCGCCGAGGCTCCAGGAGCAAGATTCTCAATGCTTTGTCCGGTGGTATCGATCCAGCGCAGGACTTGCTCGGCAAGCGGGGGGTCAGTTGAGGACGAGGGATACATCTGCGCGATCGCCATACCAATTACCCAGGCCAAGCTGCCGCCAACCCCTAGCAGCAATAGCCGAAACAGGATAACAAATAAGCCAACCAGAGGGCTGCGTGGCCGTTTTGCTTTCGCTTTATTTCGAGGCCGATTAGGCTTAGGCTCCGTTGGTTGTTGAGAAGATGTTTGGGTCATATGGCAGGTGTATGTGACGAACAGAACCGTTTGCATGGACATCAACCAGCATGCAAATGATTAGGGAAACATCAAGCTCAGAACCCAGACACGCTATCAAACCAGGCGATAAGAACCTGAGCTTGCAGGAACTAGATTCACAAACTAGCCAGGCGTTTCCAAGTTTAGCCTAAATGTTGCGAAAGCTTGATTCTTCAGGATCACGTTAAATCTCTTAAAGACTTTCGGGTTCTTGTGTCTGGTTGGGCGATCGCTTGTTATACCTGAATCAGGTAGTTGGGCTGGTGGAGCTGCTCGCGACTGTATCAAGCATCAAGCCACCCTGTTTAGGGCATCGGTATTGCATCCGTATTTTACTTTTACGGGGCGGTACTGCTTCTTTCCACATCCAGACTCAAAGCTGTATTACTCGTCGCAATTCGGTCATTCCCCTAAAGTGATTGATCCTAAATTGCTCAACCCTCAGCACATTGTCATCAAACCCAAGCTCCTGAAATTGTCCGGATATCGCTACTGGTGCTGCTGGTAGTATATCTGGCGATCGCCCGGCGTTGTATCGCTCTCACGGTTGGCACCCAATCTCGGGTTGGACTTGCAAGGTGTGATCTACCCATGTCCATGCCTGCTGCGCTGCGAACACCTCTTCCAGTGTGTTTTCTGTTCATTAGCTTGCTGACGCCCGTGTTGACGTAAGTCCCTTTGTTGCAGCCCGTAAGCCTGTACTGGCAACCCGTAGCATCGGTGGCTCATCATTGATTGCGCCCAGTCAGTTGCCCGCAATTCGTTGGCCACAATCAGTTTTGGCGCAACATGCTCAACATCTTAGTCAACTTAGTCAACCAACCCCAATCGCTTGCGGGAGAGAGTTCATTACTAGTCTGCAATCAGGTGCGTTTTCGGAGCTTTTTATGACGCAGCAACCCGTCCAAATCGATCCGCTCAACAGTCCCTTTCCGGTACCGTGGAATTGGGTGCTGGCCACCCAAACGGCTCACCAAACCAGCCGGGTTTCTCGACTGCGCTATTACCGAACGCAAGCATTAATTTCACCGAATGGTCAGTATGCAGCCTACAGCCGCATTCAAATGCGAGTAGAGCGCAATTTTGTTCACAGCCGGGTGAGTAGCGTGCTGTTTATTGAAAACTTGCACTCTGGGGATTTACAAACGGTGACGGCATCTTCTCCATTGGCCAATAACCCCTTTGTCGCTGAAACGGAGACCGCCGCACCCGGCAGCATTGCAATTTTGATTCCCGTTGCGTGGTCTGCCCAGAGCGATCGCATCTTGGCTCGCGAATTTGAGTCACTGTTTGGTTCTAACGTTGCATCTGACTTTGCCGTCATTTGGGATGAGCAAGGCAGCCATACCAAAACGTTGTCTCCAATTGGCATTGAATACACGAATGCGATTTTGCTAGGTTGGAGCTGCCGTCGGCCCGATCAGGTATTGTTTCGGGCAGGCATGCTAGGAGAACCCGACTGGCCGCTGTGGGCGGTCGATCCCTACGGACAAACCCATGCCGTGGCCGATGACCAACCCATGACCTATGGCAACTATATGACCCACGTATGGGCAGGTCCCCAAGCGCATTGTTGAGCAACGTCAGTTTCGGTTAAGGGTTTTTCTGAAGTTTGCGCGGCGCGCAAACTTCAGAAAAACCCATTTTGCGTGCGCAACGCGCACGCAAAATGGGCACTTCAGCTTATCCAAAACTCAGGTTTGAGCAAGGCTAGGCAAGCGACTCGTCAACAAGCTAGTCGGCCAAGCCGATGAAAAGCCGGGCGTTTGGGTCGCACTATTGCGGTGGAGTGCCATACCAGGGGCTGACCTGGACAACTCCTTGCGGAGTGAACACAACCCGAAAATCCGCAACAGCTTCGGGAGGAGGGCTACCCGCTGGGTTATAGCGCAAATCAGGCAGAGGCGTTTGTCCTACATACTGAACTGCCGCGTCGTTGAAATAGCGGAATCCTAAAATGTCACCATCCTGCGCCACAGATACCCGATACACCAGCTCTTCATCAAAGCTGGTGTCTTGGGTCCATGCCGTATCCAGGCTGTCGCGCAATTGCAGCTTAAGTTGATCCAGCTGCTCCACCTCGGTAATTTCGGCAGGGGCATTGAGGGCATCTGGCAGTTGTTCCGCGTTCGATTCAGCATCGTCAGCGGAGCTGGCGACAGACTGTGCCGTAGTCTCGCTTGCATCTGCATCCGACTCAGCCTGCGGTGATGGGGTGGCCTCCGGCGAGGCATCCTCTTCAGTCAATGCTTCAGCTGGGATCGCTGCTGGTGGATTGGGCGAAGCACCAGTGGTGGCCGCAGGCGAAGCAGCCGGAGACTCGGTGCTGTTGGGTTCTGGCTCGGGCCGTCGTTCGGGAATGGGAAGGAAGAAGAGGGCAAATCCGGCGGCGACTAAACTAGCTAATCCCAATGCGGCGGGCAAGAACCGCTGAGTTGCAGACACCTGAGTCGAGGCAAAACGGCGTGATACTGGAGCCAGGTTGAGTTCAAGACCGGGTAGGGTTTGGCGATCGCTCAGCAGTTGGTCAATCGCTTCAACCAGGTCAAATAGCTGAACCGTTTGTAAATCAATTTGCCGAGTTGCAGGAGCTGCCGTGGCGATCGCCCCATTGTCAGCGGCAGTTGTACCAGTGGAAGAGACCAGCGTGAGGCGATGTTTTTCGGCACCCATGCGCTCAATATGAACCGAACCTGCTGCGCCATGGTGAGTGCGGCTAGAGAAATGGGAGATACCGCTCAAGCACTCTTGCGCATAGCCACTCACCACCGCCGCCAAGCTTTCTAAAAACTCGCGACCACCCGTCAGCGGCGGTTCCACTCCCGATAGGTGGCATTCCACATGAGTCACAATTGACATCGGAGGCCGTCCTGCAAAGGCTGGATTGCTCACATCGTCTGCAACCCCTTCCACCACAAGCTTGCAGTTTGGTAGGTAATACTCTCGTTGCAGGGTCATGCTACTTCTCCATCAAACAGGCTAGACCAAAGGCGCTGTGGCCCCGCCGTACCCGTGCAAAACAATAGTTGGTTCAACACATTCATGGCTAGACTATTGAGCTTGTCGTCATCCATGTACGGAATGACAGCGGCTCGCTTGGGGTTCATCCGGGAACGGAAATGGGCTCGAAACCGCTCCAAATACTCGCTCAGCCGATAGGAGGACTCTAAAGGAAGCTGGCGATCGCTCAATTGGTCGTAGGCCAGCAGCAGTTGCCGAATCAGTGCGGTAAGCCGACGAGCCAAATGACAGACCATGAGCGTGAGGGCTTTTGCCTCAGCATGGGACAGTTCTCTCCGTTGACTGCCATACTTGCGCAACGGGTTGGCGCAGCGCATCCGCCACAGATTGACGCGATCTTTGACAATGCCTTGCAATTCCAGATCTTTAGCGATCGCCAATAATGCTTCCGAACCATCCAGATCCAGCGCCTCAATGCCGAGTAACAGCAGATCAAGCTGCACTCGTGCCCGCCGTGGAAACGAATCGCCCACGCCAGAAATATCGGGCAGCGTTTCTAAAATAATGGGACTCGACAATGCGGGAGGACTATCGACTTGCATGAATCGTTACGCCAGAATCAGCTGAAATTTTAGCAAAGCCCTGGCTGTTTACGAACAATCGGCCAGGATTTGCATGTACGCCAGAGTATGAGACAGAATTCGGTTTTTGACCGACTCCACCCATTCTGACTGAGCGCCAACCACTATTGTGCCCGTAAAGGGGAAAACCAATACGTTTTCCCAGGTGTGTTTCACATTGGTTGCGTTTCACATTTGTGGACGTTGGTTGCAGAAGGGTAAATCCACACCCCTTCGTACAATCAACTTCTACAGCCAACATCCACATGTCTAAAACATTGACCGTTTTCTCTCGTAGAACCGACGCACTGCCTCCGAACAACTACGGGGTTGCATGATGTTTGGGGCGCTTAGAGGATGTCTGAGAAGCAAAAATATCCCTCATCCCCCAGCCCCTTCTCCCAATGTTGGGAGAATATTGGGAGAAGGAGAGCTGCAAACCCTTTCCCCTCGCCCAAATTTGGGAGAGGGAAACACAAGGAATGAGGGCAATACACGAAGCTTTAGGCACTTTTCAGATGTCCTCTTAGCACCAAACATCATTCAACTGCATCAGTTTGCCGTGTCGTTGAACAGGGGTTTGTTCATCAACAGGGCATTAACCATGGGTGCATTTGTGGTTGGTCTAGGTTTGCGAGCAGGGGGCTTTAGGCTTCCACTTTGACCCCACGCCAAAAGGCAACATAGCCCTCAATTTGCTTGGCGGCATCTTTGGTTGTGGGGTAATACCAAGCGGCATCGGCGTTGGTTTGCCCATCAACTACCACGTTGTAGTAGCTGGCCGTTCCTTTCCAGGGGCAGGTGGTGTGAGTGTTGCTAGGCTGAAAGTACTCAGATTTAATGGCATCAGGGGGAAAGTACTGGTTTCCCTCGACTACAACGCATTGATCGCTTTCGGCGATTACAGCTCCATTCCAGGTTGCTTTTGGCATTGGTTCTACTCCGGTATGCGACGAACGTTCATGATGGGAAGTTTGGGACAGATCAGGTTCCGTCTGCACCGTATGCCATTCTAGCGTTGAACGAAATAGGCTTAACTGAAAGCGATCGCTCGTCCAAATCAGCTTGAACATGTCGGTTGAACCATTCGTTGCCCTGTCTGCAGCCTATGCCCCTAGCTGGCATAGTTGGCACCAAGCCAGCTTCGGAAATTAAGAAGTTTGAACGGACAGGTCTTTGGTGAACGAGGGATTGCGATGCAGTATTACAGTGAGGCTACGAAGGAATGGAAGTTGCTGCTTGCTGTATAGCTGCATGCTGTCGATAGATAGATCAAGGCAAATGGTTGAAACAGCTTGCCATAGCTGTATTGAGCTGTACTGTGTGATATCAAATGTGAGGTAACTGCGGTGAGCGCTGCGACAATAGCAAATGCAACGGACCCCAAATATTACGAGAAGGTGCAGTCGATCCCAGAAATGTGGGCGATCGCAGCACAGCGGTTTGGGTCGATTGTGGCGCTAAACGATCCCCACGCCACGCCGACCGTTTCGCTAACCTATGCCGAGCTGTATCAGCAGATTCAGCAGTTTGCCAAGGGCCTGCACGCACTAGGCATTCAGCCGAAACAACACATGGCGCTGTTTTCGGATAACCAGCCCCGCTGGCTGATTGCCGATCAGGGCATGATGGCGCTGGGCGTAGTCAACGCCGTTCGGGGTTCCCAGGCAGAAGCAAGCGAGCTGCGCTACATTCTCTCCCACAGCGACAGTGTGGCTCTTGTGGTGGAAAATGTGGCCGTGCTGGAGAAGCTGCTGAACGACGAGCCCTTGCCCGTCGATCGCGTCATTCTCCTCTCGGATGAAACGCCTCCCGAGATCTCCGGCCTCAAGATTTTGACCTTTAAGCAACTGCTGGAGCTGGGCCAAAACCAAACGCTCCCGTCCGTCACCCCTACGCGGGATGACGTGGCAACGCTACTGTACACCTCGGGCACTTCGGGTCAGCCCAAGGGGGTCATGCTCACCCACGGCAATTTGCTATCTCAGGTGGCGGGGGCCAGCACGGTGGTTTATCTGCGTCCGGGCGATCGCGTCCTCAGTATTCTGCCGATCTGGCACTCCTACGAGCGCACGTTTGAGTACTTTATCTTTGCCAACGGCTGTAGCCAGATCTACACCAACATTCGCTTCGTCAAAAAAGATATTAAAGACTATAAGCCCATGTACATGGTGGGCGTGCCGCGCCTGTGGGATTCCATTTATGAAGGCGTGCAAAAACAGTTTCGGGACCAGCCTGAAAGCAAGCAAAAGCTGGTGAACTTTTTCCTGGACAAGAGCGATCGCTACATCAAAGCGCGTCGCACCATTCAGGGCCTGAATATTGATAATTTGAATCCCTCCATGGGCGATCGGCTGGCTGCTGCCGCACAGGTCGCCGCGCTAGCCCCAGTGCATGCCCTCGGCGACAAGCTGGTGTACAAAAAAGTACGCGACGGATTGGGCGGATACTTTCGATTTGTGGTGAGTGGCGGTGGCTCCATTGCTGAGCACCTAGAAGACTTTTTTGAGATTGTAGGAATCAATATTCTCAGTGGCTATGGCCTGACAGAAACCTCACCCATTACCCACGTGCGGCGACCCGGTCGCAACATTCGTGGAGCCGATGGCCAAGCCCTGCCTTATACCGAAACCCGCATCGTCGATCCCGAAACGCGCCAAGACTTGCCCGTTGGCAAACAAGGGCTGATTTTGGTGCGGGGTCGGCAAATTATGAAGGGCTACTATAAAAATCCCGAAGCCACCCAAAAGGCCATCGATCCCGAAGGCTGGTTTGATACAGGAGACTTGGGCTGGATTTCCCCCTGGGGCGATCTCACCATTACGGGCCGCGCCAAAGATACGATTGTGCTCACCAATGGCGAAAACATTGAGCCTCTGCCGATTGAAAACGCCTGTATGCGCAGCGTTTACATTGACCAGATCATGCTGGTCGGGCAAGACCAAAAGGTTTTGGGTGCCCTCCTTGTCCCCAACTTTGAAACCCTAAAAACCTGGGCCGAGGCGCAAAATCTACCAGTCGATGCGGCAACTGGCCATGTGGATTTGGACAGCAAAGCGGTGCAGGATTTGTTCCGACAAGAGTTAAACCGAGAAGTGACCAATCGCCCTGGCTATCGGCCCGACGATCGCATTGGTCCCATTCGCTTGCTCACGGAGCCATTTACGGTCGACAACGGCATGTTGACTCAAACGCTAAAAGTAAAGCGGGCGGTCGTGATGGAACGCTATCGCAGTATGATTGACGGTATGTTTGTTTGATCCCAGGTTCATGAGCCTAGCGCTATTTTCTTCGTCAAGGCTTGACGCAGCGTGAGTCTCGGTTTGGATCACATCAAATCTTGCTGCCGTTTTTCCACCTTCATCGCATGGATCTTTCCAATCCCAATCTCCTGCTCAAACGTTTTGTCAATATCAAGGTCATAGTGACCGATCGCTGGAAAGAGGATGTGCAACAGCAACTCCAAGCTCAAATTAACCAGCTGGACGGTCAGCTACAACAGCTAGAGCCTCAGGCTCAGCGCATGATTGCTGAGTTGCAAAAGCAAGGGCCTGGGCCAGTCAATCCGGCGATCGCTCAGCAGATCAATAATGTTCAGCTACAGGCCAACCAAAAGCGCACCGAAATTTGGGAACGCAAGAACCAGATTTTGCAAGAGTTACAGAAGGTTCAGCTGTTGACCAACGGGCAAGAGGTTCCCCAAGGTCAAATGGAAGGTTTTTTCCGCGTTGAAAAAGGCGACAATCTGGTGCAAAAAATGCAGGTTGAAATTGTGCTGAAAGATGGGGTTGTGGAAGAAATTCGCGGCGACCTGTAGCCGCTTGTTGGTGGAATCACGGCTGAGCCCATTTGCGCTTACCCATGCACTCTCGCCGCTTGGCTCGGTTGAGCTGGCTATGGTGGCTACCAAACCCCAAAAGCCCAACGTGTTCCGCCAAACAGTTCTCTCTGGGCGATCGCGCCACAATAGAGGGTTGCCAGCTGTTGCATTGCCCAGGCATCTTACCAAATCGCGTCCCGCCTCGCGATAGAATTTATTGTTGCCATCATCATTGTTCACTCTAGTCATCAAGTCGGAAGTCACTCCATGATCTACGAAGTCTTCATGCCTGCCCTCAGTTCCACCATGACCGAAGGCAAAATTGTGTCTTGGCTTAAGTCTCCTGGCGACAAGGTGGAAAAAGGGGAAACCGTGTTGGTGGTGGAGTCCGACAAAGCCGACATGGATGTGGAATCCTTCAACGAGGGCTACCTGGCAACCATTATTGTGGAAGCGGGAGGAACGGCCCCGGTCGGAGAGGCGATCGCCCTCATTGCCGAAACCGAAGCCGAAATTGAAGAGGCCAAGCAAAAAGCAGCCGGTAAGAGCTCGGGTGGCAGTGCGGCACCTGCACCTGCACCCGCCCCTGCCACCGTGCCCGATGTTGTCGAATCTCCAGTTGCAGCCAGCAACGGTGCTTCTCATAATGGCCGCACCGTCATTTCCCCTCGCGCTCGCAAACTCGCCAAAGATTTGAAAGTTGACCTATCAACCCTGAAGGGCAGTGGCCCCCATGGTCGCATCGTGGCAGAAGACGTTGAGCGTGCTGCTGGCAAAGCCCCAGCACCCGCAGCTCCAGCCGCAACTCCAGTGGCAACAGCCCCCGCTGCCCCCGCCCCCGCCCCCGCTCCGACTCCTCGCCCGGTTCCGGCTCCAACTCCAGCGCCAGCGGCTCCAGGTCAGCTCACTCCCTTCACCACCTTGCAAGGGGCGGTGGTTCGCAACATGATGGCCAGCCTCAACGTGCCCACCTTCCACGTTAGCTATGCCATCACCACTGATAATTTGGACAAACTGTACAAGCAGGTGAAGTCCAAGGGGGTAACCATGACAGCGCTGTTAGCCAAAGCTGTTGCTGTCACCCTCAAAAAGCATCCCCTACTTTACGCGAGCTACAGCGACCAGGGCACCCAGTACAGCAATGCCATCAACGTGGCAGTCGCCGTTGCCATGGATGATGGCGGCTTGATTACCCCTGTGCTGAAAAACGCTGACCAGCTCGACCTGTACTCCCTTTCTCGCAATTGGAAGGATTTGGTGGATCGCGCACGGGCAAAGCAGCTCCAGCCCGATGAGTACAACAGTGGCACCTTTACCCTGTCGAACTTGGGCATGTTTGGAGTCAGCCAATTTGACGCTATTTTGCCGCCGGGTCAAGGGTCCATTTTGGCGATCGGTGCTTCGCGGCCTCAAGTGGTGGCGACTCCCGATGGGTTGCTGGGTGTGAAGTCTCAGATGCAGGTCAACATCACATGCGACCATCGCATCATTTACGGCGCTCATGCAGCGGCCTTCCTGCAAGACTTGGCCAAGTTGATTGAAACCGATGTTCAATCGCTGACAATGTAAGACATTGATTCTGCGATGCCTTGATAATCAGTCGTCTTGACGATTTCGGCTCTGCTCGACTTTCTCGACAGGAAGTTGGGCAGAGCCAATTTTTTAACGTCCGTTGCGGCGAAGGGCTTTTTGACTTGCCAAAACTCACGTTTTTTTATGAAGCCGAGATTCAAACGCCGAGCTATTGTTTTGGATTGGAAGCCTAAATTGAGGACAGCGATGCAGCCATCAACTCGCCTGAGAGTCAGTGTTGTGGGGTTGTTTGTCGATGGGGGAGATGTGTTGCTGCTTCATCAAACGACGCCACCTGAACCGGATTGCTGGGATTTGCCCGGTGGAGGGATTTTGCCCGATGAACCGTTACTCGTAGCATTAGAGCGTGAGGTGCGCGAGGAAACCGGAATTGAAAGCTTTGAGGTTGATGGGTTGGTGACGGTGGTAGAGGGCTTTTATGCCTGGAAACCAGAAGAGGTGCTGCATTCACTCAATATTGTGTACCGCTGCTCGGTGTTGTCGCGTCCGGCAGAGCTGAAGAGTCAAGATGCAGAGGTGGGCGATCGCGGCATTCAATGGCTCCCGATTGCCTCATTGCACCAGATGGATTGCTCCACCCGCTGTTGGGAAGCGTTGAACGCGGCAGGATATTTGACCCATGGCGATCACCACGACGCGGTATCACGCAATACGATGTAGCACAAAACGATGTAGCACAAACCCGAAGAACCAAGTAAGCTAGGAGCGTTTCGTCATCCACCCCTTTCATGTCTTAACGCAGGTTGCCTGAACCTATGGCTGCTCCGATTCGTCCTAAATCCCAAAACCATACTGCCGTTTTGCGCCGGGTGCGCACCCTGAGCCTGGTGTTAGACAACGCGGTTCGGATTCCGGGAACACGATTCCGGGTGGGGCTGGATCCGGTGTTGGGGCTGATTCCGGGCGGGGGCGATACGTTGAGTACGGCGATCGCAAGCTATATCGTTCTAGAAGCGATTCGGCTGCGACTCCCTCGGGAAACTCTAGTCAAAATGTTCACTAACTTGCTGACCGATACGGTGTTGGGGTCGGTGCCCATTGCGGGAGATGTGTTTGATGTGGTGTGGAAGGCCAATGCTCGCAACTTGGCGTTGCTGGAGGCTCACTTTGCCGATCCATCCCCTGGGAAACCGGCCAGTCGATGGTTTTTAATCGTGATGGCGATCGCCGTGATTGGCATTGTGGTGGGGGTTGCCGTGTTTGTCACCCTATTGCTGCAGTTTGTGTGGAGCTTGTTGACATCGGGTGGGGCAGTGGGTTGATCCGGCGCGGCTATCCTGCAGATCCTGGCTACCATACAGATACTATGGTAAGGTAAGCGTTTTTTTGAGGGGATAAACGCATGGCGCGGATTGCAGTGGTGGATTACGACATGGGCAACCTGCACTCAGCTTGCAAAGGGCTGGAACAGGCAGGCGCAACCCCACTGGTGACCAACTCGGTACAGGATCTGCAACAGGCAGATGCAGTTGTGTTGCCTGGAGTGGGAGCATTTGACCCAGCTATCCAACATTTGCGATCGCGCGATTTGATTCATCCCCTGCGCGACATTATTGCCAGCGGTAAGCCATTTTTGGGCATTTGCCTGGGTCTGCAAATTTTGTTAGAAGGCAGCGAAGAAGGCAAGGAGCTGGGACTAGGTGTAGTTCCTGGGGTGGTACGGCGCTTTCAACCCGAACCGGGTATCACGATTCCCCACATGGGCTGGAACCAGCTTCAGCTCACGCAACCGGACTTGGCCTTGTGGCAGAAGTTGCCAGCCGATCCCTGGGTGTACTTTGTTCACTCCTATTACGCAGATCCCAGTGACTCTAGCTTTACAGCAGCCACTATTACCCATGGGTCTCAAACTGTGACAGCCGCGATCGCCCGTGACAACCTTATGGCGGTACAGTTCCATCCCGAAAAGTCCTCAACTGCAGGGCTGCAACTGTTGGCAAACTTTGTGGCGTTGGTCAATTCCAAACTATTGGCCAACGTCGGTTAAATGCCCTGAATGGAGAGCTGCTCATCTGGATCAGGTAAACAGCAAAATCAGCATGAGTCTTCGAATTTATGGAAATCGCCCGCTAAAAACGTTGTCTGGGCAAGATACACGCCCCACGCCTGCTCGGGTACGAGAAGCCCTATTCAACATTTGGCAGGGAGAGGTGGACGGGTGCCGCTGGCTTGATCTATGCAGCGGCAGTGGCTCTATGGCGGCAGAAGCACTCTGCCGGGGGGCAACGCTCGTGGTTGGGATTGAGCAATCGCCTCGGGCCTGTGCCATCATTCGCGACAACTGGAGCCAGGTTGCCACACCCGATCAAGCCTTTCGGCTGGTGCGCGGCAATGTGCTGCAAAAACTGCCGACCCTGGTAGGGCAAACGTTCGATCGCATTTATGTGGACCCGCCCTACGCTAGCGACTTGTATGAGCCGATTGTGAAGGCGATCGCCCAATACAACCTTCTGGCTCCCGACGGTGAACTGTCCTTAGAGCACGCCACAAATCGTTGGCGGCCCCAAGAATTCAGCACCCTGGTCGCTGCTGCCGCGCCCCTAGAGTTGATTCGCCAAAAGACCTATGGCAATATCTCCCTAGCATTTTTTGCGCATCGCTAGCCAGCAGGTTCCAGAGCAAGATCTGCTCTGGATAACGTCAGTTTCGGTTAAGGGCTTTTCTGAGGTTTGCGCGACGCGCAAACCTCAGAAAAGCCCATTTGCGTGCGCGTCGCGCACGTAAATGGGCACTTTAGCTTATCCAAAGCTCAGGTTCTGGATAGATTCTGCTCTGGATAGATTTTGCTTGGGACAGATGAGGTGAATTGCAGCACGGCTCAAGCCATCCAGCCAACAGAGCAGAAGGTTCAGCCATGCCGAAACAGCTACCGCTTGGATAACGCCACCCATCAGGCAGGATAAATCCGCAAGCGGCGATTGGGCTCATCGCCAAAGCTAGAAGACTTGAGCCGATAGTGCTCCACCAGCTCGTGCTGCATCTTGCGCACCTTAGCCGATCGCGGCAGCAGTTCCACCGGTTGACCTTTAGGAATCACAATTTGCTCTACGGCTAGCCGTGCTTCTTCCAGGGCATCCAGCTCGTCTTCATCGCCATCGCGCGAAAACAAGTTGAGATCAATTGGGGCTTCGATGCCGTCCTCATCGAGCCGCATCATCCGTTGCAGCGCCCGAATAATTTGCGGCACACTGTTGGACTTCACCGTGTAAATGGTGAGTTCGCGGGTTTTGGCTAGCTGGCGGAGTTTGGAGTGGTTTTTGATGTGCGATCGCAACGCCAACACCGCATCCGCTTCGTCTAGGTCTTTGGTCAAAATAAACGGCAAATGTAGCGTACGAATCACTTGCTCAATTTGGTGACGGCTCACCCCATACGGATAAAGATGAATTGGCAAATCTTCTCCGTTGGGGCCAACCGTGTGCTCATCGGCAAACGGTTCCACTAACCGAGGGCTCGCCTGCTCCAACGAGGAGTTCAGCAACTCGTCAAATGACTGATGATCTGCCCGTGCAGCAAAGCTGGCGGGCGGGTTGGGCGCCTTTGGCTCAATATAGCTGGGCACAGGACGCATCTGGCCCGACATACGCCAGCCACCACGCATTTCGCGGTTGCCCGAACTAAATCCATCCCCCAAGGGGAGCGATCGCGGACGATTGGCTCCGGGATTCGGCGGCGTTTCCTGAGTGATGGAAACTTCGCCCTCATCTGTCACAGTGCGAACCTGATAACCAGGCTGCTTGCCCCGCAGCAGCATATCAATGGTCACGGCCACATCTTCGTGCACCACCCACTTTTGCCGCTCCAGCATTTCGATTGCAATATCAAATGTGGGCGGGGCTTTACGCTCTAGCACACTCTTTTGACTACCGCGCCGACGGGCTTCATCATCCCCCAGCGTTACCGACTGAATGCCCCCAACCAAGTCCGATAAGGTGGGGTTTTTCATCAAGTTTTCGATGCGGTTACCGTGGGCTGTTCCCACCAGTTGCACACCGCGCTCGGCAATCGTGCGAGCGGCCATCGCCTCCAGCTCCGTGCCAATTTCATCAATCACAATGACCTCGGGCATGTGGTTTTCCACCGCTTCGATCATCACCTGATGCTGCAATTCGGGGCGTGCCACCTGCATGCGGCGTGCCCGTCCCAGTGCGGGGTGCGGGATGTCACCATCGCCAGCAATTTCGTTCGACGTGTCAATAATGACGACTCGCTTGTTAAAGTCGTCGGCTAATACACGGGCAATTTCGCGGAGGGCAGTGGTTTTACCCACCCCAGGGCGACCCAGCATCAAAATGGATTTTCCAGTTTCCACCAGATCGCGAATCATGCCAATGGTGCCAAACACCGCTCGACCGACGCGACAGGTCAATCCAATCACGTCGCCAGCCCGGTTGCGAATGGCGCTAATGCGGTGCAGGGTTTTTTCAATTCCTGCGCGGTTGTCGCCGCTAAAGATACCTACGCGATCGACACAATATTGCAGATCGGCCCGTGTGATGGGCTCATTCGTTAAATATTCGGAAGAACCCGGAAATCTGGCCTCGGGCTGTCGGCCCAAGTCGAGCACCACCTCAACGAGCACATTGCGAAGAGGATGCTGTTCGAGGGGGTAGCGGATGTAATCAGGCAAAATGGCCAGCAGCAGATCCAGATCATCTGTAATTTGCAATGGCTGGGACGGAGACGGCGAAGAACCATTCACAGGCTGCGCCGATGGGGTTTCAGTCGGAACGTGGTTCGCGTTAAACGTCATAGGTTCGTTGCTAATGAATAACCGAAAGATGTTTTGGTAGATGCTTTGGACAGTTGGTACAGGTCGCGGGTTGGAAGTGATGCGATCGCTGAATTTGCTGAGATGTGAGCTTCATGGATGGAGACCTCCTTTGATTAGGAATGAGTAAGCATGGGTTGGGATTTTGGCTTGAGCTGAGACACCAAATCACTGGCTAAAGCGACAGCCTGCCATAGCAGCTCAGGTTGAGATTCCAAGTTGTAAGCCTGAATTCCGCCAAGCTGAGAGCCCAATGAATTCTGATTGGCATCAGTCAACGAAGCCTGATCCCATGGAGCGATCGCGGGTTCGAGCTGTTGCAGCACAGGGGCCAAGAGCGATCGCGCATAACCACCATAGGCAACCCCAGCAATGGAGCGAGCTGTGGACTGGATAAGGGGCAACGTGCGAGTCGAGTTTAGCAAGCCGAGGGATTGGAGTTTGGGAACCGTATAGCGATTGGTGCCCCCGGCCAATTGCACATAGCCCGGAGGGCCAGCCGCAGCCACTTTTTGGCCGAGCTTGATGGCGGCATGAGTTGCGCCATCTCCAATATCACCGCTCATGGGTCGTCCGTCTGTTTGCCAGACAACAGCTTGGGGATCAGATCCCATCAATTCGGACAAAGCCCACAGGTAATCGATCAACTCTGGGTCATCGGGGCAGCTCACGGCAATGAGCTTTAGCTGAGGAGCATTTGAGGCGATCGCCCCCCACAGCCGACGAAAATCTTCGAATCGACCGACCTGGGTATGAATTTCAACTGCATCGACCCCTTGCAACACCAATGGTGCGATCGCCTCGGGGGTAAATACATAAGACTGAGCCGCAATATTTTGAACAGGACACACGGGAATGCAGCGACCGCAGCCGTAGCACAACTGCTCAATGACACCCGATAGGCGATCGCCATTGACCCAACGGTCAAACACAATGGCCTGAGTTGGGCAGACCCACTCGCAGGGTCGAGAGCAATCGGCAGGGCAGCGATCAACCTGAAAAGTGGCCTTGCGGAAATGCGGATCTTCCCCATCGTTCAAGCTAACCATTAGCCAAGAAGAATGATGGGGCGAAAATCCCAGCTTTGTGGCCTCTGCTCTCAAGTCGGCAGCAGCAGCCAAACCTGCTTTTGCCGCAGCAATCACGGCAGGATCAGCGGCAACATCCACACAATCAGCTCCAGCCAACGCATAGGCCAGTGCCAGGTTGCGAATGGCGGGCAAATGCTGAAAGCTGGCTCCACAGATGAGCTTGAACCAGTTTCCAGATGCTAAAGACTGTAAGGGTTGGGAAGTATCACTCACTCCTCCATCCTAGCGGGTTCTGCTAGAAAAGGCACTGGGATCAAGGCCTACAGCATGTTTAATCCCCCTTGAGGCAGAGGGTGCCGCCACAAGCTCAATCCGGGATGGAACGAGGTTGCGTTGAATTTCTACAAACGGTTGCTCTAAGCGGGGGGTTTTGCATTGCTGTCACAACGCTCACCTACCCGCTCCAGCATCAATGTTGAAAGGATGGAGTTGAAAGGGTGAATTTAGGAAATGGCAGCGATCGCACTCAATGGCTTCCAGCTAAACTCGCGATCGCCACCCATTTCAATCACCACTTTTACCTTTGGCTCTAAGGTAGGCAGCGAGGTCAAAAACTGAAGCTCGTTGCTAGACAAAATATTGCCCTCCATCAGCCACAGCACTAGCCCTTTGGACTTGGGAGGCAGGTTTTGCACTTCGTAGGTCACAATGGGGGGCGCATAGTAGCGGTAGCCCACAGCTCCCTCGCGCTGTAAATTCTTTTTACCCAGGTGAGCAGGCCGAATGCCGTGCACATCTAGCAGATAGGACGACAAATCGCCCAATCCGCGGGCAGTCAGGTTGAGCACTTTGTAGCCTGCTCCTTTGACTCGCCGCTGATAGCGCCCTTCTGTGCCACCCTCTAGGGGAACATAAACACCCAGCGCACCTGCCTGCTCCAGCTCACGGATGAATTTTTGTCCGGTGATGATGAGTTCCATAGGGCTCCTGTGTCGTCAATACGGGTCGTCAAGAAACGGTTAGGTTAAGCAAGGTTGCGGGTGTCCATCGCCCCTGCCGCAGATGAGTGTTGTTTAGCCAACAGGCGATCGCAACGTCACGGGCAACCAAGGCAAACGGCATTTGAAACAGCGATTTCTAGCTGCGCAGAGCAGTCGGCGTTTGCAAGCTGCTCGTTTCGATCATAAAGCGTTACATGCCTGAATTCTATCGCCCTTCTGGACACTCAAGGGCAACTCATCAGTATGGTTTCTATAGGCGCCAATTATCATTCTCGCTGGGTGCAGTGACGGCCACCTCTTTGATGAATTTATAAGAGTGCTGGCTATAGCCCTGGTTGAGATAGAACTGATGGGTGCGATCGCGTTGTAGCGAACTGGTAACCTCCACTGCGCGATCGCCCCGCTGGTAGGCAAGGTTTTCTACAAACCGCAGCAAATATTGGCCAATACCCCGACTGCGCTGGGCTTCATCCACACACAGAGCCATGACCCGAGTCAAAAACTCCATCGTAGGAAAGTACACCTGCCGATGCAGCGCAACAAAGGCCACAACGCATAAACCTTGCTCGTAAACATACACCTCATCGGTGGTATCTCCGGTGGTTTGGTTGCCCGTGCTACCCGTTTCCAGCAAGGCAAGAACCTGCTCTGCATCAGGGCTATAGCCCAACTGTTGCAACAGATTGAGTACCGCTTTCACATCCCCTGGGTTTGCGCGACGAATCATGCCAACTACACCACCTGGCGATCGCGATACTGAACAAGCTGATCGGGGGCGATCGCACCATGCTCCGTAATCATGGCCGAAATCAATCGGGCCGGTGTCACATCAAAGGCAGGATTATAAAACTCCACCTCAGTCGGACAAATGAGCGTATCCCCTACGTGAGAAATTTCTCGACCATCGCGCTCCTCAATGGGAATTTGAGAACCATCGGTCAACTGAAAGTCCACCGTAGAAAGCGGTGCCGCCACAAAGAACGGGATTCCATGGGCCTGCGCCACGATCGCTAATCCATAGGTACCCACTTTGTTGGCCGTGTCGCCATTGGCCGCAATGCGATCGGCCCCCACCACCACAGCATCTACCATGCCCTGCTTCATACAATGGGCGGCCATACTGTCGGTAATGAGCGTAATGGGGATTTGCTCCTGCACACATTCCCAAGCCGTTAGCCGGGCACCCTGAAGCCGAGGTCGCGTTTCATCGGCATACAGCCGCTCCAACCGTTCCTCGCGCCAGGCCGATCGCACAACCCCCAGCGCTGTTCCATACCCGGCCGTGGCCAATGCACCCGCATTGCAATGGGTGAGCAACCGCAGCCGATGGGGCGTTTTGGGCAGCGCCGCAAGACCGTGGTCGCCAATCGCCTGACAGGTTTGCAAATCTTCGAGCTGAATGGCTTCTGCAGTTTCCAGCAGAGTCTGCTTCAAGTAATCCACTTGGCCCACAGTTTGCCGAGCCACCCGCAGCATCCGCTCGATCGCCCAAAATAAATTGACAGCTGTGGGCCGTGTCGCTCGTAGTTTGTCGGCAACCGCTTCTAGCTGGTGCAGAAAGAGATCGCGATCGCTCGTTTCAATTTCACGGGCTCCCAAATACATCCCATAGGCCGCAGCCACCCCAATCGCCGGGGCTCCCCGCACAATCATTTCCTTAATGGCGATCGCCATATCGTCGCTGCGGCTAATTTGCACCAAATCAAACTCATTCGGCAACCGAGTTTGATCGATTAACAGAACGTGATTATCTTGCCAAATAACGGGATAGACGTGATTGAAAGAGGTACTCATAGCGTAACTACGTGCCAATGGACGTTGATAACCGTCCAAAATAAGGAACTTTTTCTTCGATAGAAGCTTTTAGCTTACTCGGTGCGGTGGGGGCGGTGCCGTAAGCCATGAACCGAACCGTCACCCTAAACCCAACCCTAAGCACTCTAAACATGGAAGACTATAGCACCGCCAAGTGTCTATCATTGTTATCCCTGCTATCCCTGTCGTTTTTGCGTGGCTAGTGTTGTGGGGAGCTGCGGTTATGGCGATGAAGTAGGCACGTAGCCATCAACCCGAGGATCGTACACGCCAAACAAAGACCCATCTGCGTTGTACAGCTCAATGGGCATGGCAGAGGACTTGCCAACTGCTGCGATCGCCCGCAAGAGGGGGTTCATCTGGTTAAGCTGAGGCGAAGAAGGAGTGGAATTGAGGGTTTGCCCACCTGCGGCCTGTTCAACCGCCTGGTTGTAAGCCATGGTCATGCGCACCTGCATGCCTTGACTGCTGCGGCTGTAGGTGCAAATTGTAAGCATCCCGGAGCAAATGCTTTCCATATCTGCCATAGCCGATTGCAGCGACACCGACGACCGCAAACGATCCTGAGCAGTATCCAAAGCCAGTCGATAGGACGACAGCAGGGGCTGCGCCTGGTTGTAATGAACGGTGCCCATGGGAATTTGTTGAGCCAATAGCAGCGCTTCTTGCCAATGCCCAACCGCCTGAGACCATTGGTTGCGCAACTCCGACCGCTGGGCCTCGGCGGCGATCGCCATTGCCTTATCCAAATTGGTTGCGGCCACCTGTTCCTGATTTAATCGGCTCCGTACCTCATTCAACTGAGGCTCGTATAGAGCTAACAACTGCTGAGCTTCGGCATAGGCCATAGTGGTGGTGGGCACATCCTTGAGAAGGCTCACAGCGGTTTGCCAAGTGCTGGTCGCTTCTCGCAAGCTCTCAACCGATTGGGCAATGCCATCCTGGGCTTCGGCTACTTTGGACGTTTGGCGAGCTTGCCCCACGCGCTCTTGGGCCTGTAGCTCAATGCGAATCCGACGACCAATGATATCCAGATTGCCTTCGTATTCCACTAGCTTGGCGCGAGCCAGGTCATATACCGGGCTGTCAGCTTGCACCTGCTTCAACTGGGCGATCGCGTCGCGCCAAGCTTGCTGAATGTCGCGCCAAGTGGCCAGGGGATGCGGTGGCTCCTGGCTTTTTTCAGCCGCAGACCAGGCAAGCTGCTGAGCAATCACCACCTTTTCAATCACCTGCGCGTTGGCTCCATAGGTTTGAATCAACGCTTGTGCATCCTCATATCGGCTGGACCACGAGGGAATCGTGCTCAGCAAATACATCGAGTCTGTAATTTGGTCGTAGGCTGCCACAACCTCCTGAGCAGAGGCCGCATCATTGACTCGGCGAGATGCTTCAAAGTTCAGGCGCTGAGCAGTTTGCAAGGGCTCACAGTCCCCAATCACACAAGGACGGCTTAGCGCATATCCGCCTAACCCCGCTACTAGGGCGATCGCCGCCAACCCCGCTGCTGTCATTGCAGACATGCCAAAACCCCGCGATCGGGCTGGGTGACTTGGCATTGGGGGCATATCAAAGTCTGATGGGGGATGCAGCTTGACCGTTTGCAGCGGTGGATCAAGCGAGTCTGTATCGGGCTCAGGAAGCTCAGAAGAAGCACCATCAGGGGCGATCGCCGTCTCCATCCACTGCTGCATCTCTGCATCGTCAACGGGCTCACTGGCAACCCAAGGAGAGTCAGCATCTGCAGGTGCAGGCGGGACAAATTGGTCGTCGGCAGCGTTAGGAAGCACCACCTGAGTAGGTTTTAACGTCAACCGATGGGCCACATAGGGATGGTGCTGCCCGGTTAAGCGCAAAAATAGCCGAACCGATACCCATTGGGCACTGGGGCCTTCAGGCTGTAGATCGGTCAAATAGCCCAAGGCATTGGCTCGATACAGCAGCGCCTCTAGCGTGGAAAAGACTTGGTCGCAATGAATACTGACATTGGCCGGATGCTGAACCAGCACCAAGAGCTGCTCATTCTTGATAGCACAACGAATGAGCAGCCGGGTTTCTGGAGCAAAGGCTGTGTGCAGTCCTTGTTGCAAATCAGAGCTTAGCAATTCGAGCTGATTTTGAAGGAGCGTTGCTTCCATATGGCTCAACCTCGTTTAACCCCACTGCACATGGGTTGGTAACCCCATGTATCCACGACAGGTATTCAGACCTTTGGTGCAATACATGCTGCCATCCTAACGGCGATCGCAGCGTGTAAACGCTAGTTAATGCTAAAGCACCTCAAAGCATCCAGAACAATTTCCTTTGGTAGCATACGTTCAGAAGACAATATGACCGAAATGCCTCCCGAAATCAATGGACATTCTAATCGTTGAGGACGAAGCTGAGATCGCCCAGCTGATTCAGCTTTATTTAGAAAAAGAGGGGTTTGCATGCCGTATCTGTCGGGATGGCTTATCAGCACTTCAGGTGTTTCAAGAGCAGCAGCCCGATCTGATCATCCTAGACTTGATGATTCCCGAATTGGATGGGCTAGAAGTGTGCGCTCGCATTCGCCAAAAGCCCGGTGCCAAAGATCCCTACATCCTCATGCTGACCGCCAAAGGGGAAGAAATTGATCGCATTATTGGCCTGTCTACCGGAGCCGATGACTACATGGTCAAGCCCTTTAGCCCACGCGAGTTGGTTGCTCGGGTGCGGGCACTGCTGCGGCGCAACCTTCGCCAGGGCGGGCAATCGCGCACGTATCACACCCAACATTTCACCATTGATGTGGATCAGCGTGTTGCCCATCGCCATGTGCAGCCTGGCAAAAACGAGTCACTCGATCTCACCACCCTCGAATTTGATTTGCTCACAACATTTATGAGCTATCCCGGCCGGGTTTGGAACCGGGCTCAGCTGATCGAAAAGCTATGGGGAAGTGACTTTTTTGGCGATGAGCGCGTGGTAGATACTCACGTGGCTCGCCTGCGTAAAAAAATTGAACCCGATCCAGCCAATCCCAACTTTGTCAAAACGGTCATTGGCGTGGGCTATAAGTTTGAGGATGCAATGCCCTAGCCTTCCGTTCCCAACCGCGTCAGGAAGGCCAATCGCTGGCGAATGGCACCCACGGGCTATAGCGTTTCCAAATATTTCAGCAGGTCGGCCATTTCTTCAGGATTCGGCTGAAACTGCGGCATGGGAGGCGTTTGGCCACTGGTGACTTGATGAATCAGGCCAACGCGAGATTTGCGCGTAGAAACATGGTGCAAACTTGGCCCCACCACTCCGCCGCCAGTCAGCCCATGACAGGTGGCGCAGTTCATTTGAAAAATTTCTTGTCCATGCATGGCATCGCCATTCACCGAGAGCACACTTTGCACGTAGGGATCGGAGTGCTGCACGATATACAAGGCGGCGATCGCCCCCACAATAGCCATCAAAACGCCTGATGCTACTGCAATGAGTCTCCTCCAAGGGACAACATCAGGAGCCACAACCATATCTTGCGAAGTGGTCTGGCTACCCAGGGTGTTGGTTTCTAGCAAATCTTCTGTCAAAGCAAGATTCCGCAGTAAAAGCGTTTCAATTTATAACTTAGCTTAAAGTTTTTTGAGGGGTGCCTGCAACTTTCACAGATTTATTTAAGATGCCCAGCATTGGGTGAGTTGGTTGCATGGCCTGGGAAACTGTCGCTTTTGGGAGGTAGACCCGCCCTCGAAAACAGCTAGCTTTTGTAACAGAGCATTTCAGCCTATTATGAGAACAAGTTATAAAGCTTAAGCCCTTGCAAGAATCTGTTCATTGGTAAAATTGGGTCAGTTAACGAAGGAGATAGAACCGTGGTTGAGCCTTTGCTTTCGGGAATTGTTTTGGGATTGATTCCTATCACGCTGGCAGGTCTGTTTGTGGCTGCATATTTCCAGTATCGTCGGGGCAACCAGTTGGGCCTGTAGGCTGCGATCGCTACCCTTCGAAACCAGTCTTCAGACGATCAAATCTGCCCACAGCAAAACCCCCACCAAATCATTCGGTGGGGGTTTTAGCGTATAGGACATGCATTATGAGGCGACACAGGAATCTCCTTTGCGCGGTGGGGAGTGTGCGATCGCTCATTTATGACTGATATGGCTGAGTGGGATGCACCACAGGCGGGTTGGTCTGCGCAACAGGCTGGAGTTGGTTCGCAGGAATCGGCTGCAAACTGTAGCTCGTGATGGGCACGTTGCGACAAAAAATGCCGAGTCGAGGCCGAATTTCGAAGGCGGGCTCGGCTCCTTTATTGGCTTCTATCTCAGTCAACAGCCTAAAGCCAGCTTCGCCAGGAATGAGCTGAATCGGTGTTTTTTGGGAGCGTGAAACCAACCAATGAGTGGGTTGAAACATAACAACCTTGGAATTTGAAACGATGAATCCAGTATTGAGCCTGGGCCTGGGTTTTGTGAGAGCCACTTAGGTGGGGAAACTTCGGCAAATGCTGCCGTGCTTGCCGCACATGTCGCTGAACGTGGAGAGATCTCACACACGCAAGGTTCGGTTATTGCGACATGAAGGGAGTGGAACAGGAGCGATCGATCTCTGGCATCCCTACGTAGACAGAATCAGGGGTTCGGCTCTCCCTACCGTCCTAGATCCGGCCTTTCGAATTACGGTTATCCTCCCTGCCTTGGTGCGTCATCGGTCGGTACATTGGTATCAAGACGAAATAAAACTTCATACGTTATTTGAGTCATTTGCAGGCTTTCCGTAGGGCTCAACCCCTTGTGAACTGTTGATGACCAGAGATCGACGCTTGATTAACCAGTGGTTAGTCACGAGAACTTCGTAAAGGATCCTCGTCATGTTTGAGTATTTCACCGAAAAAGCGATCGCCGTTGTCATGGCCGCCCAAGAGGAAGCGCGTCGGTTGGGCCACAACTTTGTCGGTACCGAGCAAATCCTGTTGGGCTTGCTACAGGTGAAAGACACCCTCGCCTCAGCGGTTTTAACAGAACTAGCGGTTGACCTAGACAGCACCCGAGCCGAAATTGAGAAGATTGTTGGGCGCGGGTCTAGTTTTGTCCCTCCCGAAATTCCCTTCACGCCCAAGGTCAAGCAGCTCTTTGCCCAAGCGTTTCAGGAATCGCGCCAGCTTGACCAACCCTACATTGCGCCAGAGCACCTGCTACTAGCTCTGGCCCAGCAAGAAGACAGCGTTGCTTCGCGCGTGCTACAACACCTGAATGTTGACCTAGGCCACGTGCGTAAACTCGTCATTCGTGCGATTGGCGAAACGGCACCGGTTTCTATGGGTGGACGAGCCGACGCTCCCCGTAAAGGCCGTGCCACTAAGTTCAAAGCGTTGGAAGAATTTGGCACAAACCTGACCACGTTGGCTCAGCAAGGCAAAATGGATCCCGTGGTAGGCCGCGCCAAAGAGATTGAGCGCGTAATTCAAATTTTGGGACGGCGCAGCAAAAACAATCCCGTTTTGGTGGGTGAGCCTGGCGTGGGTAAAACTGCGATCGCCGAAGGGTTAGCCCAGCGTATTGTGAATCAGGATGTGCCCGAAGTGCTGCTCGACAAGCAGGTCATTAGCCTGAGTGTGGGAACGCTCCTGGCGGGAACCCGCTACCGTGGTGAGTTTGAGGAACGCATCAAACAAATCATGGAGGAAGTCCGCAAAGCGGGCAATGTAATTCTCGTCATTGACGAAATTCATACGCTAGTGGGGGCTGGTTCCCTAGAAGGCGGCATGGATGCTGCCAACCTCATGAAGCCTGCCCTTGCCCGGGGTGAGCTACAGTGCATTGGGGCCACGACGCTGGATGAGTATCGCCAGCATATTGAGCGAGATGCTGCATTAGAGCGCCGTTTCCAACCTGTGCAGGTCGATCAGCCTTCGGTTGAGGACACGATCGATATTTTGCGGGGTCTGCGTCAGCGCTACGAGCAGCACCACCGGCTCATCATTACCGATGAGGCATTGGTTGCCGCTGCAGAATGGAGCGATCGCTACATTACTGATCGCTTTTTGCCCGACAAAGCCATTGACTTGATTGATGAAGCCGGATCGCGCGTGCGGTTTCGGACAGCTATAAGCTCGCCCGATCGCGACCTTAAGCAAGAGTTGCGCAAAGTGACTGCCGAAAAGAACGCAGCAGTCGAAACCCAAGAGTTTGATAAGGCTAGCCAACTGCGCGATCGCGAGCAGGAACTGGAGGCCAAACTGCGCACGACCGTCAACCTATCGAATGAAGCCGATTCCACTCCCACATCTGCAACAGCATCTCAAGTAACGGCCGAGGATATTGCTCAAGTGCTCGAAGCTTGGACGAGCATTCCCGTGAGCACCCTCACCGAGTCAGAATCTATTTCGCTGATGCATTTGGAAGAGCGCTTGCATGAGCGTGTCATTGGCCAAAACGATGCGGTACAATCAGTGTCCCGCGCGATTCGTCGGAGTCGGGTAGGCCTCAAAAACCCCAATCGGCCAATTGCCAGCTTGTTCTTCTCTGGCCCTACCGGTGTTGGAAAAACGGAGTTGGTAAAAGCCTTGGCTGCTGCGGTCTTTGGGTCTGAAGACGCCATGATTCGAGTTGACATGTCCGAGCTGATGGAGTCCCACACGGTCTCCAAGCTAATTGGTTCGCCTCCGGGCTATGTCGGCTACGATGAGGGTGGTCAGCTTACCGAAGCCGTTCGCCGCAAACCCTACACCGTCGTCTTGTTCGATGAGGTAGAAAAGGCCCACCCCGATGTGTTTAATCTGCTGCTGCAACTGCTGGAAGATGGCCGTCTGACCGATTCCAAAGGCCGGGTGGTTAGCTTTAAGAACACGCTCATTGTCTTCACTTCCAACATTGGCTCGAAGGTCATTGAAAAGAATGGTGGCGGACTTGGGTTCGACTTTGCAGACGATGTGCAGCAGGCAGTTTACAATCGCATTCGCGATCGCGTCAACGATGAGCTTAAGCAGTTCTTCCGGCCTGAGTTGTTGAACCGCTTAGATGAAATCATTGTCTTCCGTCAGCTCACCCGCGAAGAGGTGGGACAAATTGCCGAACTGATGTTGCAAGATGTGAGCGATCGCCTAACCAGTCGAGGCATCGGCCTGGAGGTTACTCCAGCGCTCAAAGCAAAGCTTGTCACCGAGGGCTATAGCCAAACCTATGGTGCGCGTCCGCTGCGGCGTGCAGTGATGCGGTTAGTGGAAGACCACTTGGCCGAAGCCATGCTAGATGGCACGGTACAATCCGGCAGCACCGCCCTGTTGGATGTGGATGCGGATGGTGGCGTTGTTGTCACAGCGCAACCTGTAAAAACGCCTCAGCTAATTGGCTCATAAGCCGTCTATAGCCCTTCGTTGACGAATGGTTTCCTCACACGAAAGCCAGGGCGGAGCAATTGCCCCGCCCTTTTCTTAACGCCAGCTTCGGTTAAGGACTTTTCTGGGTGTCGCGCGGCGCGTGCCCCCCAGAAAAGCCCATTGTTGCGTGCGCGACGCGCACGCAACAATGGGCTTTTTCGCTTCTCTAGATCGGCTTTTATAGGCAGCAAATCTCCCACCCAACGTGCAGACCCATTTGGCCTGTAGACCTAGCCTGTAGACCTGACCTGTAGCAACATTTAGCTGGCAGCAACCAGCAACCTTTCAGGCTGCGGTTGTGAATTCGCTGCATGTTCAGGAATGGGATGGCCTTTACGGACTGGCGATCGTTTGTTTGTACACCAGCCCATCTAACGCGCCATGCTCGGCCAAAATGTCATGCAGGTGTACCTCTGGTTCTAGCAAACAGGTATGCCCGCTATAAGGCAGCACATGCATTTCTGCCGTGGGAATGTGCTGAATCAAATGTTGCGCTTCGGGAACAGAAGGTAACAGGCGATCGCCACCACTAGCTACGACCAGAGTTGGAATCTCAATCTTGTTCAACTCTTGGGGCGACATTTGAAACGAGCGAATCAGATCTACCCGCCAGTATGCGCTTTCGGGACTAATGGATTGGGTAGCCCGCAGCAACTCCTGCGCAACCTCGGGCGGCATACGATGCAGCGCTCCCAAAAATGGAAATAGAATATAACACCCCACCGCAAACGTAGGATGGGGCAGCCAACGCGCAACGCCCGATAACGAATGGAGCCACCCTACCCGTCCCAGCGCCGAAGCCGGATTGACCAGCGTCAAGTAATCCAGTAACGGACTGCCATTTGGCTTCGTCATCTCAGCCGACTTTTGAGCCACCTTCAGCGACAAGCACCCACCAAACGACTCGCCACACAGGTAGACCTGCTGGCGGGGATTGCGCTCTAGTTCATGCAAAATCAACGTAATCACTTCGCAGGCCAGCTCGTCCCAATTCGTCAAATCATCGGGAGGAATGACCAGGCAGCGAATATCAAACACCATCCCCAACGACTCTAGCTGCAGTCGCAGCAGTTCACCCGTGCCATCCATTCCTGGCAAAAAGACAAACAGTGGAGCTTCGGGATTTTGTGGCAATGGGGTGCGAAATCGCAGCGTGGAGGTAGAGGTGGACTGGACTGGACACGAGGTCATAGGTCGGCAACAAGATTAAACGTAATTGAGATAGAAAATTGGGGTACAGACACAGCCAATGATGGCGTTGACTAGTAAACACCTTGGCTTAACAAGGTGGCAATTTCGGTATGGCAGTACTCGGTCAGCGCATTTGCAAGCGATCGCGCCTGCTTTCCGTGATAGTCGTGCTGTTGGGCTGGGGTTATCCATACCGGGCGACCCACCAGCACCGTCACCCGGTGGTACAGCACCATCGGATGCCATCCCGCTTGGTGAAATAGGGGCTCTGTTGGATCAAACCAGCTGAGTAACCGCACTGGAAACAGGTTGGTGACACTTTCTTGATGGGAGGCGATCGCTACGGGCAGCACCGCCAAATCGGGCACATTGGCCTTGAGTGCCAAGTGGGCAAACCCCCGATGAAACTCATGCAGCGCTTGGGGGGTCGATTCATGAATCATGGAAGGGGCGCCCTCCGGGAAAATGCCCACCGACTGACGAGCCTGTAAGGCTTGATTGGCCTGTTGAAAGAACTGATGCCGCCGCTGGGTTGGCTCATCCAATGGAATCGCTCCCCATTGCGTTACAACGTCTTTGAGAATGGGGACTTGCGTCATATAGCGATGGCACGCAAACCGAATTGGACGTTGCAGAGCAGCCATCAGCACGGGAACATCCATCACACTGCGGTGATTGCTCACCACCAAGAGGGGAGCATTTTTTTCAGGAATCCGGTCTTGATGGTGGATAAAACTGCGAGTTTGCAATACTGAAAGAATCTGTTGGGAAAGAAGCAAAGGAGCCGAATCAGACATCAGAGCGATCGCCCTTGAATAAGGTGAATTCACAAAACGGCGCAAGAATTGATATGAATTGATGATTAGTCTCAGTTTTAAATGTAATTTAATTTTGTGTAACCAACCGACTCTTTGGCCTGATCAAACTCGTGACGTAGATCTGCTGAACAGCCTGCTAATTCAACTCTGGGCCGTTGTTTTTTGAAATACTTACAGCGAAAGATAGTTAAGCTTTTTGGAACATCATTCGTTGCTCAATGTAGAGGTGCAGGTTTATACATAAGCGTTGTAGGCTTTCTTAGTTCAATTGAATTGATGATTCAATGAAATAGATTAGTAGGATGAATGTACGCTTGAAGCTTTTTAATAGATGCAAGCTAGCTTCAAGCATCTCTAATTTTATTTCTATGGACTCTATTGCGCCGCAAAAGCAAACCTTTTCAATTACAACTCCGCTGTACTACGTCAATGACGTGCCGCATATTGGAAGTGCCTACACCACCATTGCGGCAGATGTGGCATCTCGCTACCATCGCTTGGCTGGGGTTCCTGTCATGTTTGTCACAGGAACAGATGAACATGGCCAAAAAATTCAGCGCACGGCTGAAGAAAAAGGGCGATCGCCCCAAGAGCACTGCGATCTCATCGTATCCAGCTTTCAGGCCTTGTGGGAAAAGCTCGACATTCAATACAACAGCTTCATCCGCACCACCAACCCACGCCACGAGGCCATCGTTAAAGAATTCTTCCAGCGCTGCTGGGATCAAGGGGATATCTACCTTGGGCAGCAAAAAGGTTGGTACTGCGTTGCCTGCGAAGAATATAAAGAAGAGCGCGATTTGCTAGACGGCCATCGCTGTGCCATTCACACCAATCGCGAAGCCGAGTGGCGCGACGAGGCCAACTATTTCTTTCGGCTCTCACGCTATCAAGCGCAGCTCGAAGCCCATTACGCAAGCAACCCTGAATTCATTCAGCCCGAAATCCGGCGCAACGAAGTGCTGAATTTTGTGCAGCAAGGTTTGCAAGACTTCTCCATCTCCCGGGTCAATGTCAGCTGGGGCTTCCCTCTGCCCAACGATCCTGACCATACTCTATACGTTTGGTTTGATGCGCTGCTGGGCTATGTTACCGCCCTGCTCGCTCCAGATGATGAGCCGACCTTAGATAGAGCGATCGCCCAGTGGTGGCCCATCAACATTCACCTCATTGGTAAAGATATTCTGCGTTTTCATGCGGTTTATTGGCCAGCCATGCTCATGTCCGCCGGGTTGCCACTGCCCAAACGTGTCTTTGGGCACGGTTTTCTGACCAAAGATGGGCAGAAAATGGGCAAAAGTTTGGGCAACACTGTAGACCCATTTGACTTGGTTGCCCGCTACGGATCGGACGCAGTTCGCTACTATTTCATTAAGGAAATCGAATTAGGCCGAGATGGAGATTTTGCCGAAACTCGGTTTGTCAACATCCTCAACGCTGATCTGGCCAACGATTTGGGCAACCTGCTCAACCGCACCCTCCGAATGGTTCATAAATACTGTAATGGAGCCATTCCTAACCTTTCGGCCGCCGATATCCCACCCGATGATGCATTAAAAGTAGCAGGCACCGGCCTTAGCCATCCTGTGACCGATGCCTACAATGCTTTTGCCTTTAGCCATGCTTGCAATGCCATTCTCGATGTTGTACGCATGGGCAACAAATACATCGACGAGAAAGCTCCATGGAAGTTGTACAAGGAGGGCAACCATGAAGCCGTCGAGCACATTCTCTATAGCGTTCTTGAAACAGTCCGACAAGCCGCGTACTTGTTATCGCCGGTTATCCCAAACATTAGTAACCGCATTTATCGTCAGCTGGGGTTTTCGGTCGATTTTCAGAGCAGTCAGATTCCGTTAAATTTTGCGAGCCACAACCAGTGGGGCGCACTACCAGCGGGGCAAATAGTCGAAAATCCCGAACCTGTATTTCAACGATTAGAGTTGCCTGAGTAAGCCTGTTGTGCCGCCGCCTTTGTCGGGCGGTGGCGGCTCTGAACTTCTGGGCAACTGTGTTGCATCTCCCTGTTCAAAATTCACTCATAAGATTTGAGGATATAAAATGCTTAACCACATGGAAAACGATGCCGTCTTTACACCGGAGCAGGTGCTAGAGAACCGGGGACGCGTCGCCATTTTTATCGACGGGTCGAACCTGTTTTACGCGGCGCTACAGTTAGGCATTGAGATTGACTACACGAAGTTACTGTGTCGATTGACGGGAGGTTCGCGCCTACTGCGATCGTTCTTCTACACCGGGGTCGATCGCACGAACGAGAAGCAACAGGGTTTTTTGCTGTGGATGCGTCGCAACGGGTATCGCGTCATTACCAAAGACTTGGTGCAGCTACCCGATGGATCTAAAAAGGCCAATCTCGATGTGGAGATTGCAGTGGATATGATGGCGCTGGTAGGCTCCTACGATACGGCAGTGCTGGTGAGCGGCGATGGTGACTTGGCCTATGCGGTGGATGCAGTGAGCTACCGGGGCGTACGAGTCGAGGTGGTGAGTTTGCGCGCCATGACCAGCGATAGCCTCATCAATGTAGCCGATCGCTACATTGATTTGGAATCTATCAAAGAGGACATTATGAAAACGCCTCGACAAAATTACTCCTACCGTCCCCTATCGGGCATTAGCTTAACGGAGGATCCGACTCAAGAATAGTCGACCAACACATTTGCCGAGATGTTTGCCGAACTTTTTGCCGAACTTTTTGCCGAACTTTCGCCAAACGTTGATTTGCCAATGAGCTTTGTTCAACCAAGGGGTTTGACGAAAGTTGATTGTCTCAATCTTCATTTGTGAAGCGTTGGGCCAGATGAGCTTGGCTATCTTGGATTTGCCCGATAGGTGGGAGCTATTTAAGGCGGCGTTCGTCTAAGCTAGAGTAGCTCTGGGAATGTTGATGTTGGCGGCGATCGCGTTTCCACGGTTGATCCCAGCTCTCGGATATTGCATGCATCAGTTTCACATTCTTCAACACAAGTTTTCTAAAATGGCGGTCTTGCCTGCAGTGGTGTTGACGGTCGTGTTAGGGCTATCGGCCTGTGGCAGTGGCGATCGCACCGCTGAGGCCGATGCCAACAGCGGAAATGCCGTTCAACAAATTGAAAACGACCTGACCTTTAGCAACATCACGCTAGAGCAGGCGGACGATAGCGGTGCCATGCTGTGGAAGGTCACAGCCCGGGAGGCAACCTACAACGAAGATCAGCAAGTTGCCAATGTGGCCTCTCCCTCGGGGGAACTGTTCGATGCGGGACAGCCCATTTATCGAGTCAAGGCTCAGCGCGGTGTGGTGCAGCAAGATGGCGAAAAAATATTGCTGAAGGGCAAGGTGGAAGCCGTTGACCTGAAAAGTAAAGCAGTGCTGACGGGCGACGAGTTGGAGTGGATTCCCAAGGATGGGGTGTTGATTGTGCGCAACAACCTGAAAGGGGAACATGCTCAAGTGCGCGCCACGGCAAACGAGGCACGTCTATACAACAAAGATCGGCGCATGGAATTGATTGGGCAGGTGAATGCAGTGACCAAAGATCCGGCGCTGATTTTTCAGGGCGAACGACTCGTTTGGCGAATTGATGATGAGCGAATTGTGAGCGATCGCCCTGTTCAAATTACTCGGGTGATCAACGATCGGGTCAGCGATGTGGCCCTCAGCCAAAAAGCAACCGTCGAGCTAAAAACAAAAGTCGCAACCTTACAGGATAGTGCCCAAGTCGTGACGTCCGACCCGCCCATGCAGGTCAACAGTCCAGTGCTGATCTGGAATTTGGAACAGGAAACGATTAACTCCAATCAACCGCTGACGATTGTGCTGCGGCAACAAATGATTGTGCTGAGCAGCAATCGCGGCAATTTGAATATGCGTAGCCGCATGGCCTTCTTGAATGGCAATGTGCAGGCAGTTGCCCAGCGCGATCGCTCGCTGCTCAGGTCGAATGCGCTGACGTGGAACATGGCGACCCGCGATATTGTGGCCGAAGGCAATGTGGACTATCGGCAGGCAGATCCTCCATTGATGGTGAAGGGGCCACGTGCCGTAGGTCGGCTGGAAAATCAAACCGTGGTCATGAGCGGTGGACGTGTTGTTACCGAAATCATTCCCCGGTAGCCGCGCAGCCAAAATCACTGCGTTGTGAGCCTGCCTCTGTGTGAGACCTGCATCTGGCAGCAATCGCAACAGGGATCGCTTGCTCTACGAATCGCGGCTATGGCGCTTCTTGCTGAATCGGAGGTGGCACAGGCTGGAGTAACTGAATGCGCTTGGGATCGCCCAACTCTTCGGCATAGCTTTTGAGGCGATCGCTCGGCAAAATTTCCCTAGGCAAGGCATCGACCTGTCCCCACTGACCTACCAGGGTTTGCAAAAGCCGATCTTGCTCGGCATGAAGCGTTGCCAATTCGCCCGTACCAATGTCGAAAATGGCAAACCATACCAAGCCGCGATCGCGGGTGGGAACCACACCCGCCAACGAACTCACTCGGTCTAAGGTACCCGTTTTGAAGGCGGCTCCGGGCACAATGCTACGTCGCCCTAAGGTACCTCGCTCGCGCCCCACAACGGGAAAGAAATCGGCCACCGTTAGCTCGCTCGCTTTGAATCGGCTCTGGAGCGTGAGCAACATGGCGGTGACCGCTCGTGGAGAGATTTGGTTTGCTTCGCCCAGCCCCGATCCGTTGATGAGTTGAATTTCGTTGGGTGAGAGGCGTGCTGCCGCCGCCGCCTTGGTGGCGACGCTGGGGCCACCTCCCATGCGAGTTGCTAGCCAGTCGGCAATAAAGTTATTGCTAAAGATGTTCATCGCCTTCAGGATTTGAGTCAGCGATAGACTCCGGTGCTGAAGCAGGGGCGTATAGCTGGGCGTGCGGTCCGAATACACCACATTGCCCTGAATCTGTACCACAGGCTGAGCCGGACGGTTCACCATGGTGTTGTATTGCGTGGCAGCTTCGGCATTCCACAGGTTGGCATTCATGCCCTGGCGCAACAGTTCACCTGATCGCTGCGGATTGGCCTCAAAGTTCATGGCAAAGTCGCCCGTGATGATGAGATCGCCCGTGACCTGGGTAATGCCCAACTGATTGAGTGCGGCTCCTAGCGCGATCGCCTCTTCCCAAACAAACAGCGGATCGCCCCTGCCCTCAATCACTAAGTCACCCGTGAGTACGCCTGGCTGCACTGTTCCCTGAAAGCCTACTAGGGTTTCAAACTGGTGATCAATGCCCCAAGTTTCCAGAGCGGCTAGGGTAGTCGGAATTTTGGTCAGCGACGCAGCGGGGATCGGCGTAGTGCCCCGATGCTCAGCCAAGATTTCACGGCCAGATTGGAGCCAAACTCCCTGAGCCGAGGCGGGCATTCCTAAGGCGGTGAGGCGTTGCAGGTGTTGCTGGACAGCGGCGATCGCAACCGGATCGTCAACCAACGTTGGTTCTTCAATGACCGCAGTCCAGGTGGCATCCTCACCCCAACTGGCCCAGTTGACCGCCAGCATGGGGCGCGCCTCTGGCGTATTTAGCAGTGTTGCTAGCAATCCCAAACTCAACCAATGCAGCACGGGCACAGCTCCTTACAGCGACCTGTCAACGTTAAGGCAGTTCTCAATCTGTGGGCGATCGCCAATCACCAACGCCTATCCTAACGCCAGTTTTTCCATCAGCGTACTGCCGATTTCTCATCTCTAGAGGACGGCTTTCACCTTACCCCCTCTGGCCCAAACCGTAGAAAATAGAGAAGGCTTTGTGCCCCACTTCCCAGCTTGTAACGTTTCACCCCTTTCCCTGCTATGGCCAAACCCGACCCCAACCGGATTCTGCGTCAACTGCCCCTTGTGGTCGGCAGCATTGGCGGTACGCTGCTGTTTCTCAACCGCGTGACGACTCCCATGCTGATGGATTCCCAAGCCCGTTCTGACGCGATGGGCATTATGCTGTGTGCCGTGCTGATTTTGACTGGCTTGCTGTGGCAGCGCATTCAGCCGCGATCGCCCGAGGCAGTGGTCTTGAATGGCACCGAAGGCTTGGAGCTGGCCGAAGACTTGCCCGAAGCGGTCAGAACTGAACTGGCATGGGCCTCTCACCTACTGTTGACGAACACCGTTACGCGATCGCTGCTGGTGTGGTACGACGGACGCGTGCTGCTTCGGCGGGGCGTCCTCGGGCCAAAACCTATGACCCAGGCTGGCCCTATCGTACAACGGACTCTACAAACCCAAAAGCCAATCTATTTGGTCAGTTTGCAGCTTTATCCTGGCCGGGTAGAGTTCGATTACCTACCCGACAATGTGCAGGGGCTGATCTGCCAACCCATGGGCGATCGCGGCGTATTGCTGCTGGCGGCCAATGCCCCCCGCAGCTACACCCAGCAGGATGAAGCCTGGATCGCCGGAATCGCCGATAAACTAGAAAATACCCTACACACGTTGCAGGTGCCGTCGGCATAGCTTTGCAATGAAAGCGCTGCAACGAAACGCAAGCGAGAGAAACGATGGTCGCGCTGTACTGGATTTTAGTGTTGTTGATGGGAGTGGGCATTTTGGGTGCGGTCTTGCCCGGCGTGCCTGGAGTGGGCCTCATCGCAGTGGCGATCGCCGTGTGGGGCGCATTCAATGGATTTTCGGGCATTACCCTGCCACTGGTGGTCGCTATTGTGTCGCTGTTGCTGTGTACCGGCGTTGATTTTTTGGCGACCTACTGGGGGGCAAAACGGTTTGGCGCAAGCCGATGGGGCGTCATTGGCGCATTTGTCGGGCTCTTATTGGGAATTTTTGGCTTGCTGCCTGCGTTGCCCTTTGGGGGGCCGCTGTTGGGAGCCATTATTGGCCCATTGGTGGGGGCAATTGTGGGTGAGTTCCTTTACCGCAAAGACTTTAAAGTGGCGCTCAAGGCCGGACTCGGCATCTTTGTGGGCAATGTGGTGGGACAGCTGGTGCAGCTCGTTTTGGCGATTGCCAGCACCGTCGTATTTCTAATCACGACTCTGCCACAGCTCTATGGTGGCTAGACATTGACTCACTGCGCATGAGCGTTGACTCAGCAGGGTCAATCCTGGCAACGAGCCCCCCATTCTTCCCAATCGTCAGCCCAACTTCACGATTTATCGTGCTAGAGGCAGCAGAATTTCTATCCTCTAGCGGTTTTGATCTGCCAAAAAATCGGCTAATCTGAGATAAAAGTTAACAATCGCAGTAGCCAGTACTCCCATGATTCGCCTTATCACCGACTTCGATGGTCCGATTATGGATGTTTCCGAGCGGTACTATCGCGTGTACCAGTACTGTTTGGAAACGGTACGCAAGCCAGAACAAGCCATCAACCTGCTGAGTAAGGCAGAATTTTGGGCCTTAAAGCGATCGCAAATTCCAGAACGCGAAATTGGCAATCGCTCAGGTTTATGCGATGACCAAGCCCTAGCCTTTGCCAAGCTGCGCAAGCAAACAGTCCACACCCAGCCCTATCTCATCTACGACAAACCAATTCCGGGTGCTATCGATACCCTCGTCGAAATTCAAGCCCGTGGGTACGACCTAGCCGTCATGACGATGCGCCGCACCAGCGAGCTCAACGAAGCATTTGAGCGTTGCAACTTAGGACGCTTTTTTCGGGCCGATCGTCGCTACTGCCTTAGCGACAACTATGTAAAAACTGCCGATACCAAAGATAAGCCCTTGCTGATGAAGCGTGCCCTGGCAGAGCTGCCCCCCGCCGAAACCTGGATGGTTGGCGATACCGAGGCTGACATTATCGCAGCCAAAACCTACGGAATTCCCGTGATTGCCGTCACATCGGGAATTCGCGATCGCGATCGCCTAAGTTTACACCAGCCCGATGCGATCGCCGCCAACCTCACCGAAGCCCTGCGCATGATTGAGCAATACCGCACTCAGCCCGCCCGATCCACGGTCGTTGCTGCTGCCGACTCTGACTTTGCCCAGTCGGCTTAAAGACTACACATCCCAAAGCAATAGCCCGGAATGGCTTGAATCATTCCGGGCTATTGCTTTGGGATGAAAGTTAGAAGACGGCTGAAAAGTGCCTAAAGTTTCGTGTATTGCCCTCATCCCCCAGCCCCTTCTCCCAATTTTGGGAGAAGGGGCTGGGGGATGAGGGCTACTTTTTGACTTCTCAGACATCCTCTTATGGAGATGAAAGCAAGATGGAAACGGAAACAAAAATTAGCGTAAGAAGCTAGAAACCACCCACAGCAGCACCATCGTTAACATGGCTGCAAACGCATCGGGTGAAAGCCCCATACCGCCCAGCATCGTCGCTAGCACGCTACCGATGCCCAAACCCATCAACACACCCACCACAAGCGCAATCAAGGTGAGCAAAAAGGCTCGGCCAAACTTGTGCTCTTTTCGGTTGAGGAAGTAGAAGCAGAAGGACACCCCCAAGGCTAAAGCAACGGGTGGCGAACTCAGGCTAAATAATGCCGCCGCCAGCATTAACCCACCTGGCAAGAGCACGTCATTGCGGCTGGGCGTATCAACTAGCCGCTGAAGCCACTCGGGGCTGGCCTTGGCAGGGGTTGGGGCGTAGTCGGGTGCAGGCTCAACAATACGCTCAGGAAAGCGAATGCGATCGGGCACCTTGATCCGCCCTTCCTGACGCATGCGCAAGCGCTCCATCAAGATGGCATCATAAGCTGTTTCAATCGCTTCAGCCTGACGGCGATCGCCTTTACAGGTCTCTAGCAAGCGATCGCGAGCCTCTTGAATTTCTTCAAACGAAGAATCTTCATCGACTCCAAGCTTTTCGTAATGGCTGAGGTCACTCATCTAAACCCTCCGAAGACCCGCGCAATCGTAAATTTAGAGCTACACTATGGGCATTATTTTAGAGGGAGACAGGCCAAAATGGCAGGTATTGCCATCGGTATCCAGTAGATTCCCTCGCATGCTAACCTGACTCACCCAGTTTGATATGCTGACACTAGCCACTAGTGTAGCTTTCCAGTTCTGGTTCGCAAATATAGAATCAGTAAAGATTCACCAATTTGAAGCCATAAAAATATTCCTTTTAGGAGGAAATATTGGTTCTTATCATCCAGCCCAGATTAAGCCCTAGATCTACCTTACCGTTTTGACGCAAATTTCTGGTTCTATACGGATGAATCTCTTCATTCGATGCTTAATAGAGTAAGTACAATCTCTTAAGTATTGGTTAGCATTGTTGAAATATTTACAGCCCAACGTTCAAACCCCAATTTTTTATCATCCGACTTTTTCTTTCAATCCCCGTCACTCCTTCTTACTGTTATCTAAACTTCAAGAGACAAGGTCATAGTCATGGCTCAAGCCAAGATACTCGTAGTAGACGACGACCCCGGAATTCGAAACCTGATTCACCGCTTTCTCTCCAAACATGACTATCAGGTAGAGGCAGCCGAAGATGGCAAGGGCGCGATGGCAATTTTCGAGCAATTCAACCCCGATCTCGTCATTTTGGACGTAAATTTACCAGATTCGACCGGTTATAACCTCTGCCAAGAAATGCAGGGGCGCACCGGCGTCTTTGTTCTCATGCTGACTAGTCGAGCTGACGAAGACGACAAAATCCGTGGCTTCTCGCAAGGAGCAGACGATTACCTCACCAAGCCCTTTGGGTTGCGTGAGCTAGAGGTGCGGGTTCAGGCAATTTTGAAGCGTCAGCGCCCGGTTACCCCAGCAGAGCAACAATGTTTGGAGTTCAACGGCCTATCCATTGACCCGGTGAAGCGTATTGTGACGCTCAACAGCGATTTGGTGAACCTGACGGCTCTAGAGTTTGACTTGCTGCACTTTTTGGCGAGCAATCCGGGCCGAGTATGGCGGCGAGCCGAGCTAATTCAAAAGGTGTGGGACTACGAGTATGTGGGTGACCAACGGGTTGTGGATGTCCACATTGGCCAAATTCGGAAAAAGATTGAGATTGACACCAGCCAGCCAACGCTGATTCATACAGTCCGTGGAGTGGGGTACAAGTTTGAGGCCCCCCAGCAGGTGGGAGGTGCCGCGTCAACGGTGGAGGCAGAGAGCTAGGCTCACAGGCGTTGTTTCCATCGGCAACCGATTCTCCGCCGTTCTGAACACTCCTATTTGAAAACTCCTCCTCAATCGAACGCGATCAGATCCCTTGGCTATGCTTAGTCAGGGGGTTTTGATTTGTTGCGATGGTGGCGGTTCTTGCGCTGGTTGTCACCAACGGTTGGTTTCGGTTCAGGGCTTTTTTGAGGGTTATGCGGTGCGCCATTCTCAGAAAAGCCCCCATTTTGCGTGAAGGATGCTCATGCAAATGGTGGCAAATGGTGGCTTCGGCTGATGCGGAACAGGGTACCAGGGTTTTACCAGCGGGTGTAGGGATGTTTGGAGAGATAGGCGTTGTAATAGCGGGGATCGTGGGATACGTCTTGGCCAATCCATTCGGGTAGCGCGATCGCCTGCTGTTCGTTTTCTAGCTCAACTTCTGCGATGATTAGCCCCTGATTTTCTCCAGCAAATTCATCGACTTCCCACATCAATCCCTTGAATGGGATTTTGTAGCGTGTCTTTTCAATTAAGGGGCGATCGCACAAATGATGCAGCATTTCTTCGGCATCAGCCAGGGGAATTTCGTACTCAAATTCCCGCCGAGTTAGCCCCTGAGTTGCTCCCTTAATGGTGAGGTAGCCTTGGTAGCCTGCAATGCGAACACGGACTGTACGCCCCTGAGCCGCCATCAAGTATCCCTGACGATAGGATGTCCCTGTTGCGAGCGATCGCCATCCATCGCCCGTAACCAAAAACTTGCGCTCGATTTCAATGCCCATACGTTGTTCGATGTGGCTCGTCTCTGCGAGTCTGTAAATGGCTACCGCTGGTTGATGTATAAAAAGGCATCGACTTCCGCTGGGCTGGGTTGGGCGGCGATCGCCCCAGCCCGAATCGTGGTGAGCGCTCCAACAGCATTGGCATAGCTCATGACCGACCGCACCGTTTCGGGATCTTGCAGCGCTGGAATGCCCAACTGGCACAGCTGGTGCAAGAAGCCGGCCACAAAGGCATCGCCAGCACCTGTTGTATCTTCCACATCGACCGGAAAGGCGGCCGCCTTACCCTCATACCCCGAAAACGCATAGGCACAGCCCTTGTCGCCATCGGTGACCAGCACGCCTTCTATACTTTCCAGCCGATGGGCAATCACGCCGGGATCGCGGGTTTCAAATAGCCAATCGGCTTCCTCGGCCGAAAGCTTCAGAAAATCCACTCGCTTGATTAGGCTATGAATTTGCTGCCATGCAGCCTGCTCATCCGGCCAAAACATGGGCCGCCAGTTCACATCCAGCACCAACTTGACGTAGTGCATTTCGGCGAGTTCGAGGGCACGCTGAATGGCTGCATTGGTCTCAGGATAGGGCATTTCTAGGGTGCCCAGCACGAGATAATCGGCCTGAACGAACAGCTCAGCCGGAATGTGAGCGGCCTGGAGGCGGGTATCGGCAAACTCATCACTTGTGCGATCGCCAAATCCAGCAAACTGGCGATCGCCATCCTCGGCTCGCACCACATAAATGGCCCGAGTAGGCGCTGTGGCATGCCGCTGCACACCGCTAACATCTACCCCTGTATCTTGCAAAAGCTGGACGAGATCATTGCCGGGTTCATCTTGCCCAACGCAACCCACAAAACCCGCAGGTGTACCTAGCTTGGTGAGCGCGCAGGCCACATTGGCAGGAGCACCTCCGGGGTAAGCCGTCCAGGATACAACCTGTTCATAGGGGCGACCCGGCTGATCGGCCAAGTAGTCATACAGCACTTCACCAAAACACAGTACACGGGGCTTTGTCATAACCTGTCCTCCAATCTTGTGGGCGATCGCAAAGCAACGGATCTGCCCAAGCCATCACGCTGCTTCTTGCAATTGGTTGACGACACGTTCTCCAAATTCGGCATCGGTATTTGCCAATCCCAACAGTTGCAAATATTCCTGCCACGTCAAGCCAGATGACTCAATCATGGCAAACGCGTCTGTCTCAATTTCTTGTTGCACTCGTAGAGATTCTAATTGAGTTTCGGCCGATTGCAGATCCCCCTCACGCTGTTCAATTAGGTTTAAAACCTGAAGATACGCGTGAACGAACTGGCTCACTTTTTCGGATGAAATATCTTCTGCTTGCAGATTAAACGATCGGGGTAAGGGCTCGATGATGGGCTCAGCTTGCAGCTCTGACTGAGGGGCAGGCTCGGCAAGAGCGGGGAAACTTGGCAACATCACCCATCCAATCATCAATACCCACCCAATCACCCAGGCCACAGCGCTCAGGTAGCCAAAACGGTGAGAGGAAGGTCTGCTAGTAGACGTGCGATCGCGCAGCATGGGGTGTGTTGGCAACAGACAGAACATTATCGGTGTTTGCATGACAGCAGTATCTGTGGCAGCGGATGGGATGGCAGCGGAGGGGACGGCAGTCATGGCCTCAAAAGCTCACCAGCGTCGAGTACGCTGAACCACGTCTAAAATGCCAGCTGCGATGGTGAGTATCAGCAAAATCCAAATCACAGCTCCTGGCAAAAAAGTCAAAATGCCAAAGCCTCGCATCAGCCACACAGCTGCAGTAATAGCCAGCGCAAATAAAAAGATGCTGGTGGTCACTCGCATGATGCTCTTACCTACCCCCACGCTAAGCTCGTCGGCGAATGCCCGCCAAAATGCCAGACCCAATTGCAAGCAACACCAATGCCCAAATGGCCTCTTGCGGAATGTTTTGCAATACACCAAATGCCTGCAACAGCAACAGAATTGCCATCGTCACGAGCAAAAAGCCCATGGTGAAGAGAAAGATTGTGATGGCAAGGTTGGGAGAACGGCCCACAGATATTACTCCAAATTCAATCCAAACTATTTGTACCGCTTTGTAGGGCTATTTTTCAGCGAAATCAAACAAACAAGGAAAAACCGCCGCTGGGTTCCTTGCCATTTTATGTGACGAGTGAATCTATCCGAGATTCTACAGTGACCTACAATGCTAGGGTCTCGAATTTCGCGATCGCCACGGAGGCCGCTTTCCCCAATGTATCGACTATTGTAGAGAAGCCCGTCAGTCAGCGCATGTACAAGTTGGCAGAGAGCAGTCCGTGCATCACCCAATCGAGAGCGCCCCACAGCAGCTTTACTCTTCCCCCGATTGGGGTGGCTTGTTTATTCGCCTTTGGCGTTGCGGCATCGCTTCAAACTTAGCAGAAACTTTATCAGAACCCTGTGCATTTCCTTATAAAACTCATTGCACACTGGTGAGAGTCTAAGGCTCTTTGCAGGGTTGATCCGGAGTTACAGTAATGCGAACTGAGACCCTAACCCCTATGGTTGCATTCTCTTCAGACCTAAACGCGGCCTCATTGAATTCTCCTCATTCCGATTCTCGTGCCGCTGGTATGACAACAAACGCGACAACAATACCTCCTACTGGCAGCGATCGCACCCGATTGCTCAACGGCGAAATTTTGCTCAACACTCAACCCCATACCGATTGGGGCGCTGCGGTTACGGCTACCATGTTTTTGCCTGTATCGCGGGAGTCTGCGTGGCAGCAGCTCACCACCTACTCTCGCTGGGTGGAATTTTTTCCCGATGTGACTCGCAGCGAAGTGATTTCGCAAACGGCAGAACGTAGCTGGAAGCGGCTGTATCAGGCGGCAACCAAAAGCTTCCTCATGTTTTCGGCTCAGGTGGAGGTGTACTTGAGCGTGCTGGAACGGCATTTGGGCGATCGCCAGCACATTCAGTTCCGCATGGAGCGAGGCAATTTCCACGACTTTTCGGCTGATTTGGAACTGCACGACTATCGCGACGGCACCTTGCTGACCTATTCGGTCAAGGCCACTCCCACCATTCCAGTGCCCTCAATGGTATTGCAGCAGGCCATGCGCATTGATTTGCCCAGCAATATGCAGCAAATGCGCCGCGTGCTGTGTGCCTAAGCTAGTTGCATGATGATTCTTACCAATGACGATGGCATTGACGCACCAGGAATTCGAGCGTTGCAGCGATCGCTCTCCCTGATACAGAGTGCCAGCCGCAGCGTAATTGTAGCCCCTGCCGGCCATTACTCTGGATGTAGCCATCAGGTCACAACCCATCGCCCCATTGCCATTCAACAGCGGGCGGAAGGGGAATATGCGATCGCTGGAACACCTGCCGACTGCACCCGCATCGCTCTGAGTCACTTAGCTCCCGACACCAACTGGGTTCTGTCGGGTGTGAATGCGGGTGGAAATTTGGGCACGGATGTATATATTTCTGGCACGGTGGCGGCGGTGCGTGAGGCGGTGCTGCATCGGGTGCCAGGGATTGCCCTGTCCCACATGATTCGACGTGGCATGCCCATTGACTGGGAGTACGCTACACAGCAAACCGCCCGCGTGTTGGAGAAGCTGATGGCGCTGCCGCTGGAACCGGGCAGCTTTTGGAATGTGAATCTGCCGCCGCTCACCCTGGCCGACCCAGAGCCAGAGCTAGTGTTTTGTCCGTTGTGTACCCAACCGCTACCGCTGGAGTTTGTGCTGGAGGACGACGCTTGGCGCTATGCCGGGGAATATCCCAAGCGCGATCGCGATCCTCAAGCAGACGTAGACGTGTGCTTTTCCGGCAACATTGCCATCACCAAAATTAAGCTTTGGAACTGAGTCTGTTGGTGCTGGAATTCAGGCAGGCATCTGCCATCCGCATCGCGCAATCGTTCTCTAGCATGCTTGGAGCAGCCATCAATCCACAAGACCTGAGCCAAGCATGAGCAATACAAAGGAATAGAACAGGCCGCAGTAAACAAACAAGCCAAGGTTGAACCCGGCAAAGACACGCCCTAGCATAAGAGGTCGCCACCACACGAGGGCTGCCACCGCACAGCCTATCGACACCACGGCTGCAACCAACGGCCCAAAAGGGATCATCACATTAGACAGCCAGGTAAACTGCGTCACCAGGCTTACCCCCAGCAGCACCAAAACCGCACCAAGGCCACTAGATAAGCCCGCGATCGCCCGATTTCCGTGTCCTCTCAAATTCCAGGCAAAGAACCCACCCAGCACAGCCGAAAACGCTACCCCAACGGCGATCGCCAACATGGTGCGCACAGGAGTTGTGTCATACCAACCCAACAGGCCCGCATACCGAAGCAGCAACACCATAAAAGCTCCATAGCCAATCGTTGCCGTTACAATGCCCGCATTCAATCTGGTAATGGCGTTTAGCTGTTGGTGAGTGTTGAGCCATGCCGTGATGCAAGCCAGAATTGCTGAAGCGATCGCCACCTGCTGCACCAGCCGAAACCACCCCGCCTCGCCCGATTGCTCAAGGGGATAGGTACTGCGCAACGCTTGCATTTGGTCGCGACTCAAACCTAGATCCGAGTTCAGCCCAATCATCGGTATCGCTCCGGGGCCATAGTCGTAGTAGGCTTCGCAGCCCACTGGGGTGCCGCTGTAGGTTGCCTCACACGCCACATTCGGCGCAAACATGACACGCTCACGACTGGGATAGCGCACCATCACCACGAGCGATCGCCCGTCAACGGTTGTCGTGCATTCATCCACGGTATCGCCCAAAGTACACGTAAATGCCCGCCCTGGCAGAATGGCGGTTACAGCGGCGGTCGAGGGTTCACCCAAGCGTACCGAAGCAATACCGCCCTCTAGGGCAGCGGGAGAGGACGCGCCTATCTTTCCCATCACGGCAAACACCACCACGACCACCACCCCAATGACCACCCACATTCCATGGCGAATGATTCGCTGCATCACTTGACTCCACCGAGTAAGATGTCGCTGTTTACACACACAGGACTTACGCAAGCCCACTCAATCTGGTGTGTTGGTGTTGTGAGTAGGGTGCTTCGCACCCTACTCACAACACCAATGCGTAAGTCCAGACACAGACAAAGTTGTACTTAGAATTCCCGCCTCTTATCAGGATTGATCTCTCTGGGAGGGCAAACTGTTCCCCTGGCTTGCAAGAATTGATCGCGATCCATTTTAGGATGAGGAAACAAGCAGACAGTTGATCGAGTCCGGCACAGAAAAGGAGTAATGGCATGCGCGTGCTAGTGATGGGCGGAACCCGCTTTATTGGCGTGTACCTAACCAGGAAGTTGGTCAAGCAGGGGCACGACGTAGTGCTGTTTAACCGGGGCAACAAGCCGATTCCGGTAGAAGGGGTTTCGCACATTGTGGGCGATCGCACCGATCCCCTCATTTTGAAAGACAAGCTGGCCCATGAATCCTTTGATGCCGTGTTTGACAACAATGGCCGCGAGCTGAGTGATACCCAGCCTCTGGCAGAAATTTGTCGCGATCGCATCCAGCACTTTATCTATGTCAGCTCGGCAGGGGTGTATTTGAAATCGGATCAAATGCCCCATATAGAAGGCGATGCCATAGATCCCAAAAGTCGTCACAAAGGCAAGTTTGAAACAGAAACCTATTTAGCGGAGCAGGGATTGCCCTTCACATCCATTCGTCCGGTCTACATTTACGGGCCGCAGAACTACAACGATTTGGAAGCGTGGTTTTTCGATCGCATTGTGCGCGATCGCCCCATTCCCATACCTGGCAACGGGATGCACCTCACTCAGTTGGGCCATTGCAGCGACCTAGCAGCGGCGATGGCAGCCGTGTTGGGCAACACACAAGCGATCGGCAAAATTTACAACATCTCGGGCGATCGCGCCGTCACCTTCGATGGATTGGCCCGCGCCTGTGCGGCGGCGGCTGGCAAAGCCCCCGACAGCGTACAGCTCGTTCATTACGACCCCAAAGCCTTTGACTTTGGTAAGCGCAAGGCTTTTCCCATGCGAACGCAACACTTCTTCACCGATATTCACCAGGCCAAAACCGATTTGGGCTGGCAGCCTGAGTTTGATTTGGTATCGGGCCTCCAGGACTCGTTCCAGAATGACTATTTGGCTTCGGGACGCGACAAAGCTGAAATCGACTTTTCTGTAGATGATGAAATTTTGGCGGCTCGGTCGTAAGCAGCTCAACTCCTAGCCCCCTGCACGAATATTTTTTTGCAGCATCAGTTTCGGTTAAGGGCTTTTCTGAGGGTTGCGCGACGCGCAACCCTCAGAAAAGCCCATTTTTGCGTGCGCGACGCGCACGCAAAAATGGGCACTTCAGCTTATCCAAAACTCAGTTTTTTGCAGCATGAATTGTGGCACAGCGACGCTGCCTCCAATTCATGCTGCAGGTCTGCTAGCTGGCGGGCTTGCCAAAGGCGTAGATCGCACCCGACACAAGGGTGAGGCCAACCGCTAACCAAAAGGCAACTTGGGCAAGCAAACTTGTCGCTGTCATGGGGGCAATCAACAGGGCGATCGCCCCAATTTGGGTAACCGTCTTGAGCTTGCCCCAAATGTTGGCTCCCGAAATTTTGACCTGGTTGACGCGCCATCCGGCGATCGCCAGCTCTCGCGCCAAAATCAAAAACACGCCCCAGGCAGGCACCTGCCCCAACTGAATCAACGACAGCAGGGGAGCCAGCACCAGCAGCTTATCCACCAAAGGATCCAAGAACTTACCCAGATCGGTCACCTGATTGAGCTTGCGAGCCAGGTATCCATCGAGCCAGTCAGTCCCCGCCGCGACCAAAAAAATGGCCAATGCCAACCAGCGTAGCGACTCGGTTGGCTGGTGTAGCAACACCAGCAACACAGGCACACCAACCAAGCGCGAAACCGTAATCCAAGTAGGAAGGTTCATACCCAAGCACCAAACAGGGAAGATTAAGCCCAAGCGATCGCATCCACATGCTGTGAGGGGGATGTATGCCGTCTAGTGATTCAACATGGGATGGGTTAACCATTGGGGCGACAAAATTGCGAATGGCCAAAAGCGCGAATGGCACAGGTCAGCCATCATTGGTGGAACTCCCAACTGCTCAAGCTTCAATCATAAAGCGTTACAGACTAGAGCAATGCCGCAATTTGCCTGACTAGCAATCGCACTCCACACTCCGATAGAAAATTATTGGTTGGCAACTGCGTGCTGAAACAGGGAAGACAACCCATCCTGAACCGAGCCGAACCAACCTGGCAATTGCTGACGCAAGTTGAAGCGTATGTATGCGCTTACAGTCGGGTCTTGAAAAGGCTAGGATAAATTTACCCCCACGGAAAAACGCAACATTTGGCGTTTGTCCGCCCATTCAAGAGGTCGATTCATTATAAACATGTTTTTTTAGCAAACCCGGGATGCCCACTGGCTATGGGTCATTTTCTGAACATTTGGGCAGCACAACTTTCTCATCGAAACATTACTAACCTTTGCTTGCGCCTTCAACATGGTTGCTCAATCCGTTGGTTGTGGACGGTTGCAGCCGTATTGCAGCTGTTGGGTACGGCTGGCGTTTTAGGCTATTGGGCTGATCGATACGAACGGCATACTGTTCCTCATTTTTCGCATCAGTTAATCGATGAAACGAGCCTGCGAATTGCAACCAAGCTAGAGTCCTATTTGGCGATCGCCCATTTAATGGGTCAACTGATCGAACAGGATGTGGCAGACGGCAGGCTCAACCTTGAAAATATGCGGCAGGTTGAACAACACTTGTGGAGCCGGATGCAAACCTTTGGCTCTGTGAGTAGTCTAAGCATCGGCCAATCTCAGGGCAATTTGCGCGCCGTTACCCGACTGGGCCATTTGCAATTGCTCAAGATTGATGCCCCAAAGACCAATCAGATCCAGCACTATTCCCTTAGTGCCAACGGTAGCCCCCAGCAACTGCAGGATATCACCACAACGCTGCCGGTGTCGCAGGTAGCCTGGTATCAAAAAGCGATCGCAACCCAGCACCCAACCTGGAGCCCCATCACGCCAGCGTTGGGATATACGACCCTATCCATGTATGCTAGTCGGCCGCTCATTGATCCAGTTACGCAAGAGCTGCAAGGCGTTGTGGCTGTAGGCATTGAGTTGGAACTGCTGAACCACCTACTGGCCGCCATGAAAACCAGCACCGTAGGCACCATCTTTTTGGTGGAGCCCAACGGTTTGATAGTGGCCAGCTCCACAACAACCCCTACCTTTACCGCAACTCTTGCCAACGGCAAGTTGCAATATAAGCGCATTGCCGCCGTTGACAGTCGCGATGATTCGGTGCGAACCATTAGTCGGTTTTTGGCGAACCACCACGAAGGGTTTCAAAACATTGAGCAGGGCACACTACATCGCGTTCACACACCCGAGGGAATCCAACTCATCCATGTCCAACCTTTTCAGGATCAATATGGCCTGCGGTGGCGGCTGGTGACCGCGCTATCGGAGACTGGGATAGCGGCCATGGGCACCGCCCAATGGCCCGTGGGGTTGAGTATCCTGGTGCTTTTAGTTCCGCTGAGCGTTGGAGTATTAGCCACGCAGTGGAAGCGCAGGTTTATTACCCAATTGAGTCGGGCTACTCGGCTGGCATTGCAAGGCGAAATGGATGTGCGGGTTGAAGTTCCACCGCAACGCGACTTGGGAAATGTGGCCGAAGCGTTTAACCAACTCATGCATCAGCTACAAGAGCAGCGCCAACGGCTTGAGCAAGTGGATAGATTACCGAATGCTCAACGGTTTCATAATTTGGTACAAAATTTGGATGTGGGGGTGCTAGTTCACCAAGCGCACTCATCGGAAGTACTGAGCAACCCGGCAGCACTGCGCCTGTTGGGTTTGACAGAGGCGCAGCTAGCGGGTACGGTCGCATTTGACCCTCAGTGGGCGATGTTGCGAGAGGACGGCTCGCCCCTGCCTGATGAGGAGCATCCCGTGGCGATCGCCCTAGCCACTGGCGAGCCTCGGCGGAACGTAGTCATGGGGGTCATCAACCCTTTTCGCCAGGCCCATGTGTGGCTATCCGTGAATGCCGAGCCCCAATACGATGCGGAGGGGCACGTGCTGCAAGTGGTGTGTACGTTTAGCGATATTAGCGACCTGAAGCACGTTGAGTCGGCGCTGCGGCTCAAAATTGAGCGAGAACAAACGCTGAATCGAGTGATTCAGGTAATTCATAATTCCTTGAACCTGAAGGATATTTTTTCGACGGCCGCGCAGGAAGTTGTGGAACTATTGCGGGCTGATGCGGTCGCTATTGTGCAATACGTGAACACTCGCGATCGCTGGGTAACGGTTCATACCCATGGTCGCCGGGCGCGCGGTGCCCGAGCCCATGAGTTTCAGTTTACAGATCAGGGCAATCCACTCAGCCAGCGGTTACGTCAGCTCGAAACGATACAAATTACAGAACCGGAAACCTTAGCAGACACCATCCACCATCGGTTGGTGCGGGCCTTTCCGGGGCCTTGGCTGCTGGTTCCCATTCACTATGGCGAACAAAGTGGAGAGCGCATTTGGGGTTGCTTGTGCCTGCTGAGGGTGCAAGCTGCCCATCAATGGAATGAGGATGAATGCGGTTTGGCAGAGGTGATTGCAGCTCAGTTGGCGATCGCCATTCAGCAGTCGGAATTGTACCAACGGCTAGAAGCCGCCAACCAACAGTTGGAGCATTTGGCAACCATTGATGGCTTAACCCAGGTAGCCAACCGTCGCCGCTTTGATGACTATCTACAGCAAGAGTGGTTGCGTTTGGCTCGCGAGCAGCGATCGCTCTCGTTAATTCTGTGTGATGTAGACCATTTCAAAGCCTACAACGATACCTACGGCCACCAGGCCGGCGATGTATGCTTAATTCGCATTGCCCAAACGATTAGCAAAACGGTCGCCCGACCTGCCGACCTGTTGGCCCGCTATGGCGGCGAGGAATTTGTCATTGTGTTGCCCAATACCAGTACCACCGGGGCAGTTCATGTTGTGGAAAAGATTCAGCAGGCAATGCGATCGCTCTCAATTTTGCATGCATCGTCGCCGATTCAGCCCTACGTCACCCTGAGTTTGGGAGTGGCTACGACCCTGCCTAATTCAAATCTCTCGCCCCAACTGTTGATTGAAGTGGCCGATCACGCGCTGTATCAAGCCAAAAGCCAAGGACGCGATCGCTACGCCGTGTTATCCCTTTAGCAACCTGGAATCTGGCGATGGATTGCTCTTCATCCCGTTGCCTATAAAGCCGCAGGGAGGCATTGGCACAGAGTCATCATCGCGATGTCTGACAAACTCGCGCCCATAGGGGATGGCTCGGTCCCTGCTGCCGGATTTTTAGGACTCGATCTTGCAAGCGACGGCGATCGCCTTCGGGCAACCCAAACAAAATATTGCGGCTCTGCCACACCAACACACTCACCGTCATGCCAATGCACAAGGCCAAAGCCACCGCAGGAACCGGATTAAAGGCGAGAGAGTAACGTACCGCCGTCCAAGTAAAGTAGTCCAGCCATAGGGCAATTTCCGAGCGCAGCGACCATACGCTGAAAGGAGCCAGTAATACCCACAACGCCACGACAACCGCCCAGCGACCATACACCGTTAGGCGATGCAGTCGCTCCATTTGCTGTCGCAGCTCTGGGTCTAGCACATCTCCAATGAGGTTGTGGTTTGCCTCAACGGAAGGCGGTTGCGGAGAGTCGTTCATGACATGTGGCTGGTCGCACCCTTCTGTACCCGGTTACTCTTAAGCAAATTGAGCCGAGGCAAATCGCTAAGAGGCCTCATCTGGCGCGATCGCCCCCTCTATGGCAACCCCACTAGCCGGAGCCAAAAATGCCCGCCCCGATCGCTCACGCCACAAGGCCAACAGCGTGCTGGCAATAAAGATGCTGGAGTAAACCCCCGCAATAAATCCAATAATGAGGGCCAGAGCAAAGTATTTCAGCGTTTCGCCACCAAACAGGAAGATAGCCACCAGAGGCAGCACCGTTGTAAAGGTGGTGTTGATAGAACGGGTCAAGGTTTGGTTAACGGCATCATCCACAGTGTCGTTGATGTGGCGTTCTGGATGTTCTTTGATCAGCTCGCGCACCCGATCGTAAATGACCACAGTATCGTTCACCGAAAATCCAACAATGGTTAACAAGGCAACGATAAATAGGCTATCGACTTCAACGCCCAACACCAAACCCAGCACCGCAAACACGCCTAAGGTGACCAACACATCGTGTAGCAGCGCAACGATCGCCAGCACCGCAAAGTCAGACTGAAATCGGAAACTTAGATAGACCATGATGCCCACAAAGGACACCACGAGGGCCAGCATTCCCGAAGTGAAGAGCTGGCGACCAATCGTTGGGCCAACGGTATCAATCTGCGTGGTTTGTGGGTCAAACTCGCCAATGCGATCGCTCAACGCACTGAGTAATGCCGTACGGTTTTCCACATCCAAAATCGAGGTGCGAATGGAAAGCGCGTGCTGTTCGTCTCCTAAGAGCTGAATGCTGCTGTTGGCTAAATTGCGGTCTGCTAGCACATCCCGCACATCGCTGGGCGAAATGGGACCTTCGCAGGTATCGGTGCGAGCGCAAATCAGCTCAACTTGTAACCGAGTCCCCCCTACAAAGTCGAGACTAGGCCGAAGCGGAGCACCGACTTGCCGCCAAGAGATGAGCATGGCCACAATACCGCCAAGAATGACGGCCAGCGAAATCGCCCACCAAAGTTTGCGCTGTTGGATGACGTAAAGTTTCATGAGGCAACGTTGGCTTGAGACGACGAATTGGACAGCTTGGGAGCAAAGTACTGGGGCTTGCGCAACCCCGGAAAACTGAGAACAAATAGCAGCAGCGTTCGGCTACAGGTCAGTGCGGTAAACATACTCACCAACACACCCAGCGCCAGCGTCAGGGCAAAGCCCCGCACAAACCCCGATCCCAGCCAGAACAAGGCACCACAAGCAATGAGCGTGGTAACGTTACTGTCCAAAATGCTGGAAAAGGCTCGATAGAACCCAGATTCAACAGAGCGATACAGAGTTTTGCCAGCACGCAACTCTTCACGGGTGCGCTCAAAAATGAGGACGTTGGCATCAACCGCCATGCCAATGCTGAGGATGAAGCCGGCAATTCCGGGCAGGGTGAGCGTCACCCCCAGGAGGTCGAAAACGGCCAGAGACAGCAGTGAATAGATAATGAGGGAAACATCGGCGATCGCTCCTGGCAGGCGATAGTAAAACACCATAAACACCAGGACAAATACCAGTCCCGCCAAGCCAGCGTACAAACTGCGCTGAATGCTATCGCGGCCCAGGGTCGCGCCAACGGTACGGTTCTCAACAATTTCAACCGGAACGGGTAAGGCACCACTACGCAGCTGCAGGGATAGATCAGCGGCACGCTGGGCATTGAAGCCCCCGGTAATGCTAGCCCGCCCGCCCGTAATGCCCGTTTCGGCGTAGCGGGCTTCTACGGTGGGAGCGCTCAACAGTTCGTTATCCAGAAAGATGCCCAGGCCGCGTCCAGTTCCAGCAATGTTTTTGGTCAGCTCGGCAAACTGGTTGCCACCCTGGTCATCAAATTCGATGCCCACTTCCCAGGCAGAACCACTAATGGGAGCTGCGTAGGCATTCGTTAGGCGATCGCCTGTTAATTCTGTTTTGTCAAAATAGGTGGCAATTGAAGCGTTTGTTTCATCCAGCGCTTGCTGGTTGCGGGCGATCGCAGCTTCATCGCCCCCGCTAGCCAGCAGGGTTGCCTGCTCTTGCAATAGCGTTTGGCGAGCGCTGAATTCGGCCTGAAGATTGCCCTCAGTGCCAGCGCGCTGCTGACGAAAATCGAGCTGGGCGGTGCCACCCAGCACCCGCTCCGCCTGCTCTGGATCGCTCACACCGGGTAGCTGCACCACAAGCTGATCTTCGCCTGCGGTTTGCACCACCGATTCCGAAACCCCCAGACCGTTAATTCGTCGTTCCACAACACTGCGAACCCCTTCCAGTTTTTCGGGGGTAATTTCGGGAACTGCATCGGTGGGCAGCGCTTGAAGCGTTAGCTGCGAACCACCGCGCAAGTCAAGCCCCAACCGCATGGGAATTTGCGTAAGCACCACAATGGATGCGATCGTGAGCACCAAAATAAAAGCCAGAAGTGAGCGCTGCCTACCCATGTCTGTAGCTGATACAACATTCGCTATGATAGCCGGAACCGCGAGCGAATGGTCAGGGCTTCTGCCTCCCTTCCTAGCGCTAGTCCATCCCAGCTAAATGCTGTATTTTCAAGAAGCGCGCAACGCACACATCTTTTTCTTGCGATCGCCCAGGTGGAATCTACAGCCATGTCCGGTGCATTTCAATCTACCCCGCATATTGAACGATCCGAAGTAGAACTCTCGATTGTGGTTCCGTTTTACAACGAGGAGCTGAATATTGATTGGTTCTTTGAGCGGATTGAGGCCGTGTTGGCACCGCTTAATGTGGCCTATGAGGTGGTGTGTGTCAACGATGGCAGTCGCGATCAAACTGTGTCTTTTTTAATTGCTCATCATCATCGCAATCCCGCCATTAAGGTGGTGGATTTTTCGCGCAACTTTGGCAAAGAAGTGGCAATTACCGCTGGCATGGACTACACCGTGGGCAATGCGGTTGTGGTGATGGATGCCGATCTGCAAGACCCACCAGAGCTGATTCATGAGTTGCTTGCCAAGTGGCGCGAAGGGTTTGATGTGGTGTATGCCGTGCGGCGATCGCGCCAAGGAGAAACCTGGCTCAAGCGCTTCACCGCCTACAGCTTTTATCGGGTCATTGGCCGCGTTAGCAATACCCCCATTCCCAGAGATACCGGAGACTTTCGCTTGCTCGATCGGCGGGTAGTCGAGGTACTCAAGCAAATTCCGGAGCGCACCCGCTTTATGAAAGGGCTGTTTGCCTGGGTGGGCTTTCGGCAAACTGCTGTCGAGTACGATCGCGCCCCCCGCTACCAGGGCCGCTCCACCTGGAATTATTGGAAGCTCTGGAACTTTGCGTTGGATGGCATTTTTTCCTTTAGCCTGGTGCCGCTGAAGCTGTGGGGCTACTTGGGCCTGATGATTTCCCTCATCACGCTCATGTATGCGGGCTTTTTGGTGGTGCGCACGCTGCTGTTTGGGGTGGATGTGCCGGGGTATGCCTCGCTGATGGTGGCGGTTTTGTCGCTGGGCGGCGTGCAGCTGATGACGCTGGGCATTTTGGGCGAATATCTGGGACGCGTGTACGAAGAGGTAAAGGGGCGACCTCTGTATCTCGTGCGCAATGCCTACGGATTTAGCAACTACCCAGCCGTTTCGATGAGTACTCCTTCATCTCGCAACTAGGCGTTGTTTCAAAGAGGCTATTTGACCCGCTCCACGGTGAGCGATAAGGCTCCAGTTTCTAGAACAACGGCAGCGGTGACTTGGCGATCGCCATATATCGTCGAAAATTGCGGTTCCTTGCGTTGTCGGAACGTTTCTTCCGCTTTTGCAACCAACCAATCAACCGAGTCCAAATTGGGAATCACCTCCGTCAGAAACGCAGCAAGATACATACCGCTAACCAGACCTTCATTCGTGCGTGCAGATGGGGCGACCAAGGTAGCTTTTGTCACTTCGCGATCGCCAATCAGCTCAATTACAGCACCGTTGGAGGCTTTGCCAATAATTCTTGGCTGGCCGTTGATGGGCGAAGCCTCCTCAAGACTAAACTCAATGCCATAACCCTCAAGGTTGTACAGCAGTTGATTTCGAGAAATCCCTAACGCTGTAAAGTTATCCCCGTTTTGAATTGCGGTGGCTTGTTGCTGCGCATAGTTCAAATTTCGTTGGTATTCTGTCAGCTTTTGCTGAGCCACGGCGTAGTTTTTGTCGCCTTGGGGAATCGTGTTGAGGCGCTCGATCGCCTGGCTCCACAGCGATGACACACCCTGCCAATCCTCCGTGGATGCAGCGGTTTGAGCAAACGTTGCGGCAGCCATTCCGGTATCCAGTGCAAGCTGATAATTGGGGCTCGTTGAGGCAACGGGTGTGGGCGTTGGGGTAGCGGCTGGGGGAGATGGAGGGGCAGCGGGTGCCGATTCTACAGCGGCAGGTGAGGGCGATGCTTCAGGGGATGCGATCGCGTCTGCTACTGGTGCCGTTGAGGTTTTGTTATAGAACACTGTGGCGATCGCCCCCACACCTAACAGACCCACAACACTGACGCCAAGTATTGCGATCATCCAGCCCTGTTTCTTCTGCTCACCCTTATCTGCAACGGAAACGCTTACGTTGACCTTGGCCATAGTCAGGTAATCAGCAACAACGCCCTCAGGTTTCCCACACCAGGCTTCTCTGTATCAAGATGTTTACAAGCGTGTCATGTGATACACACAACCCTTCAGTAAGGTGGAGTGTTTGGGTTGGTGGTGGTGAGGAAGAGCGATCGCCCTCGTTCCTCTCTCGCTAGATAGAAGTTGCGCGCGGGTCAAACCCCTGACAGATGAACGAAACCGAAAATAGCCCCTACGGTTGCGATAGAGATGCAACTGTAGAGCTAGATAACCATGACTTCTGTGACAGGCAAGCCCGTTTCTTACTGGATTGATTCCACCCCCCAAGGCGAATTTCCCACCTTTCAGGCTGACTTATTGCCCGATTTGCGCGTCGATGTGGCGATCGTTGGGGGCGGCATTGCGGGAATGACAGCGGCCATGCTGCTCAAGCAAGCTGGAAAAACTGTCGCTGTCATCGAAGCCGATACCATTGGAGCAGGCGTAACCGGAAAAACCACCGCCAAAATTACCTCGCTCCACCAACTGGTCTACGCATCGCTGATCAAAGAGCACGGAGAAGAGAAGGCTCGGCTCTATGGAGAGTCCAACCAGGCGGCGATCGAGCAGGTGTCTTTGTGGGTGCGATCAGAAGAGATTGACTGCGACTTTAGCCGACGCAGCACTTACACCTTTGCCGAATCATCCGGCCAACTCGACAAGATTAAAGACGAAGTGGAAGCCGCCCAGCGGTTGGGGTTGCCTGCTTCCTTTGTCACAGAAACCTCGTTGCCTTTTCCCATCGCTGGGGCCGTAAAGTTCGACAACCAGGCACAGTTTCATCCCCGCAAGTATTTGCAGCATTTGGCACGGCTGATTTCGGGTGCTGGTAGTTACATTTTTGAGCACACCCGAGTAACCGGACTGGAGGAAGGCGCACCCTGCAAAATAGTGACTGAGCGGGGAGTGCTGTGGGCGCAGGATGTGTTGATTACAACAAACTTGCCCATTTCGGATGAGGGTTTGTTTTTCGCCAAGGGGTATCCGCAGCGGTCGTACATTGTGGCAGCAGAGGTAGACCCCAGCCAGGCGCCAGAAGGCATGTACATTGGTGTGGGCGAGGGCTATCGTTCGCTACGCACAACCCCCTACGGCGATCGCCTCTTGCTGATGATCGGTGGCGAAGGCCACAAAGTTGGCACGGTGGAAGATACTGAGTCCCGTTTTGCCAAGCTAGAGGAATATGGACGCGATCGCTTTGGGATTGAGTCTTTTGCGTATCGCTGGTCAAATCAAGACATTGTCTCGTTTGATAAGCTGCCTTATGTAGGCCGATTAACCCCCATGCACGAGCACACCTTTGTCGCGACGGGCTTTAGCCTGTGGGGCATGAGCAACGGCACTCTGGCAGGAATGCTGCTTGCCGATGCAGTGCAGGGCAAAGACAATCCCTGGGAATCGCTCTACGATTCGCTGCGGGTAACGCCGTTTCTCTCGGGTACGTCCATTAAAGAGAACCTAGATGTGGGCAAGCACTGGGTGGGCGATCGCCTTAAAGGCTTGACCGAACACTCTCTCAACGATGTCGCTATCGGTGAAGGAAAACTGCTCACTATTGATGGCAAAAAGGTAGCGGCCTATCGGGATGAGCAAAGCCAAATTCATGCGGTGTCGGCCACCTGTCCGCACTTGGGCTGCATTGTGAACTGGAACAATGCCGAGAAAAGCTGGGATTGTCCCTGTCATGGATCGCGCTTTGGGTGCGATGGGGAAATTTTGCAAGGGCCAGCGATTCAACCGTTAGAGCAGGCGTAGCGATTAGAACAGGCGTAGCGCTCGCCCCCATATGATATCGACCCGACCATGGGGATAGGTGAACTCAGGAATGAGAGGTTGCCATCCTCGTTGCTGGTAGAGGGCGATCGCAGGCCCGTTGCCAGCCATCGTCGAGAGCACCGCCGTGCGATGGGGCAAGTGGGTCAGCAGGCGATCGTGCAACCGTCCGCCAATGCCTCGCCGCTGATGGGATGGAATCACCGCCAGTTCCACAAATTCAAACCCGTCGGCCAGCCAGTATTTGGTCCGCTCTGGGCCAAGCGCTTGGGCAATCATATCCGCCCACCAGCGCCCCGGTAAACAACTGTGCCCACAGGCAAACCCAACCATGCGGTTTGAGATGTCTTCGTAGGCGACCACACAACGAAACCCTTGCCAGTTCTGAATTTCAAGGAGCGATTCTCGAAAGCTATCGGCATCTTGCTGAGTTTCGTGGTAGGGAGGTGCCGAAAATGCTAGAAAGTACGCTTCTACCAAAGCATCGAGATGAGACCACAGGCCGCCAACGGTCAGTTCTTCAATATGCACAGTGATGGATGGAAGATGCGATCGCCGCACTGGAAGGAGTCATTCATATTGTGCCTCTCCAATGTCGTGTGAATTACATTGGACAGCCGTCAGTTTCAATTGAGCATTTTCCCAAGAGTGACGCGGCGCATCTCCCTCAAAGTCGTGTAACGCGACTCATGTCTCAAAAAGCTATTCGTGGAGGAGGTTTAACCCATGACAAGGAACCGTTTGGTTCCTTGCCACAGGGTTTGTTGGCGTTTTGGCAATTCCCAGAACTAGAACAGGAAGTATCGCTGAGCCATAGGCAACTCGGTTGCGGGTTCGCAGGTCAACAGTTCGCCATCGGCCCGCACTTCATAGGTTTCAGGATCAACCTCTATTTGAGGTGTGTAGTCATTGAGCTTCAGGTCTTTTTTGCCAATGTTGCGGGTGTTGGCCACGGCGATCGCCTGCTTTTGGAGCCGAAGCTGCTCAGGAATTCCGGCTTTGAGGGCTGCTTTAGAAACAAAGGTCAGGGATGTGGCAGCGATCGCCCCACTGTAGCTACCAAACATCGGTCGCATATGCACAGGCTGCGGCGTGGGAATGCTGGCATTGGGATCTCCCATTTGCGCCCAGGCAATCAGCCCGCCCTTGATCACCAGTTCTGGCTTCACGCCAAAAAAGGCAGGCTTCCATAGGCACAAGTCCGCTAGCTTGCCCACCTCCACCGATCCCACATGGTTGGCAATGCCGTGGGTAATGGCGGGGTTAATGGTGTACTTGGCCACGTAGCGCTTGGCGCGAGTATTGTCATTGCGGTTACTGTCGCCCGCAAGCGCCCCCCGCTGCACCTTCATTTTGTGCCCCGTTTGCCAGGTTCGCAGAATCACCTCGCCCACGCGCCCCATGGCCTGCGAGTCGGAAGAGATAATGCTGAATGCGCCCAAGTCATGCAGAATATCTTCGGCGGCGATGGTTTCGCGGCGAATACGGGACTCAGCAAAGGCTACATCCTCAGGAATCCCTTTATCCAAGTGATGGCACACCATCAGCATGTCCAGGTGCTCTTCTAGCGTGTTTACGGTGTAGGGCCGGGTCGGGTTGGTTGAAGAGGGCAGCACGTTCAACTCGCCACACACTTTAATAATGTCTGGCGCGTGGCCACCGCCTGCCCCTTCAGTGTGGTACGTGTGAATTGTTCGCCCTTTGAATGCGGCGATCGTGTCTTCCACAAAGCCCGACTCGTTGAGCGTGTCGGTGTGAATCGCCACCTGCACATCGTACTCATCCGCCACACTCAGGCAGGTATCAATGGTGGCAGGGGTGGTGCCCCAGTCTTCATGCAGCTTTAGGCCAATCACTCCGGCTTCTACTTGCTCGGCCAAGCCTTCGGGTTTGCCACTGTTGCCTTTGCCCAAAAATCCCAGGTTTACCGGAAATACATCCGCAGCTTGCAGCATCCGGTAAATATTCCACGCGCCTGGGGTACAGGTTGTCGCATTAGTGCCCGTGGCTGGCCCGGTACCGCCGCCAATCATTGTGGTAATGCCCGAAGCGATCGCCGTTTCAATTTGCTGCGGACAAATGAAGTGGATATGGGCATCAATGCCACCCGCCGTGAGAATCATACCTTCTCCGGCGATCGCCTCTGTTGCCGGGCCAATAACAATCGTCACATTATCCTGAATGTAGGGATTGCCCGCCTTCCCAATGCCCACAATGCGGCCATCTTTAATACCCACATCCGCCTTGACAATGCCCCACCAGTCCAAAATCAGCGCATTGGTAATAACAACATCCACCGCACCGCCCTCGCGAGTAATGGGCGACTGCCCCATACCATCGCGAATGACCTTACCGCCACCAAACTTCACCTCATCTCCATAGGTAGTCAGGTCCTGCTCCACCTCAATGATCAACTCGGTATCGGCCAGTCGAAGGCGATCGCCCACCGTCGGCCCAAACGTCTCGGCATAGGCACGGCGCTCCATGCGGTAGCTCATAGCAAGTCCTCAAACACAGCAGCAACAAATAGACACAGCCCTCACGCGAGTCCACCCAATAGACATCCTGCATGAATCCTTCAAAACACCATTCGTGCAGAAAGCTTAAGTTCGTGTGTTGGGTTGTGGGTAGGATGCGAAGCACCTTACCCACAACCCAACTGCGCAAGTCCTGAGACAATCTAACCCGCAGAGAGTATCACGGAGCGTGACGAAACAGACGAAATTTATTCCAAAGAATTGAATCCTCCCTCAGCCTTGCAGACGAGCCCCACCCAAAACCGCAAAACTGACTTAGGACTGACGACTTCATCCAAAAACCAGGGGCTTGATTAATGTTTGGAGTGCTTAGCGCTTAAAACATCAGTCAACTACATAAGTCCTGCAACTCTTCCAAGCAGGCTCATCAGCGGCTCAAATGTATCCATTTACGTTAGTTCAGCCATCCTGCAAAAAATGTGAATTAAATTGGGAAGCATGCGTTAGCATTAGTCGTTATTCCTTAAGTTCCCTCAAAGTCCGCACTGTAGTTACGTTCAAGAAATTCACCCCCTCGGTAACGAAACTGTGTTTAGCAGCTTCAAAGGATTACTCTCAAAAAAAACCCAAGGCGTTGGCATTGAACTCACCCCGGATCGGGTAAATTTGGCTCGACTCAAGAGGAAAGGTCAAGGCTTCCAGTTACTGACTCTCGCCTCAGCCGAAGTGCCCGAGGGCGTGTTCCAGGAGGGACAAATCCTCGACTCGGCAACCATGGCAGAAATCATTCAGTCCGTTATTGCCGAAAGCAAGCTCAAGATCAAACATGCCACCACAGCCATTCCGGGCGGGCGCGACACGGTCACCCGCATTATTCCGGTGCCTGCTGAGCTAGATGATCGAGAGCTGCGCGAAATGGTGCTCAACCAAGAAGCCGGACTTTATCTCCCCTTCCCCCGCGAAGAGGCCGATGTGGATTACCAAAAACTCGGTTTCTTTGTCGATGAGGATGGCATTGAAAAAGTGCAGGTTCTCCTGGTTGCCACGCGCAAAGAGGTCACAGACAGTTACGTCAGCACCTTCCAGCAGGCTGGCCTCGCAGTCGATGTTTTGGAAATTAGCAGTTTCTCTCTTATTCGCACCATTCGCGAACAACTGCGACAGTTTACCCCTCAAGAAGCTGCTGCGATCGTCGATATTGAATTTGAGAGCACCGAAATTTCTATCGTGGTGGATGGCGTTCCTCAGTTTTCAAGAACAGTCCCGATTGGTACATTCCAAATCCAAAGCGCCCTCAGTCGGGCGATGAATTTGCCACCCTCTCGCAATACCGATTTGCTGCAGGGCATGACCGTTCCGGTTACGCCAATGGATAGCGTGGGTGCCAGTCCCAAAATGGGTGGCACAAACCCAGGAACAGCAGCCATGCTGCGAGTTCTGGGCGAGCTAGCCGACGAACTGCGCCGCTCAATCGACTTTTACCTCAACCAAGGCGACAACATCGAAGTTGCTCAGCTCATGCTGGCTGGCCCAGGTGCCTCGATCGGCCAGCTCGATGAGTTTTTCTCCCAGCGGTTGAGCTTACCGGTCAGTCAGGTAGACCCGATTTCTGCCCTCTCCCTCGAGGTCGATCAAGAGATTGCCCCCGTCCAGCGGCCTGGTTTGGGAGTCGTGCTTGGACTTGGATTGAGAGAGGCATGGTGAGATGTATAGCTTAGATATCAATTTCTTAAACGATCGCGAAGAGCGGCCTTCTGAGGTTGCAGGTGGTGGAGTTGTTCGGGGGCAACAGGAAAGTAATCGACCTCTCATTATCGGAGCGATTATTGGCGGTTTGCTGCCAGCTTTGGTCGGGGCTTTGTGGCTGGTTTTGAATACCCAAAACAGCAGTTTGCGAACCCGTCAAGCGGATCTGGACTCTCAGCTGGCATCGCTGCAAGCTCGGCTAGCGGAAGTCGAGCAAATCAATACGCGAGTGTCGCTCATTGAGGCCGAGAACCAAGCTCTTGCCAGTGTGTTTGACCGGGTAAAACCCTGGTCGGCTATCATTCAAGACCTGCGGGGTCGGGTTCCGGCTGGGTTGCAAATTTTGGCCATTCGGCAAACTCAGGACGAAGCACCAGTCGCGTTGACGCCACCTGACCCAACTCAGCCCCCAACGACTGCACCAGAGCCACCGCCCCCAGTGATTGCAATATCAGGAGTGGCGCGATCGTTTAATGATGTCAACGATTTGCTGGCGTTGTTAAAGCAATCAACCTTTTGGGATCCCGACACGCTCAAGATTGAGAGTGCCTTGCTCGTTCCCAATAAGGCAGAGGTCGAGTTTCAAGGCGAGCAGCCGCAGGGGTTAGAAGTTCGCTTGCCAGACGTTGTGGAATACACCATCTCGGGAGAGCTGACTAAGCGGCCTTCGTCTGAGCTGCTGCAAGATATGCGCAACACGTTGTCGGTTGGGTTGCCTGCACGAATTGATGCACTTCGGGATTTGGGAGTAGTACAGCCATGACAGTGGGTGGAGATTTTATTCCTGGGGACGTGAACGCGGCAGATGAGCCAAATTATCCTGTTGTGTTTGGGGTAAAGCTAACGCCAACCATTCTTGGTATTTTGCTGGCGTTAGTTGGGTTGGGGGCGGCGCTCTGGTTATTGCTCAATGCGTTGCAGCCTGCATTCCAAGAAAACCAAACGCTAAAGCAGGATATTGCCGAAAAGGAACGGCAGCTAGTCGATCAGGGGGCGGTACAGCAACAAATTGATGATGCCCAAGTTCGACTTGAGGAAGCCGAGCAACTGCGGGCCGATGTGTTGGCGCTTTTTGCTGATGAGGAGAGCTTGGATACGTTGCTGCTGGACATTAACGAACGGGTTCAGTCTGCCAATGCGGGTGTGAGTCCTTCTCGACAGGTGCAAGATGCTGAAGGGGAAACCCTGGCCAGCAGCGATCCGCGCGCCACGTTGACTCAGTTTGAGCTCGTAGAGCCAGAGGTTGGCCCCGATGGAACGGTGGCGTCGGATGTGATTAACGACAGCTCGTTTGGCCCTGAGGTGAATGGCAAGCTGCGTGAGCGTGTGTTCGATGTGGAAATGCTGGGAACCTTTGCCCAAACTCAATCCATTATTCGCAATATTGAGCGTTTGCAGCCATTGTTGGTGGCTCGAGATTTTGAGTCGGAGGTGGCAGGGACTGAACGGGTGCTGGTGAATCGGCAAGGACAGCTTGTAAGTACGTTTGAGCCAAAGTTGAGAACGTCGTTTCAATTGATTGCGCTTATTCCGAATGAGGAGTTGCCGTCGTCGGCCCAACCTGAAATTGATCCCACGACCGGATTCCCGATTGATCCAACGTTGGGGTATCCGGTTGATCCGAGTACGGGGCAGGCCATTGATCCGGCAACTGGACAACCTGTGATTGATCCGGCGACTGGACAACCTCTCGTTGCGCCGTCTCCGCCCCCTGCTCCGGCTCAGTAGGGGTGGCCGCGGTTACTTGGGGTTACTCAGAAGTAACGGTGTGATTGAGGTGCAGCTTGAGTACATGTGATTTGGATGCTGATTGTATTTCGCTCGGTTTGAAAGGAGGAGTGAAGCGTGAGACCCTTGATTGGATTGACTGAATTTTTGGGAGGAGGCGCGATCGCCCTGGTGATGGCTTTACCAGCGATCGCAGCCCCGACTCAAGTAACGGGTGTAGAAGTTCGCCCAGCCGCTGGCGGAATTAGTGTACAGCTGATGACCAGTGATGGCGATCGCCCCCAGGTCTTTACCGTAAGCCAGGGCAATGCATTGGTGGCCGACTTTACCAACGCTCAGCTGCGGCTGCCGGATGGCAACGGCTACCTGCAGGCCAACCCAGCACCCGGAGTGGCCATGGTGATGGTGAATCAGCTTGATGCCACCACTGTGCGAGTTACCGTAGCTGGGCAAACTGCTCCCCCGGTAGGGCAAATTAGCCAAGACGCCAACCGAATTGTGATGAGTGTGAACACGGGTGGTGCTGCGGGTGGCCCAACCGATGGGGCGATCGCCCAGTTGCCTCCTCCTTCTAACGTGCCACCACCCAACGTGATGGTGCCAAATCCCCAAGTCACGATTGATGGCGTTCCGGTTGCCCCGTCTGGGACACCAGGAGCTTTGGGCTTACCGGGTAGTGGGCCTTCGGGTGTGCCGCCACTGCTGCCTCGGGCGATCGCGCCCCCGGTTGGCGATATTGCCGTGTCTTCGGGTGACTTTAGCCCATCGATTGTAAACCTGGGCACCAGCGAGCGAGTGCCGCGCCTTGTTCTGCGCAATGCGCCCGTACGCGATGTGTTGTCCCTGTTGGGCCGAGCAGCAGGCATCAACGTTGCCTATATTGGCGATGCGCCACCAGCAGATCCCCAAGCGACACAATCGGGAACCCCCGATGCTAACCGGCCCCAAGACATTCGCATCTCCCTGGATATTGAAAACGAGCCAGTGCAGAACGTCTTTAACTACGTGCTGCGCATTGCAGGCTTAGAAGCGAACCTCACAGGCCGGACTGTCTTTGTGGGGCCACGGCTGCCCAACTCGGCTCGTAACTTGGTGGTACGCACTCTGCGGCTCAATCAGGTTACGCTGGGACCCGCCCTCAACTTTTTGGTAGGCCTTGGGGCTGAAACAGCCGTCAGCCGAGAGCGCTTGGTCACCAGTGTGAACGCAGTTGGGGTGCAAGCTGCTGAGGGAACAAGTACCTCGCCCATTACTCAAACTCAAACCACCACCGAAGAGCGGATCGAAGTTCAGCGGGTTGCGTATCAAGACTCGGAACCGTTGTTGCGTGGCCTTCAGGTAACAGGCGATGAGCGCACAAACTCGGTAACCCTGGTGGGAACGCCGCAGTTAGTGGAATTGGCAACGTCACAGCTGGTTAACCTGGATGTGCGCCGTCGTCAGGTTGCGGTGAACGTACGAGTCATCGACGTGAACCTGCTGGAGACCGGCAACGTCGGTTCTAGCTTTGGCTTTGGGATTGGTGACTTTGGGATTGATGTGCTGAGTGGCCTTGCCCCTGATGGCATTGGCGTTGGCTTTGATGAACGCTTTGCAACCAGCCCGTTTGTGGCTCGGCTGAATGCTGCGATCACCAACGGCAACGCCAAAATCTTGACCGATCCTACGCTGGTGATTCAGGAAGGCCAAACGGCTGAAGTGGCGTTGACCCAAGACGTGATCACGAACTTTACCCGAGAGGTAACCGTATCGGAAGGGGTGGCCACAATTTCGATTCAGGCCGAGCGGTTGCCTGCGGGTTTGGTGCTGGAAGTCCAGGTTGATCGAATTGATGACAATGGCTTCATCTCGCTATCGGTAGCTCCATCCGTGACGGCAGTCGCCGATACGCAGACGATTGAGATTGACGATAGCGAAAACACCATTACCTTGCTCCAGTCACGACGTTTGTCATCTGGACAGGTGCGCGTGCGCGATGGGCAAACGCTGGTGCTATCGGGAATTATCCAAGACGCCGATCGGGTTGAGGTATCTAAGGTACCTATCTTAGGTGATATTCCGCTGCTGGGTGCTCTATTTAGACGCACCGAGCGAACCAATGAGCGCAACGAGGTGATTGTGGTGCTCACTCCTCAAATCATTAACGATTCGGATCAGTCGTCGTTTGGCTATCGCTATGTGCCAGGCAGCCGCGATACTCAAAACCTGATTGAGCGAGGCCGTCCCTAGGCTAGCGAAGCGTTTCTAGGGCGAATTCTCTAAAGCATCCAAAATCCACAAGGGAGCGATCGCTCCCTTTTTTTGTGCCTAATTGTGTGACAAGGCGTGACAAGAAGCAGGATGGCGGAAGTTGGACTCTCCAATCTAGCCCAGCTTGTTATAGAAATATGAATTTCAACACCCTTTTTGGCAATCCCAAGTCATCGCAAATTCGCGATTTCTCAGACGCTCGGTCAAGCAGAGGAAAGGGCGATCGCACGGATTAAAAACCTGATGTAGCGTCAGAAAAATTCATCATTTAATCCGCTAATGGTATTTTGAGCTGATAGTAAAATAGGCTTATTTTATAAGTTAAAGTTATTTCAAAGCAGAGGCATTAAACTGCAAAATTTGCCCCTTTGTGAGCTTGCCACTTGTTTTGGGGAAAAGGATAAATCCTAGATGCCACAAGGGATTACAAAAGTTTTCAATTATTGCTAACTTTCATTTTTGCCAAAAAAAGTCGAGAGTTTTGAGAAGCCCTAGAGAACACGGTGATTGTCCCGGCTAACTAGAGTTTTTGCAGTTTTTTGGCGATTTTTAGCCTAATTCAACCCTCAAATCACGAAGAAAAGTTAAAAAACCGCCCAAATCCATATAAATTAAAGGTTTTGACGATCCAGTTTTGCCAACTAGCCACTAGAATTAAGCATTGAAAATTCGAGTGCATCAGGGTTTCAGCCATTTCATGCTGGCTCACTCTCGAATTCAATTTTTGATCGTTGTAATGATGATCAAATTCTTATAGACGAACATGGAAGGAGAATCTCATGAACAAAGGCGAATTAGTGGATAAGGTGGCAGAAAAAGCCAACGTAACCAAGAAGCAGGCCGATGCTGTTCTCAGCGCCGCAATTGATTCCATCATGGAAGCGGTTTCTCAGGGTGAAAAGGTTACTTTGGTGGGGTTTGGTTCCTTCGAACCTCGTGAACGCAAAGCCCGTGAAGGCCGCAATCCCAAGACGGGTGAAGCGATGGAAATTCCTGCAACAAAGGTTCCTGCCTTTTCCGCTGGCAAGCTGTTCAAAGAATTGGTGGCTCCTAAGTAAACGCCGAGTTTGTGCAAAATCAACGGTTGAAACAACCTGTGCATGGGGGAAATTTAGCCTGGGCAGCATCGCTGGCGGGCTGTTCCCCCTCTTTTATTCTTGATTTTTCTGCGAGTATCAATCCGCTAGGGCCACCCCAGTCGGTCCTTGATGCGATCGCCCATTCCATTCACCTGTTGCGCCACTACCCCGACCCTGGCTATGGGGCATTGCGGCAAGCACTAGCCCAGCATCACCAACTCGACCCTGAGTGGGTTTTGCCAGGCAATGGTTCCGCAGAGTTGTTGACCTGGGCTGGCCGCGAATTGGCCGATTGTGAGGCAACCTATTTGCCAACGCCAGCCTTTGGCGACTATCGGCGATCGCTCAACGCTTTTGACGCCTCGGTCGTGGATTTGCCGTTTTGGGTGGATGCGCCCATTGAGCAATCTGAGCAACCATTAGTCAGCCAGGGGGCGTTGGTGCTGTCTCGCTGTCCGCTGCCAGAGTCGGTGCCCTCGGCAAACTGTGGGCTGATCGTCAACAATCCCCATAACCCAACCGGCCAACTGTTTGCGCAGAGTACGTTGTTGCCAGCTTTAGAACGATTTCGGCTGGTGGTGGTAGATGAGGCATTTATGGACTTTTTGCCGCCAGAGTACGATCAAAGCGTGGCCGCTCTGGTGATGCAGCATCCCAATTTGGTAGTGTTGCGATCGCTCACCAAGTTCTACAGTTTGCCGGGGCTGCGGCTGGGCTATGCCATTGCCCACCCCGATCGGCTGCGCTTGTGGCAGCAATGGCGAGATCCGTGGAGCGTAAACACGCTCGCCGAAGTTGCCGCGATCGCCGCCCTGGCTGATGCCCCCTTTCAACAACAAACCTGGGATTGGCTATCCGCCGCGCGATCGCAAGTATTCACCGGTCTGCGTCACATTTCGGGCCTTACGCCGCTTCCTGGTGCAGCCAACTATTTGCTCGTCAAAAGCGATCGCTCTGCAGTGGAACTGCAACACAACCTGCTCAAACACCACCGCATTCTCATTCGCGACTGCATCAGCTTTCCTGAATTGGGCGATCGCTACTTTCGCATTGCCATTCGCACCCCCACCGAAAACCAAACGCTCCTCACCGCACTCACTCAAGCCCTCTTCTCTAACCTCTAGCTCTTCCCCACTCTCTATTCCGAGCGCCTATGCCCGTAGACTACGACCTCGTCATTATTGGTGGCACACTGGCGGCACGAGAGGCCGCGATCGCCGCTGCTGGTCTGCGGGCGCAAGTGGCACTGGTAGAGCCTCCAAACCAGGATCGAGGCCTAGATGCGGACTTATGTTTGCGCCTGTGGCAACAGGTGGGGCAGCAGCAGCGGCAAGCCAATCGGGTAGAACCGTTCAAGGGCAATCTTTTACCCAAGCCAGAAAGGTCCACCCCAGAGCAGATTAGTCAGTCCTGGAGCCAGGGCATGGCCTGGGCGCAAACGATCGCGGACACCCTCGCAGAAGAGCGATCGCTAGAGGTCTTGTCGGCCCAAGGGGTGGATGTGCGAGTAGGGCGAGGCGAGTTTGTGCGGCGGCCAAACGTTGGCTTTGTCGTGGAAGGGCACCTGTTGCGATCGCGCGCCTATTTGCTAGCCAACCAACGCACCACTCCTCAGCTCGATCTTCCTGGGTTGCCAGGCGTTTCACCGCTTACACCCGAAACGTTGGTCACGCTGGGTCAGCTGCAGCGGCTTCCACGGCGACTGTTGATTTTAGGTGGCGATAGTCGGGCGGTGGCCTGGGCACAAGCTCTGGTTCGCATCGGTATTGAGGCAACGGTAATATGCCCCAGTCGGATGTTGCCGAATGAAGATCCAGAGCTAGCTGCGCTCATGCAGGCGGTGTTAGAAGCCGATGGGGTTCACGTGTTGTCTCACACGCCCATCGATGCCGCCGAGGCGCAGGCCCAGCAGGTTGTGGTGCAGGCCCATGGGCGATCGCTCAAGGGAGATCACATTCTGATAACGGCCCCACCCCAGCTTGATCAAACAGGGCTAAATTTGGCCGGAATTGGCCTGGAATCCCTCACCGTGACATCCAAACTCAAGACCCGCCACCCTCGGGTGTATGCCCTGAGTGGCGACTCACAGCACGCCCAATTCGAGGCCGCGATCGCCATTAAGAATGCGCTGTTTCTGCCACTGTGGCGGCTTCAACCGCAGTGGATGCCCAACATTGTGCGCACCGACCCACCCCTAGCGCGAGTCGGCTTGACCGCAGCCCAAGCCCAACAGCAATGGGGCAAAGCGGTTTCGAGCATTGCGCTGCCGCTCAAGCAGGTACCCAAAGCACAGCTCCGGGCCGAAACAACAGGTTTATCCAAGTTTGTGGTGCATCGCAACGGCCAAATTTTGGGAGCGCATATTTTGGCTCCTGAAGCAGAAGAGTGGATAGGGACGATCGCTCTTGCCATGCAAACCCGACAGCCATTACCCAAACTTGCCAAAGGTGCGATCGCCAGCTCATCGGTTGCTGCAATCCTGTACGAAGCAGAACGCGTGTGGCGAATGCAGCTGCTTCATCAACATCCACGGGTGCTAGATGCCCTCGATTCAGGGTTTGATTGGTTGCGATCGCGCGATCACTAAAGGAACGTCAGTTTCGGTTAAAGTTTTTTCATAAGGTTTGCACGGCGCGCAAACCTTATGAAAAAGCCCCAGCATTGGTAGACCAGATGCTGGGGCTTGAATTGTCCTTAATATGGGCAATTTACGGCTTTAAGCTTGTCGCCCCAAATAGGGGGTCAAGCTTAAAGCCTACTCCTGCAGCTCTGCGGTACGCACCGAAAACTGCTGCGAGCGATCACCCCGACGCACAGTAACGCGGAGCGCCTTACCCAGTCCGCTATTTTCCACCAGCCGCTGAAGCTGATCGGCTGTGGTCACCGCTTGTCCATCAATTTGAGTCACCACATCGCCCCGCCGAATTCCGGCACTTGCAGCAGGTGAATTGGGCACCACCCCCATCACCAGCACCCCGCTCACCTCGGGCAGCATCATGGTTGAGTTGGGGTCTTCGTTATTGCGTCGCGACAGTTCGGGCGTCAGTGTGGCGATTTGCACACCCAAGTAGGGATGCACCACCCGCTCACCCCGAGCAAGACGAGGAATAATTTCTTTGGCCTTGTTGATGGGAATGGCAAAGCCGATGCCCATCGCATTGGCTCGAATGGCAGTATTAATGCCAATGACCTCGCCGCGTTCGTTGAGCAGGGGTCCGCCAGAGTTGCCAGGGTTAATAGCAGCATCCGTTTGTATGAAGTCGAGCCGCTTATCGGGAATGCCCACCATCGCGCTAGATCGGTTGAGCGTGCTCACAATTCCCAACGTAACGGTATTATCCAACCCGAGGGGATTCCCAACGGCGATCGCCCAGTCACCCACTTGCACCGCATCAGAGTCACCCAGGCTAGAAACCGGCAACTCTTCGCCCGATACCGAGATTTTCACCACGGCCAAATCGGTAACCTCATCAACCCCTTTCACATCTCCTTCAAACGTACGGCCATCTTTGAGCCGCACCATCACACTATCGGCCCCATTCACCACATGCGCATTGGTCAAAATTGTGCCGTTCGTATCAATAATGAAGCCAGACCCCTGACCTTGCTGTCGCTCTTCGTAAGGTCCCGGCATCATCATACCTTCCCCAAAAAATCGCCGAAAGAACGGATCGTTGAGAAACGGATCCACATTGCGGGTGACCGTACGCTCGGTGTCGATACGCACCACGGCATTGCCAACCCGGTTCACCGCAGCAGCAACAAAGCTACCTCCCTGAGTCGTAACAGGGGCGATCGCCGTTAGGGTCTCTGCTTGGGTAGGCCGCATTCCCAGCGGATTCACCAGCAGCATCGCCCCCAACACCAGCACAAAAATTCGAGTCAATGGTTGTTTGAATCTTGAGGTGAAAAGATTCCATTGCATAGCACGTACCTAATAGCCGTTTGAGAACCTTATCTATGGATAGAGCAAGAGATGTAACGACATGCTACCGAACAGACTCAACTAGGTTGCTCATGGCCTAGCTGCACTATCATCAGTTGGATCCATTCGCGCAAGCAGTCTCATCGATATCTTAGCGATCGGTCCGGGGCCCCGTCATGGTGAGAAAAACGAACCACCCGCCCTAGTTAAATGAACTGGTCTAAGATCAACACATTACAGGAGAGGTCGTCTCGTGCGACCCATGATCTGCGATCCATGACTTACGACCCATGATTCAAGGCTAGCGATCCAAGATGATGGCCAACGTCAATGATCCAGGTCGTTCATCTAGGTTCGCTTCTTTGATTTTGCCAAATTTGCTTCGGTTTCTAGCTCTCTCACATTTCTGAACGCATGACTGCATCCAAAATGCCCACTTCTCCCGAGTTCCCATCCCCCCATGAGCATCATGATGCGCCCCATACCCATGTACATGATGCAGAAACGCTCCGACAAATCACCAATCGCTTATCCCGAATTGAAGGCCACATTCGTGGGGTAAAGCAGATGGTAAACGAAAGTCGCCCCTGTCCTGATGTGCTGGTGCAAATTGCCGCCGTACGTGGCGCGCTCGATCGCGTTGCCCGCATCATTTTGGATGAGCACTTAACCGAGTGTGTGGCCCGCGCCGCCAAAGAAGGGAATATCGACGACGAACTCAACGCTCTCAAATCTGCTCTCGATCGCTTTTTGCCGTAACGGCACAGCTCGGCAAAAAGACAAGTGGCACCCGCCTTCGACATGGGCTAATCGCCAGCCGTCGCGTACACCATGATGGGGCTTACGATAGAGCCACTCGCTCAAGCCGCGATCGCACTCCTTACGATAGGACTCTTTGCATGAAAGGAACCTAGTCTGAACATTTAAGCGCTAGTTGGCGTTTATTTTTTGTCCAGATTCTAAAAAACTGATTATCCATTAATGCGGATCAGTTAGTGGAGGAAGCCTAACACCCTTGTTCCAATGGGGTTCTGGCAATCTGTTCCTGTCAGCCAAGCTCCATCGGCTCCTTTATCGCTAATAACATCAGCAGCGGTAGACCGAGCTCACGAAACCACATTGATTTTTGAAGTGGATTTCTGGCAACGGATTGATGAGCACAAGAGAATTTGGCAATGAGTGCGAGTTAAATTATCAACCGCATAAACTTTTCGACCCTAATTTGTAATTGAATAAAAATTTCAAAATTCCATGAATTTAACAGCTAAAAAAGAAAACTAAAGACTAGAGCCAAAAATCAAAACCCATAGAATTGCAATATGTAAAAATTGAATAAACCCATTCAATAAAACAATTCAATACATTACAAACTTCAGCAGTTAAAGCTTACCGCCCTAAACCCTGAACGTTTATTCATACTTAATCCACCGTTAAAAGTAGGCTGATGTTTTCTACCTATCATTACGGTTCTACTTTTCAAATTACGAATCCACTTAAACCTCGCGAGCACGTCGGGTGTCTTATTCACGTCGTAATTTTTTGATGCTGGCTGGCTCAACAGCCATCGGAGCAACCGCACTGTCCTCATTAGAGAAACTGATCGGCAGAGTTGTTGAGGGTCAAGCGGCTCGGGGAGTCGGCTACGGCCCGCTGTCACCCAGAATGCCTGTCAATGCCGGCGAGCTGGTTGGGGTTGTGCGTGATGGCATTGACCTGGGCAGAACTCCCATTCTGCAACTGCCGCCAGAGTTCAACTACGCCGCATTTTCAATCGTTGGGCAGCCTATGGATGATGGCAACTTAGTGCCCAGCGCTCATGATGGCATGGCGGCGTTTCCTGGCCCGAATCAGACAACCATTCTGGTGCGAAACCATGAGTTAGACCCAACTTCTTCAACCCAGGTGAATGTGTCAAAGCTGTATGACACTAGCGCGGGCGGTACCACAACGCTGATTGTTGGCTCCAATCGCCGAGTTATCAAACAGTGGGGCTCTTTGGGTGGCACGATCCGCAACTGTGCGGGGGGTCCGACACCCTGGGGTAGCTGGATTACGTGTGAAGAGAACGTGTCTGTACCCAACGGCACGAACGTTTTCAAGAAGCATGGCTATAACTTTGAAGTTCCTGTCACAGCGAACATGGCCGTTGCTGACCCTGTACCGTTGGCGGCAATGGGACGGTTCAACCACGAAGCCGTTGCAGTTGATCCAGCCACTGGATATGTATATCAGACAGAAGACAGAGGTGATAGCTGCTTCTACCGTTTCCGTCCCAATGTGAAAGGCAATCTGAGAAGCGGTGGTGTTCTTGAAGCACTCGTCATTGAAGGGATGCCCACTGTTAATACAGCCACCAATTTCTCGCAGTACAAGGGCCAAGCGCTGCCTGTCAGCTGGGTTCATATTAGCGATGTTGACCCCGATACCGATACTGTGCGATTTGAGGCGCAGGATAAGGGAGCCGCTAAGTTTTCTCGTGGCGAAGGTGCTTGGTACGGGAACAATCAGATTTACTTCACCTGTACCAGTGGCGGTGATGCGAGATTTGGTCAGGTATTTGCCTACAACGTAAGCACTGAAACGCTGACTCTGGTGATTGAATCTCCAGGGCGGGATGTGCTGGATTACCCAGACAACATTACCGTTGCCCCATTTGGCGATCTGATGCTGTGTGAAGACGGTAGTGGCGGGAATACTGACAATTACATTGTGGGGGTTAACCAGGCTGGCGAGTTGTACCAATTTGCGAAGAACAATATTAATGACAGTGAGTATGCTGGTGCTTGCTTCTCGCCTGATGGCAACACGATGTTTGTCAACATTTACTCGCCAGGTATCACGATGGCAATTTGGGGTCCCTGGAACCGTCGCCGCGGTTGGAGAATGTTGGCCCTTCCGCAACTCTTCTCTTCTTGATGGCTCAGTTGAAGAAGGGCAATCTGTCGCGATCGCCCTTCTTCAACTGAGCCACTTTCATGGCCTTACGTAATTAGGTTAGGGCGGAGATGGTTCGAGCCGCACAGCGTTGCCCCACAATCATCATTCTGAGTTCGAGCGCGTAGCGCTATTCGAATTGTTGTTTACATCCTGAAGCGCGTACTGAACTATGCACTCTGCTCCATCGTCATCGGCTGTCTCTACTGCGTGGCAGCGGCTTCGCAACAACGAAATCACTTGTGAGCAGGCTCTCAAGTTGCTGGTCAATGATCAAGGCATCATCAACCAATACTTGATTGATTCAGATGTGAGCAATCGCTTTTTAAGAGAGTTTCCTGATGGAAGAATGCTACCGCCAGTCGTGCCGTTGTTGCTGTGGCGGAACTGTTATTACCTGGGAAGCCCCAAACCCCTCACACCGGAGCAGATTCAATACATTGGCGATCGCACCCTTACCAAGATTCAAATTATCTCGATTGCTGAGAAGAGTTACCGCACGTGGTGTCACACCCAAAAGGTTGACCAGAACCGCATTACCGCCAGTCTCTCAAACAACCCGTTCATGGGTGAAGCCGATGCAGACGAGTTAGTAGAAATCACTGAACTACACCTGGCCAAGGCTGTGGATCAAATCAGCCGCATCAAAACTATTATTTCTGGAGCTTTGCGGAATCGAGCAAGTGATATTCACTTGGAGCCCACCAGCGAGGGGCTACGAGTTCGCTATCGCATTGATGGCATTTTGCGAGACATTACTTTGTTGCCCCGAGAGATTAGCCGTCGCTGCATTGTGGCGCTCAAGGTGATGGCAGGCATGGATATTGCCGAAAGCCGTCGCCCCCAGGATGCACGTATTGGCGATCGCTACATGACCGACAATGCCGACGAATTGGGGCTAGACATGCGGGTGAGCACCCTACCCTGCGTTGAAGGCGAAAAGGCTGTGATCCGTCTCCTCCCGCGCGAAAATCCGTTCAGCACCATTCGCGAGTTAGGCTTTACGCCCAAGGCCCTAGAAATTTACCAGCACTGGCTGCGGCAGCCTCAGGGAATGGTCATTTTTACCGGGCCCACCGGTTCGGGCAAAACCAGCACCCTGTACACGAGCCTGCAAGAGCTCGCCACCGAATTCGTCAACGTGGTGACGGTGGAAGATCCAGTGGAATACGTGCTACCCCGCATTACCCAAACCCAGGTGCATGAGCCTGCTGGCATGACCTTTGCCGCTGGACTGCGGGCCATTCTGCGGCAAGACCCCGATATTATTATGGTGGGCGAAATTCGCGATGCCGAAACCGCAGAAACCGCCGTTCGAGCAGCGTTAACAGGACATCTGGTGCTGACGACCCTGCACACCAACGATGCTCCCAGTGCCATTCCCCGCTTAAAAGATATTGGCCCTGATCCAGGACTGATCAGCGACGCGCTGTTGGGCATTGTGGCCCAGCGGTTGGTGCGTCGGGTGTGCCCGCACTGCGCCGAACCCTATACACCAACCGAGCGAGACCTGGAGGTGCTGCAACTCAACCCAAAGCAGACCTACGGCAACCAATGGCAGAAGGGTAAAGGGTGTGCCCGGTGCTTTCATTCGGGCTACGCGGGACGAGAAGCCATGATTGAGCTGCTCGATGTGGATCAAACCGTGCGCGAACTCATCTATGAAGGCACCATGACGCAACTGCACGCCTATCTCGACGAGATAGGGTTCAATTCGTTTCGCGCTGCTGCGATCGCCAAAGTTGCCGCTGGTATCACAACGGTGGACGAAGTGCTGCGGGTTCTGCCTCATAGCTCGCTGCATCGGCGAGTTCCCCGTTCCATTCACGCCAGCCATGGCAAAAATGGACAGAGTCGAACCGACAAACAAGCGATCGCAGATCCCGAATCCCACCCCCTTACTCCGCCGACTGGACCAGCTCCTCGGCCAGCATTTCCTCATAAATAACCGGAAGCGATGCTGTCATGGAGTTGGTTTCGATGCCGTAGCCCAGGCTGGTCCAGGTAGGCGAAAGGATATACAACACAGTATCTAGCTGGCCGTCGCGCAACAGCTCCGACAAGTCTGCATTCCATGCACGCGGATCATCTAGCCAGTTGTGCATCACCCAGTCCTGGTATTCCGGGGCAAAGCTGTACTGCTCCCACCACAGCAAGCCATCGGGCTTGGGATGATACTTGCGGGCCTGTTCCTCCCAGGTGGAGCTAAGGAACTGATAGCGCCCCGCCGCAGTGGTGCAATCGCCCACATTGGGGCCCACCACAATGGGGATGCAAATGTCGGGATGCTGATCCAGGCTAGGAGCGCGATCGCCCCCATACAAGAGCGAGTAGGGCCGGGGATCGTTGGCTTCGCTGGCCGAAATGGTTCGCATCAGCGCTCGAAGATAGGGATCGCCACCCTCCATCACCAACGGCGCAGGCTGATAGTCATCCCACATTGGGTCTAGGGGCGATCGCCCATTTTCCAGCCGATCAAAGACAGCAACCGCCATCATTGCCATGCCACCCAGCACCACAGCCCGAGTCAACAAATTGGGCGATCGCTCTGGTGCAGCTTTGCGGGGCAAAGATTCCTTGGGAACGGCCGTAGACATTGAGGAGTGCGGTGACCGCAAGGGTCCACTGGCCCGGTGCCGATCCATCGGTTCCGCAGGCGAGGAGCCAGCTGATCCAACATTTGTTCGTTTTGAAACCACTAAGCTACACTCGCAAACAGTTCGTTAAAAGGCTTGGCCGCCGCATCAGCTTGGGTAACAATTTCCACAATCTTATTGTGGCTGGCCGGATCAAACACAGCTTCAACGCACACTTCCGCTACCTTAGCACGGGGAATTCGCCCATCAAATAACGTATCGGCTGACGACATTACTAGCGGATCAGGGTTATTGTCTTCTTCGGTTAACCCACCGGGCCGCACAATCGTATACGTCAGACCACTTTTTTGCAGATACTCCTCGGCTTGCTTCTTCCACACCAAAATCAGCCAGAACAGGTTGAGGGGATGAAAGAACTGCGACACACACAGCGAAGATACCATGACGAAATGTTGAATTCCCTGTGCTTTGGCGGCATCTACCAAATTTTTGGTGCCTTCGTAGTCCACCTTGTAAGGGCCAGTCGGGTCAAAGCTGGGAGCCGCCCCCGTTGCGGAAAATAGAACCGTGCAGTCGGCGATCGCCCCACTCAGACTGGCAGGATTGAGCACATCACCCACGACCAGTTCGGCCTCCACAGGCAAAATTGCCCGAGCAGTCTCCACATTTCGCACCAGTGCCTTCACAGGTATATTTCGCGACACCAACGCCTGCACAATGCGCCGTCCAGTTTTCCCAGTAGCACCTGCAACACATGCTTTCATTTGTCTTTCCCTTACCACGTGCGGAAACCTAACCGTTCAAATTGTAGTCAACCGAGCTGAAATTGCCCGTCTGAACTCGATAGGATGCATCCTTCGCGAATCCTTCTCTAGGTATACATGCGCTCAAAGTGAATGCAGCCAATCAACAAAACGCCCACGAGTTCCGTAAATTAAACATGGTAACTGCTCAATCGGTAGAGATATGCTGAGTTCATCAATCGCATTCGGTTCATGACTTCGACTGGTTCGCTACTTTGATAGAGTGACGACAGTTCAATCGCTGCGGTAGTTTAGATTTCAAACTATTGCCTCGCTGCTCCCTGTCCGTTCCGGTTCCCTGTTTGTTCTGTAATGTATCTGTTGAGATACTTTCACGGGTTACGCTGATAGTACACGCTGAATCACAAACACTGACTACACAACGGTCACGCTGATACACATACTGCTACAAACAACGGTTATGCAAGCCAACTCATTGGGACATCAGCCATTCGAATCGGACAGTTCTGTACTCGGGATTGTGTCAACTTATGTTGAACCCTCGACCTGCTTGTCCGAAGATGCCTCTGACATTGCTATGGAGCATCAGCCTACGCACTTTACGGGGTTCTATGCCAGCGCGATGGAAATGGTTGCCGATGCGGCAACGGTGGCTAGTTACTTAAATGCCCACCAAGCGTGGTTTCCTCGCTGTGCCAGCCCGATGAAGTCGGAGTCGCTGGGAGACAATGGTTATGGGCTTACCATCGGCAGGTTTGGCTCCTTTGGCTACGAGGTAGAACCCAAGATTGGCCTACACCTGCTCCCTCCCGATGAAAACGGGGTGTATCGCATCGAAACGATCGCCATTCCGGGTTACGAATCCATCGGCTATGAGGTTGACTTCAAAGCATCTCTTCAATTAGTCGAGTCCGAGGTGGATGCAGAAGCTCAGTCTCGGCTGCGCCTAGAAACGGCTCCCACCGTGCTGACCAATGTGACGTGGGAACTCAACTTAGATGTTGCAATTCAGTTTCCTCGCTTCATCCAGTCGCTGCCCAAATCGCTAGTTCAATCCACAGGCGATCGCCTGCTCAATCAAATTGTGCGCCAGGTGTCCCGTAGCCTCACTCAAAAAGTACAAGACGATTTTCACCAAACGCAGGGAATTGCCGTAGGCAAAAAGCGCAAGCTTCTCTGGTAAGTTAGCGGCTTTTAAGAACTGGAGTTCGCTCGTCACTCGCTCGCGATTCAAAATCAGTCACGTCATCCAAACAGGGCTGACGGAGTTGAATAATGGTTGGTGCGCTAAGCGCACCAACCATTATTCAACTCCCTGGTTTTTCGGATGACGTGCGTCAGGCCTAACAAATCAACAATTTCAAAGCTGGAGAACAACAGACTGCTTTCCAGCTTTGTTTTCATCGATTCATGCGAACATAGGGGCTCTACCACTCGGCATTTCATTCCCTTTCCTTTGCGATCGCATGTGGCCCTCTTCAGTCTTCCGCCCGCTGCAACGGCTCTTCATTAATCCGCGCCAAACGGCGGTTCTTGAAGCGTGCATGATTGGATTGGTATCAGGACTAGCGGCGGTCTTGCTCAAGCAAGGCGTGGGCATGCTGGGCGGATGGCGTGTACAAATGTCTCACCAAGCTCCGGCCTGGCTAGTGCTGCCAGTCGTGGGCCTGCTCGGTGGGTTCCTGGCTGGCTGGTTCATTGAACGGCTTGCACCAGAAGCAGCAGGCAGCGGCATTCCCCAAGTCAAAGCACTGCTCGCAAATGTTCCCCTCGTTTTAAACCTGCGGGTGGCTTTGGTCAAGCTCATGAGCGTGGTGCTGGTACTAGGCGCAGGGATGAACTTGGGTCGCCAAGGTCCCACTGTTCAGATTGGCGCCGCTTTGGCCGCTCAGCTCAGCCAGTGGATTCCAACCTCGCCTAGTCATCGTCGGCAGCTCATTGCAGCTGGAGCGGCAGCGGGTCTCGCAGCTGGGTTCAACGCGCCCATTGCTGGTGTGCTCTTTGTTATTGAAGAATTTCTCCACGATTTTTCGGGAATTACGCTTGGCTCAGCGATTTTGGCTTCCTTCATTGGGGCGGTCGTCTCGCGCCTGCTAGGAGGGCGCAGCCTCAGCTTGGATTTGGTCGTCACCAGTTATCAAGCCAACTTTTCGCTTCAAGATGTGCCGTTTTTCCTAATTTTAGGACTGCTGGCAGGGCTGCTGGGCACGTTGTTTAGCAAAGGCATTTTTGTATCGCTGGCCTTCTATCAACGGGTTTTGAAGGTGGGCCTACCTTGGAAAATTGGCATCGCCGGACTGGTGACGGGCACAGTCATTATGGTGCTACCAGTTGCATTTCGCGACAATACGGGTCTGCTGGAAATCCTAAGCACGGGAAGTGTCACCTGGCAAATTACCTTGCTGGCATTTGTGGTCAAGTTTTTGTTGACTTTGCTAGCTTATGGTTCGGGGGCACCGGGCGGTATCTTTGCCCCTTCACTAATTTTGGGCTCGGCGCTGGGTTATTTGGTGGGGATGTCGGCCCATGGATTGGAGGCGACAGTGGGCATTCCTCTTGGAGTGCCGGAGGGCATTAGCTCTAACACAACCTATGCTCTGGCTGGCATGGGAGCCTTTTTTAGTGCGGTGACTCGGGGGCCCATTACAGCGATCGTCATCGTGTTTGAAATTACGGCCAACTTCAACCTGGTGTTGCCGCTCATGATTGGGTCGGTTGTCGCCTACATGCTGGCACATCGCCTGGTCGGGGGTTCGCTCTATTCCCACTTGCTCGCGTGGAACGGCATTCATATTGATGAAGCGACGGGGGCTCAACAGCAGCCCTGGCAGCACCTAACTGCGGCCAGCCTGATGCAGCGGCGGGTAGAGACGCTCTCAAGCACCATGCCGCTCAGTGAGGTGACTCAAGCTTTTTCGCGATCGCACCATCGAGGCTTTCCGGTGGTGGAGCAGGGCAAGCTGGTGGGCATCGTGACGCAGTCCGATCTGTCCGATTCCAGCCGACGTCCGGCAACGGCAGAGCCCGTGACCCTAGCAGATATTATGACTCAGCATCCGGTCACGGTAGGCCCGCAGGCTCCCTTAAACCATGTGCTGTACTTGCTAAACCGTTTTAAGCTGAGTCGCTTGCCGGTTACCGAGGGGCACAAGCTGGTAGGCATTATTACCCGTGCCGACATTATTCGGGCGGAATCGGATCAGCTCAGCGGCAATGGGCAGCAGTTTGGCCCACAGCCAGAGCCGTCTTACCCCATTTTGCAAACGCGATCGCCCGCAACGGGGCGAGGTCGGGTTCTGCTACCAATTAGTAATCCTGCATCAGCTCCGATTTTGCTGAAAATGGCAGCGGCGATCGCCAGCAATCGGGATTATGAGCTAGAGGTCGTGCAAATTATTGCCGTGCCACGCGCCAACTCGCCAGCAGAAACATCGGTGCGCACCACTCAAAGCCGGAGGCTGTTGCGCCAGCTGGTTCACCTGGGCGAAGCTTGGCGCATTCCCATTCACACTCAAATTCGCGCCGCCCATGACGTAGCCCAGGCCATTTTAGAAATTACTGCCGAGCGTCATATCGACCTCGTGGTGATGGGCTGGAAAGGGGGAACCCGAACACCGGGACGAGTATTTGGCAGCATTGTGGATACCCTGATTCGGCAATCGCCCTGCCCGGTCATGCTGGTCAAGCTTGGGGATACCGTACAAATGGATCGGTGGCTGGTTCCCATTGCTGGTGGGCCAAATGCCCAGCAAGCGCTGCAATTTCTCCCGGCCCTAGTACAGTTGGGCCACCAGCCCGAAATTCGCATTTGCCAGGTCATTTCCCCCAATAGCCCAACGCTCATTACGCAACCCTTGCAAGAAGCCCTAGCCCAACTGCGTCAAACCACCGATTGTCCGGTCGTGGCACGGCCCATTTGGGGAGAGTCGGTACCCGAAACCGTGTGCCAACTGGCGATGCGCAAACCCTACGACGTGATTGTGCTGGGAGCCAGCCGCGAGGGATTGCTGACTCAAGTGATGCAGGGCAACATTCCCGAGGCGATCGCCCGCGATAGTGCATCGACTGTGATTTTGGTGCGGGGCGCCCTAGACACGGAATCGTGAGCGAGATCAAAAAACTGACAGGAACCGAGGAAACTTTCGCTGTATTTAAGAAATATGGGGAATGATCTGAACATGGCGCTTGTGCATGGTATGCAGCAAGGTGGTTTATCCGTCATTTATGCGCATTGAGCGTTTCATGAGGTGCATTTTCTTCTGGGCTTGTTGATCGGTGTTAGATGCGGGAGGTTTCTGCTCCCGCAAAAACTCTTGGCTTAGTGACTTGTGTTAGGTCTGGCTCTGTTGGATACGGGCTTATCTTGTGGTCGAGTCTTAATATCTTTATTCCTGAAATCGTGTGAAACTGCTGTCCTCCGTTCGCATTGCTCCACCATGGAACGATTTGACGCACCTTAAGCAACACTGGCTACCAGGCGTGCGGGCGATCGCGCTCACGAGTTTGGCAGTGACGGGGGTTGTGTTGGGCATGAAGCACTTAGGCTGGCTGCAATCGCTAGAGCTGCGAGTGTACGACCGGATGGTGCGCGTGCGAACCGATGAGGCCCCCGATCCGCGTCTGCTCATTGTGGCCATTACCGAGGCCGATATCCAAGTTTTGCAACGGGCCACTCCCTCGGATGCGGCGATCGCCCAAGCGTTAGCCAATCTGCAACGCCATGAGCCTGCGGTGATCGGGCTGGATTTGTATCGAGATGTTCCCCAAGAGCCGGGCACCACCGAACTAGAACCCCAACTGGCAGCTCCCAATCTCATTGCAATTACTAAACTGGGCAACGATGAGCGCGATCGCGTCCCTCCCCCGCCCACCGTCGAGCCAGAGCGAGTTGGCTTTAACGATGTGCTGGTGGATGAGGATGGCGTTGTGCGCCGCAGCTTGCTATTTGCCACCACCGAAGACGGCACCTTTCCTTCGTTTTCGCTGTTGTTGGCGATGCGCTACCTGGGGCAGCAGGGCATCACTCCTCAAGCGAGCGATCGCCAACCCGACTGGATGCAGCTCGGCCAAGGGGTGTATGCACCCTTGGAGGCGACCTCTGGCGCATACCAGCAGCTCGATGCCCGAGGCTACCAAATTTTGCTCGACTACCGCACTCGGCAAAACTTGGCACACACCGTATCCCTAACCCAGCTCATGAATAACCAGGTTGACCCAGCCTGGATTCGGGACAAAGTTGTGCTGCTCGGAACAACCGCACCCAGCAGCAAAGATTTGTTCTACACCCCCTACAGCGCTGGAGAGCAAAGTGCACACCAGATGCCCGGTGTCGAAATTCATGCCCAAATGGTGAGCCAGTTTTTATCCTCGGTGACGGGGCAGCATTTGTTTTGGTACTGGACCGATTGGCAAGAAGCCCTGTGGATTGCAGGCTGGGCAACCGTATCAGGGCTTATTGCGTGGAGTGTCCGGCATCCATTGCTGCTGGGATTGTGCTGTGGTGGCACGCTCATGCTGCTGGCAAGCACCAGCTTTGGCTTGTTCTCAGCGCATTACTGGGTTCCGGTCGTTTCTCCGGCGATCGCCTCGGTCATGGCTTTTGGCACGGTCGTGTCCTATCGAGCCCAGCAAGCCCATCGACAACAGCAAATGGTGATGACACTGCTGGGCCAAAACACCTCGCCCGAAATTGCCGATGCTTTATGGAACTCGCGCGATCGCCTGCTCCAGTCTGGCAAACTCCCTGGTCAGCGCCTCATTGCCACCATGCTATTTACCGATATTCGAGGCTTTAGCCGCATTTCAGAGCAATTGCCACCCGAAGCGCTGTTGGAATGGCTCAATGAGTATCTAGAAGCCATGACCCAGGAAATTCAGCAGCACCACGGCATCATCAACAAATTTACGGGGGATGGCCTTCTGGCGATTTTTGGCGTTCCCATGCCCCGCATCGAACATCGCGAAGTCGAAGAGGATGCCCAGCGCGCTGTCGCCTGTGCCCTCGCGATGGGTCGCCGCCTCCAGCAACTCAACCAGGGCTGGGTGCAGCGCAACCTATCAGAAATTCAAATGCGGGTGGGCATTTTTACCGGGCCTGTGGTGGTCGGCAGCCTGGGGGGCAAAGAACGCATGGAATACGGTGTTATTGGAGATGCAGTCAATACGGCCTCTCGACTTGAAAGCTGCGCCAAAGATCGCCAGGTTGACCTTTGCCGAGTCCTCATTGCCGAAGAAACCCTCTCGTATTTGCAGAACCGCTTTCAAGTCGAACCGTGGGGGCCAATGATCTTGCAAGGGAAGCAGCAGCCAGTGCATGTGTACCGAGTCCTGGGTCATGCTGCAGCGGTTCCATCAACCACCTAGGGGCGATCGCCCTCTCCACCACTTGCGCAAGCGTTCTGTGAACGCTTCCGTAGCCCCCCCACACGAGTAGCTTCTAAAGCATGAACCGTTGCGTGGCCAAGTCATGCGGTGATTCAGCAGGAAGTCTCGTAAACTCTGCTGGTTGAAATAAGCATTTGGAAATTTAGCCTAACCATAGCTGCGACAAAGCGCTAGTTCTTAATTCCTGTAGTGGCAATGCCTCGAATAAACTGTCGTTGACCCAGCAAAAACAGCAACACCACCGGAACTGTGGCAATCACCACAGCCGCCATCATCAGCGACCAATCATTCGTAAACTGCTCCTGAAACTCCGCCAGCGCCAGTTGCACCGTTCGCAACTCTGGTCGTGAGGTAAAGACCAGCGGCTTAAACAGATCATTCCATTCACCGATAAAGGTAAACAAAAACAACGTCACCAATGCTGGACGCGCCAACGGCAGCAGGACTCGCCAAAGCGTTTGCCAACGAGAGGCTCCATCCAAGGCTGCAGCCTCCTCCAACTCAACGGGAATCGTTTGAAAAAACTGCCGCATCAAAAAAATACCAAACCCATTCACAGCAGTCGGCAGAATCAGCGCCCCATAGGTATTGATCAAATGGCCCCACTTCAACACCAAAAAGATGGGAATCACCAGCAGCTGAAACGGAATCACCAGCGTAGCAAGCACCATCAACAGAACCGCCTGCCGACCCCAAAACCGCAGTCGAGCCAGGGCATATCCGGCCAAGGCAGAGGTGATGATCTGAAGCCCCGTAACGGCTAGGGCAACCAGGGTCGAGTTGGCAAAAGCCAGCAAAAAGTCTCCCCTGGCCCAGGCGACCCGGTAGCTAGCCATTGTCCACGCAGTCTCTGGGTCACCCGCATGAACCGAGGTCAACACTACGATAGCCAGTGGCAACAGAACCAACCCAGCGCCAATCAGCAATAGCACAAGGTTAACCCCCATCCACAACCGCACTTTGGAGGCAGGATCAAGAGGCGAAGCAAGCGTGGATGGCATAGACATGGCGAGAAAAGTCGATCAGCAATGAGCGCAAAGAATGCAGGCCAGAACTAAGGGCATGCCCCAGATCATCGGACAACAGGCCCAAGCAAAAAGGCCCCACATCGGTCGCCAGATTCCAGATTGGCCAGCAGCATCAACTAGATTCTATGGCCCAAAGTGAGAACTTCTTTGGGCATAGACCGTTGGATATTTGACAACTGTTTGGCTCAAACTATTAGAGTATAAAGTGGGTTACATTCTAGTGTGAACAATTCTAGCGTGCTGTAAGGAGTCGCTAGAGTTGTTAAAGCTGGTGCATAGAATGGCTGATTCCCCATCATGCATTGGCTGATTTAGTGTTGTTTACGGTGATGGTAACCCTGACCCGTTTTAGGAGATTGCAGTCTTATGCCTCAGCTTGAGCTTAGTCCCGAACTCGATTTTCATAGTGACGCCTACAAAGATGCTTACAGCCGCATCAATGCAATCGTAATTGAAGGCGAAGAAGAGGCGGTTTCCAACTATCAGCGTTTGGCTGAGCTAATTCCCGACCAGGCTGAGCAATTGGTGAGCTTGTCAAAAATGGAAAGCCGCCACAAAAAAGGGTTTCAAGCATGTGGTCGCAATTTGCAAGTCACTCCAGACATGGAGTTTGCAAAAGCATTCTTCTCGGATCTGCACCGTAACTTTCAGGAAGCAGCCGCCAAGGGCAATATTGTGACCTGTCTGCTGATTCAATCGCTGGTGATTGAGTGCTTTGCGATTTCGGCTTACAACATCTACATTCCCGTTGCAGATGACTTTGCCCGAAAGATTACCGAAGGGGTCGTTAAGGATGAATATCTGCACCTTAACTTTGGTGAGGAATGGCTCAAGGCTAATTTTGACGCTGTGAAAGATGAGCTAGAAGTGGCCAATAAGCAAAATCTGCCTTTGGTATGGCGAATGCTGAACCAGGTTGAAGAGGATGCTCGCCAGCTGGGAATGGATCGCGATGCTTTGGTGGAAGATTTTATGATTAGCTACGGCGAAGCATTGAGCAATATTGGGTTTTCGACTCGTGACATTATGCGGATGTCAGCCTATGGGCTTTCGGCTGCATAAGGGCGAGCGAGCAGGGGTGTGATACCCATGAAAAAGCCCTGGGCATTCAACCGTCTGGGGCTTTTTTGTGGGCGATCGCCTTTATCCTGCAAAAAAATTAGACGGCTTTGCAATTTCCAATCTGTACGAGGCGCAAACAGTCCCAAGGCTGGACAGAGCGTTAGTTCACGCTGCGATCGCCAGTAGTTAATGATCCCCAATCTCATCAAGCTGAGCGAAAGCGATGGATAGAAATCCCCTATGGATGCGAAAAATCTGCGAAAATCGAAGAGCGCCAATTAGACCAAGCGATCGCGAGCAAATGCCAGGATGCTAATCGGATCAATCTTGCAACAGCTTAGAGATGCTCATCAGGCGAATCCAGCTGAGGGCAAACCGGCAATCAATTTTGGGGTTTACTACAAAAACACATTGGTTGCCCTGTGTCATGCGTTAGAAGATTCAATCTTGGAGCATGACTATTCGCCCCTGGTGATTACCGCATTTCAGCGGGGAAAGTGGTACTTGCAGGAGGCCGATCGCTATGGCCATATTGCAGAGAAGTCGCCTCAAATTGTGATCCTGGCGGCGGATGATGCAGGCTTTGCAGAACATGCTACTAGCCAACGAGACAACGTTGCCTTAATTGGCTTGGCAGCAGATGATCCGGTGGCGCAGGAGTGGCACTTAATTATCTTGTCGCCGAACTATACGGCCATGGTGCTCTGCCAGGAGCTGGCCGAGGCCGACTACAAAACGGCTGGCTATCCCACCCACGATTTGGAGCGCAAGTTTTACGGCTTGTGGACGTTTGAACCGTCGCTTGTGCTGGAAACGGCTGAGCTGGCGATCGCTCATGTTGGCCGATACAATCCCCAGCTACAGCAGCAGTTGACGGAACAGGTAAGGGCGATCGCCCCCCAAATACAGCGCCACGACGCGCCCTGTGCAGCTCCGACTGCCGAAAATTTGGGCGATATCGTGTCTCGGGTTGTCGAGTACTTGCAAACTCAGTCCTCAGGCGAGACAGACGCGGGCTTTAACAATCGCTACGCCGTCAACGATAATCTCATTTCCAATGAGCTTCAGGCTTACTTGCGCATTGCCCAGCTCATTGATCTCACCGATCTCAGCAATCCGATGGCCGCCGCAGAAGTGGCGGCCTTGGCGGAGGCGATGGGGCAACTGCTGGACTTGCCCGCTTGGCAGCTGCATCGACTGCAACTGGCCAGCTTGCTGCACCGAATTGCTCGCATTGAAGCGGGCAGTGCTCCGTTAAGTCCCGGTACGTCGTCTCGATTTGAGGAGCATGGCGAGGAGCCGCTGTCCTGTCCGCTCATTCCTGGAACGCAATTGCTGCGCCGCATGAGCCGACTGAAGGCGATCGCCACCATTTTGACCCATCACACCGAACGCTGGGATGGCCAGGGTTATCCTGCTGGCTTGCAGCGGGACGAAATTCCGCTAGAGTCACGAATTTTGGGGCTGGTGATTGCCTTTCAGCAACAGGTCGCCGCACTGAATGCTCAACCCAATGCTGATCCCATGAAAGCCTTGGCTCAGGTGCTAGACCAGTGCAAGGCCGATCAGGGAAGTTGCTGGGATCCCAAACTCATCGAAACGCTGGCCCTATTAGTTGGCGGCATGCAGCAGGGGCTCAATTTGTCAACCTCTCTCCCCAAAATTGCATCTGGCTTGTGGCTGCTCGACTCCCATTCTGACGACGATTTGTTGGCGATCGCGCTAGAAACCAACCCTGTCGAAGCCCCATAGCCCCGCTTGCCGAACTTATGAACATCAAAGACATTCACGCTGGAACACTCAAGCACCTCCCAGGGGCTGACCTAGAAGACGAGGACTTGGCCGGAGCCGACTTAACTCGCGCCAATTTGACCGGCGCGAACCTATCGGGAGCCATCCTCACAAAAGCACGGCTCACGGGCGCACGCCTTGATGGAGCCAATCTCATGGGAAGCGACCTGAGCCGCGCCGACCTACGAGCCAACTTGCTGGGCACCAACCTAATGCAGGCCAACCTAACCGAGACCGACCTGCGCGGCAGCAATTTGCGCGGTGCCAATTTGATGCAGGCCAACCTGACCCGAGCCGTTTTTAGCGGAGCCTTTTTAAGCGGTGCCAACCTGATGGGGGTTAACCTCAACGGAGTGGATTTGCGGGGTGCTGACTTGCGCGGAGCCAATCTCAGCAATGCTAATCTGCAAAATGCCAACCTGCGTCAGGCCAATTTGCAAGGAGCGGTGTTGACCGAGGCCAACCTGGAAGAAACCGACTTGCGCGAGGCGAACCTAGCCGGAACCAATGCAAACGGCGCAAATTTGCTATGTGCGGAACTGGATGGCGCAAACCTGGAGGGGGCTAGTCTTTCGGGTGCCTGCTTAAGAGGTACCATGCTAGATCCCAACACGTGAGCGATCGCCATTCATACCGCTTGGCTAAAGCCCAATTCACGGGGAAAACTTCTCAAATTTACGATGGTCAATCCAACGCTTGCCGAGCTTTCGTTTATGCCCTATCTCGATGAGGCGGGCCACATTACGGCAACCCATGCCGGGAAAATTGGCGTCTATGCCATTTATAACGAGGCTCAAGCACTTCAGTTTGTCGGCTATTCGCGCGACATTTATGTGAGTTTGAAAGAGCACCTAGTCCGCCGGCCAACCCAGTGTTACTGGCTCAAAGTTCACACCATCGATCGCCCCAACCGCACCGTGCTAGAAGAAATTCGACATGACTGGCTTGCAGAGCAGAATGCCGTCCCTCCCGGCAATGCCGATGATGCGACAGCCTGGACTCAGGCGATCGACGCAACCCAATCCATGACCCCCGAGGAACACGCAGCCTATGCCGCCAGCGATGAGGTCGGGAAAATCAAAACCTTGAAACAGGTCGCACGCCGCATTGAAGCTGAAATTTTGGGCATATTACAGGAGCGGGGGGTGCAAACCCCACTCCGATTTGATCCCAAGCTGAAAGAAGAGGGCAAGCTCAGCTTAAAGCCTTAGCTGGCTGGGCATCCTTGGCTTGGCAGAAGGCGAATAGCTTGCTGTCTGTTTTTTGCGTTGGCTATGGTTAAAGAAATACCCACCTCAACCGGATGTCTGATCTCAGCCGATACTACGAAACTTTGGGTCTGAAGCCGGGCGCATCCGCTGCCGAAATTAAAGCCGCCTATCGCGACCTTGCCAAACAGTGGCATCCCGATCGCTTTATGAGCAATCGCCAAGAGGCTTCTATAGCGGAAGAGAAACTGAAAGCCATTAACGAAGCCTATCGGCTGCTGCGGGAGGCAAAAGCATGGGAGCAACCGCACATGTCGCCTCAATCTCCAGTGTCCCCATCCCAGCCACAAACGAGGTCTCAATCCTCGAGTCGGCCAATGGTGCGCACCCGCGCAGCCAATGCCCAGGTCTACTACGACATGGCAACCGAGGCCGTAGGGGCACGCAACTATCCCGAAGCGCTAGAGTACCTGCGAGCGGCCATTCGGATGGATGGTCAGTATGCTGAGGCTTATAAATTTCGAGGGTTTGTCAATTCGCTGTTGGGCTATGAGCTCAGTGCCCAGGCTGATTTGCAGAAAGCCGAGCAGCTTGAGTTTGAGCGATCGCTCTCCAATACTGCTCCAACTCCCAAACCGTCCCCAGCAGCCCCGGCTCCTGACTTGCAGCCATGGACAAGCACCATCTTGTGCGATCGCCCCACTGAGCCAATTACAGCCGTAGCGGTGGCATCCGACGGACGGTTGTTGGCCAGTGCCACTCAACAGGGCGCGATCGATCTATGGAATTTGAAAACGCGCACTGGGTTTTGTCGTTTGCATGGGCATGAGGGAGCGATATATGCCTTGGCGATGAGCGCTGATGGTCAACTGTTGGTCAGTGCCGGGGCCGATCGCGCGATTCGGTTTTGGCATATCAAAACTGGGACGATGCTGCGATCGCTGTCGGGACATACAGCAGCAGTGCGATCGCTAGCCCTAAGCCCCGATCGTCGGGTGCTCATTAGCGGCAGTGATGATGGCAGCATAAAACATTGGCCGTTATCGGCACAGTCATCGCGTCCATCGGTATTCACCAATCGTGCCCATGCGGCTCCGGTGCGCGCAGTTGCCCTTAGCCATGTCATGGTGATGAGCATCGACGAGGCCCGCATGTTGCTGACTCAGCTCAGAACGGGCGAAACGCTACACACCTATCCCGCCATGGGTGAACTAGTCGCGATCGCCCCCAGCCCCAACGGCACAGCTTTTGCGACGGGCAGCCGCAACGGACAGGTCACGCTATGGTCGGTCGGGTCTCCTGAACCCGTGCGATCGCTGCAAGACCCCTCCCAGCCTATGCGGTCGATTGGGGCGATCGCCTACAGCCCCAACGGTCAATTGCTGGCAACTGGCGGGACGGATACAGCTTTACGCCTCTGGAACCCCGAAACCGGACAACTTCGTGGCCGACTCAACGGACATGCCAAAGAGATTCGGGCGATCGCATTTGTCACCCATCAGTCTCTCATCACAGGTAGTCTCGACGGTTCTATCCGGCTATGGCACAGGCAATAGCCCCAACCAACCGCCCCATTCCCTTTACCATGGAGCCCAATCTTGCCAGTCTTCATTAAAGATGGATGTGTTGGGAAATGCCGTCGGGTTGCCATTTTTGCGCAATAGCGCTTGTAGCTCCATCAGCTTGGGTTCTGGCCCAGGCAGCTCGTCGGTTAACTGGTAGGGCAGAATGCCTTCGGATAGGGCAAAGGAAGCCGTTGTGCCTGCGGCGGCTCCTGCCGACCACTCAAACGAGTGCACTCGATAGGCAGCAGCAGCAATGTGGCTGGTCGCAATACTCTTGCCTGCAACCAGCAAGTTATCAATGTTTTGGGGAATCATGGCCGAGAGTGGAATCTGAGCCGGATAAGCGCGACCATGGGCCTGGCGAGAATTTTCGCGCTCCACATTGCCAGGCGCTTCGGGAGGAGAAGCCGCCATACAGGGGTGGAAGTCGATCGCGTATTGAGCGATTCCCACTGAATCGGGATAAATGGTTGACCGTGTGCGGCGAGTAATTTGCTCGGGTTGGGTGCGGTTGCGAATGGCGGCAGTTGTTTCTAGTCCGGCTAGACCGTACCACAGCGTTTGGTAAGCGTCGGGAGCAAGGTTGGTGCGGTAGAACTCGTCTTGGTAATCTACCCAGGAAATGTCAATTTCGTTGATCGCAAAGCCTTGGCTGTACCCGTAGGTAGGCCGGCCAATAATGCGTCGTCCTTCACGGATGTAGGGATATTTGGACAATCCGTGGGCCGTTCCCATGGGAGAGTCAAATCCGGTGAGCAATCGATGGTTGGGATACGGTTGCTTGACACCATCTCCGAGTTGAGAGTCGGTATTGTCAGCCACAATCCAATAGAAGAATCCCAGCGCCAATTCTTCGCCAGCTTGCAGGGTTTCGGTTCGCAGCCCTCCCAGCCAACCGCCCGGCTCTAACTGTCCCAATGCTGCTAGCTGATCGCGGGTAAAGATGAGGTTGTCCTTGGCGGTGCCAGGGCGGTAGTCATTGCCCCAAACCCAATTTTGCATGGAAATGTCGCCAGGTTTGGGTCGAGTGACGCCAAACACGCGATCGCTCGATCGGGGTTCGGGGCTCCACAACCGACGATAGGTGAACACCACATCAATATCGGCCAAACGGGGATTGGGATCGTAGCCATAGTAAGGACGATAGCGATCGTAAAAGGCGGGCTTTTCGTAGTTTTGTGGCTCGGCGGTGCGCTCCATCGCGAAGGTGTAGGTAAAGCCCTGCGTACAGTAGGGATCCCCAGTTGCACTGGCAGAGGAGGGATTGATCGGGCTGCGAGGATCTAGCCCCACGCGATAGGGAACATCGGCCAACGCAATGAGTTCACCCGTTTCGGTGGCTTCAATCACATACCAGGGAGCAGGCTGAGGTGGGGCCAAGGTGCGATCGCGCCCTTGCACTGGTTTTGGCGAAAATCGAATCACGGTTTTGCTGAGCCGCTCCGAGTCCTCGTAGCGATAGGCATCCTCAATAAAGTAGGACAACGGCTCAGTATTTAACGGAGGTGTACCGGGAGCTGGCGCATGCTGAATGGCGATCGCCCCTGTAATCAAGCGCCCATCTGGGCTGTACTCCAGCTCTTTAATAATCGTAGAAGGGAACCACTTCAGCTTGCCACGCCCGCGCCGTGCGGCATCCTTCAGCATGCCCTCCAACACCTGCTCCGCATCGTAGGGAAAGAAGCAAGACACACTCACCCAACAGTCACCCGGATTGAGCTTGCCATACTTTTGCTCAATCCGCTGGCGAAATTCTAAATACCCCTTGGCGTAGTAAAGCAGCGCCCGCTGTCTACGGGACTCATCCAGAGCCGACGTTCCTTGAGAGGTTAGCTGTCCACCCATCCAATCGGTCAGCTCGGTCATGCACACCGTGCGCCCCATTTGTAGGGATTCGTAAGCCGCACTGACCCCGGACAGTCCACCACCAACAATTAACAATTCACACTCTTCCGAAATGTCGGAAGTTACGTTGGGGCGAGGGTTAGCCGTTTGGGCAAAGATAGGAACTGCGTAGCCTAAGCCGAGCGATGCAGCAAATAAGGAGGTAAACACGGACGCAATTGAACGCGGCAACGGTTTGAAGAACATGAAATCCTTTCGGGTGAGCAGAGATGATAGGGAACAAAGCGGACACCGAACCGTGGAGGTGAGATAAGGACCGCACCAAGCCTGAAGCATGAATGGTAAAGACCCGCAATCGCAACACACGAAAACGGTCACATCACAACCATTAGGGCTTTCTCGTTTTCCAAGAATGGCTATAGCTCATCCGTATGAATTAGCGTCTGGACAAACTGATATAGCTCATCATCCGAGCGCCCGTGTCGATACTCATCCTTAAGATTAATCAAGCCTTGGGCAAGTTCCCCAGCGCGTTTTTTATAGGTAGCATTGGCCGAAAGCAAGCTGTGAAAAACTTCCCGCTCTATTACGGTGCGATCGCTCCCATCCGCCACATACTCGTCAAACGTCATCTCTTCCGCGTCAAACTTCAGCAAAAAGATGAGGGCACCGCTCATGTGCTGAAGTTGGTCTTTAAGCTGACGCACATCTAAATCCAGTCGGTTAAATCCAATACTGCCCTCAATGCGCAGTTCCACGATGGGCTCAACGCTGGGGTCAATTTTACCCATATCTACCGCAGCTTGAATCCGCGCGATCGCCCCCTGCTCCACCTGATCCATCGTTTCGTGTTCAGTCACCTTGTGCCGTAACCTCACAATCGGTCGCTGGCAGTAGTCGGTCTTCAGGTCAGCCTTAACCCCATCGGCACTGAGTTCAACCAAGTACACCCCTCGAGGAAAGCTGGCTTCCTCCACGCTATTGGCCTCAGTAGAACCAGGGTTAAAGATCCAGCCCTCAATTTCGTACTGTTTGTGGATGTGGCCCAGCGCCAGATAATCCACGCCTGCTTCCCTCAGTGGCAGCAGTTCAGAGTAGCGCAATGCCCCCTGATAGCGTGAAATTTGCCCCTCAACTCCGTGGTGAAAGAGCAGCACCGTATGGGCTGGCCCCGGTGGCAACGCTTGAATGGCTGATGCAATGCTTTCAATGGCTTTCGGTGCGGTTGAGCCATACCAATTAGAACCTAGCACTCGCACGCCACACGGCAGGTCAATGTAGCCGCCTCGTCGAGTTTCCTCATCCCAATGGCGATAAAACTCCTCTCCCGCCGCGACATCTCCTGGCTCCAATAGCTTGACCACGCCCCAATCCGACAAGTACCTTAGCCAACTTGTCTTGGTTCCATAAGGTCGATTGTCGTGATTGCCCTCGATTGCCAAAATTGGAATTCCAGCATCTTGAAGCGGTTGAAAGCAAAGCTGAGCTTGGTTCAGGATATTGGGCAAAATATTGCGATGCTCAAATAAATCGCCCGAAATTACCACAAAGTCAACAGATTCTGCGATCGCATATTTATCTAATGCATCCTGAAGCGCATAAAAAAAATCTTGGGTTCGTATTTTGTTGTCGTAGCGGTCAAACCCTAGGTGAATATCAGAAACATGGAGGAACCGAGCCATACAAAGCAGATTGAGGCGAGGAGGATCACTCCTTGTTATAACGTGCGATCGGCCATGATGGATGGCTCCCCCAGGATTTCCACAAAGAAAAACAAAAGGAGCCCCCACTAATAAGTAGGAACTCCTCCGAAGATTGATTCAATTGACGATCGCTGCGGCCTAAAAAGCTTACACCGCCTCTCCAGCGGTTGAGTTTGCCAACTCCTCCAACCGTTCCTGCTGGTCTTGCGAAATACAGGCTTGAATAATGGGATCAACGTCTCCCTCAAGCACAGGGTTTAGCGTAAAGTTTTGACCCAAGCGATGGTCGGTAACGCGGTTGTCTTTGTAGTTGTAGGTACGAATCTTTTCGGAACGCTCACCACTGCCAACCTGCGATCGCCGCATTGATGAAACCGCTTCTTGCTGCTCCCGTAGCTTAATTTCGTAGAGCTTCGCCCGCAAAATTTGCATGGCGCGCTCACGGTTTTGAAGCTGCGATCGCTCTTCAGTACAAAAGATGCGGATTCCTGTGGGCTTGTGAATCAGGTCAACCGCCGTTTCCACCTTGTTCACGTTTTGTCCACCTGCACCGCCCGATCGGGCCGTTTTTAGCTCAATGTCTTTGGGGTCAATTTCCACCTCAACATCGTTCACCTCCGGCATAATTGCCACCGTGGCAGTCGATGTGTGAACCCGACCACCCGCCTCAGTCACAGGAACACGCTGTACCCGATGAACCCCAGCTTCAAACTTAAGCTTGCTATAAACGCGATCGCCCTGAATTTCCAGAATCGCCTCTTTAAAGCCACCCATATCTGCCAGCGATTCGCTCACCAGCTTAATGCGCCAGCCTTGCGACTCTGCATAGCGAGAATACATCCGCAGCAAATCACCCGCCCAAATCGAAGCCTCGTCGCCACCTGCCCCCGCCCGAATCTCCAACATGATGTTTTTGTCATCATTGGGGTCTCGCGGCAACAAGAGCACCTTCATCAGCACCTCAAGCTCAGCTATTTTGGACTGAAGCTCCTCAATCTCAAGCGATGCCATTTCACGCAACTCAGCATCACCACCGGCCTCTCTCAGCACATGACGGGCTTCATCCAAATCGCTCTGAGCTTTTTTCCACGCCTCAAATGCCGCTACCGTCTCTTCTAAAGAAGAGCGTGCCTTCGCTACCCGCTGAAACTCACCCGGATCGGTCGCAATGTCTGGATCAGCCAAACGTCGCGTCAACTCATTAAAGGTTTGTTCAACCGATTTCAGCTTGTCAAGTAGGTAAGCTTCAGCCATAACACACTAGAGATACAGCGCAGAATTAAGCAACAAAGCAGCCGTTCACCAAGAAGCAGCCAATGACCTGTTGCTATTTGTCGCCACCAGTCGACTTTTTCGCGCCACCCATGCCATATTTGCGGCGGAAGCGCTCAACTCGACCCTCAGTGTCAATAATCTTCTGAGTACCGGTGTAGAACGGGTGGTTGCCAGACCACACATCAACGTGGAGTTCGGGCTTAGTAGAACCCACGGTCATTACCAATTCCCCATTGCAATAAACCTTTGCTTCGGGATACCACTGAGGGTGAATACCATCTTTTGCCATGACACGTCTCGACTTGTTTCAAAAAGGCTCAAGTAATTGGCGAAATCAAGCTGATTCCAATCCTTCCCCTGCCTGCAGCATAACAAGTACACGGCCAAAGCAGGGGATTAACAAATTAACGCTTGGAGTACTGAGGCGCTTTCCGAGCTTTGTGTAAACCGTACTTCTTCCGCTCTTTGGCTCGGGGATCACGAGTTAAGTAGCCTTCAATTTTTAATGGCTTACGATTGTCTGGATCTAGCTCACAGAGCGCACGGGCAACACCAAGACGAATCGAGTCAGCCTGGCCAGTGAGACCACCCCCATGGGCGTTCACCAAAATGTCATACTCGCCTTCCAAGCCCAGCGTCTCCAGCGGAGCCTTAACTACCGCGAGATAGCCAGGGTTGAACTGAAGGTACTCTTCTCCAGGCTTATTGTTGATCGTGAGGGTGCCATTACCAGGTACAAGGCGTACACGAGCGATCGCCGACTTACGACGACCAGTTCCCCAATACACAACTCGTCCAGATTTCTCAGTCGCTTGCATTACTCTTCTCCAGGAATGGTTTTAATCGTCAACACCTCAGGCTGCTGCGCCTGATGGGGGTGGTTAGGGCCTGTGTAAACCTTCAGCTTGGTAAATAGCTGACGACCCAGCGTGTTCTTGGGCAGCATTCCCTTTACGGCCTGTTCGATGATGCGCTCTGGCAAGCGATCCTGCAATTTGTTGAAGGTTTCCACTTTCATACCGCCGGGGCGACCAGAGTGACGACGATAGAGCTTTTGCTCACGCTTTTTGCCCGTGACATCAATCTCTTCAGCATTAATTACGACAACGAAATCGCCAGTGTCAAGATGAGGCGTAAAGCTAGGTTTATTCTTGCCACGCAGAACCATCGCAATTTCGCTGGCCAAACGACCAAGACGCTGACCCTTAGCATCGACAACGTACCACTTACGGTCGATAGCATCGGTTGGAGGAAGGTAGGTTTTATTCATGGTTGTATACAGTTAGCGTAATCGAGTAACTTGGAAACTTTTACGTCAATGGAACCGACATCATTGGAGCAGAGGGGGCGTCTAAATCGCACGGCAATAGAAATTGCGGTTGGCTGTCGTACCAAATACTGGGCGAGAACGGGAACTGATCGTACCCAACGCGAAGTAAACACAAGCCTTGGGGTGGCGCAGCATACCGAACTTCGCTACGGCGCTGTTCTTTCCAGAGTTGAGTAAAAGATTCGGGCGATCGCACCCCTCGTCCCACATCAACCAGCATCCCAACCAGCAAACGCACCATGCCATACAAAAAGCCACTGGCTTGAATTTCAATCTGAATAAATGAGCCCCTTCGAATACACTCAACCTCCTGCACCTCTAGCCAAGAATGGGCTCGCCGTGAACCAGCTCTGTGAAAAGCAGCTAAATGGTGATATCCAAGCATTGGATCCAGCGCCTTTTGCATCAGTTCAGCATCAAGCGGCGCGTAGTAATAGTGCCAGGAAAAAGGACGCACAAACAAATTGGGCCGAGGATCAGTATAGATCGTGTAGCGGTAGCGCCGCCAGGTCGCCGAAAACCGAGAGTGCCAGGTTGTATCAACCTGAGCCGATGCTCGAATTAAAACATCACTCGGCAAGCGATGATTCAAAATGCTCGCCCAGCGATGAGCTGGAATGAGCGTTTTGGCATCGAAATGAGCAACCTGAGCCGCAGCATGAACTCCCGAATCTGTCCTTCCAGCGCCGTGCAGAGTAGTCGGGTGGCCCAACACAGACTGAACTGCAAGCTCAATCTCTTCCTGAACAGTGCGCTGATGAAGTTGACGCTGCCAACCATGAAAATGGGTGCCCAAGTATTGAATTACTAAAGCCACCCTCTGACTCTCTGGATAAGAAGGTTCTCTATTCTCAGAAGAATCAGTCGGATTTAACAGCATCGCACTCATTCAGCTAAGACGTAACTAAGTCAGCTCGATGATTGCCATTTCGGCATTATCACCACGACGACTTACCGTCCGAATGATGCGCGTATAGCCTCCATTCCGGTTTCCATAGCGCTCTTTTGCCTGCTCAAATAAAGCATGGACGAGCTGTTTGTCGTACATGTAGCCCAGGGCTTCACGGCGTGCAGCTAGCGAACCATCCTTGGCCAAGGTAATCATGTGTTCAGCTTCTGAACGCACAGCCTTGGCCCGAACTTTGGTTGTGGTGATCCGGCCATAGCGGATCAACTCGGTTGTCAGCGATCGCAGCAATGCTCGGCGCTGATCGGCAGGCTTGCCTAATTGTGGTACTCGACAACGGTGACGCATATCAACCAAACACCTACATCAACTAATAAACGATTAAACGTCCAAGCCTTAGCTTGTCTTAGATGCCTTTTCTTTGGGCAATGTAATTCCCAAACGAGTTTGCAATGCTTCGATCACTTCCTCTGCGGACTTTTGCCCAAAGTTCTTGATCTCAAGCAAATCTTCTTCTGAGTAATCCAACAAGTCAGAAACAGAATTAATTTGAGCCCGCTTCAAACAGTTGTAAGCACGAACCGACAGGTTCAGTTCCTCAATAGGAATCTGGCTATGGGGATCTTCCTCATCGGGGAAGATGCTCTTCATCTCCTCAATGGTGATGTCCTTCAAGGGATTAAAGAGATCCACCAAAATAGACGCAGCTTGGCTCAGCGCATCTTGAGGTGTCAAACTACCATCCGTCCAGACTTCCATCACCAACCGATCTTTTTCCAAAGAGCCGCCAACGCGAGCGTCCTCAATGGAGTAGTTCACTTTGCGAACTGGCATAAAGACCGAGTCAATCTGCAAGAAATCGAGGGCAGTCGCATCTTCTCGGCTACGGTCGATAGCCCGATAGCCAATCCCCCGCTCGATGCGAAATTCCATTTCCAATACCGCACCAGTAGCCACCGTTGCAATGTATTGATAAGGGTCAATAATTTCAACTTCAGAGGGCAAATCAAAATTAGACGCTGTAACCTCTGCAGGCCCTTCAACCCTCAGGCGGCCAATCTGAGGATGGGAAGAATAGCTCTTCAACGACACTTCCTTCATATTGAGCAGGATGTCCAAAACATCCTCTTTGACCCCAGGAACTGTCATAAACTCGTGAGTTACACCCGCAATGCGAACCGCTGTTACTGCAGTTCCTTCTAGATTGGAGAGCAAAACACGACGCAGCGCATTACCAACAGTCGTGCCTTGACCACGCTCTAGCGGCTCCAATACAAACTTGCTGTATAACCCTCGATCGTTGGCAGAATCAGACTCTACGCACTCAACCTTGAACTGTGCCATGGATCAACCTCCCTTTCGTTAGCTCCTAAACAATAATCGCTAACGCTTTGTATAGTTTGGGCGCTTAACGGCCGTTTTCCGGCTGTACACCCGCATTCATCAACAGAACAAAACTCGCTAACTATCCTAAAAGACTGTGCTTTTAGACGCGGCGACGCTTTGGAGGGCGGCAACCATTATGAGGAATTGGCGTAACGTCGCGGATCAAAGTAATTTCCAAACCGGCACCCTGCAGGGCACGAATCGCCGTTTCTCGTCCTGAGCCAGGACCGCTGACCATCACTTCAACTTGGCGCATGCCTTGGTCCATGGCTCGACGGGCGGCACCTTCGGCAGCAGTTTGGGCTGCAAAAGGAGTTCCCTTCTTAGCACCCTTAAAACCGCTAGAACCAGCGGAGGCCCAAGAAATAGCCTCGCCATTGGCATCGCTGATGGTGATGATGGTGTTATTGAATGTTGACTGGATGTGAGCCACACCGTTGGGCACATTACGCTTTTGTTTTTTAGGTCCAGACTTTTTAGGTTGTCGAGCCATCTTTATCTATTCCGGTCTAGGTTCAAGGTTGAAGGTTGTTTGTTGGTGGTGATTGAGAAGAAAGATTCTACATTAAGGAACACACTTGTTGCTTGCCAAGGAAGCTGTTGCGATTAGCAGCATACAAACCCCAGCGCTTCAATTCAAAACAAGCAACTAGAGTGTTACTTCTTACCAGGAGCCTTCTTCTTACCTGCAACAGTGCGACGAGCACCACGGCGAGTACGTGCATTGGTTCGGGTTCGTTGACCACGAACGGGCAGGCCCATGCGGTGGCGACGGCCTCGGTAGGCTCCAATATCCATTAAGCGCTTGATATTCAACGCTTCAAGACGACGCAGGTCACCTTCCACTTCGTAGTTAGCCTCTACGGCTTCGCGAAGGGCTGCGACATCTGCATCAGCGAGATCTTTTACACGGGTATCAGGGTTGACCCCAGTGCTTTCTAAGATCTGCTTTGATCGGGTTAATCCAATTCCGTAAATATAAGTCAGACCAATCTCGACACGCTTATCACGCGGTAGGTCGACTCCGGCAATTCGTGCCACGCTCTACTCTCCTGATATTGATTCGGTCAGTTCAACAAGCATTCGGGCTAGAACACAGACAGGCGTTAAAAGTAAGACGCACACGATGGAGCGGCCGACTTTTCTTCTAGCTTTTGAATCGCTAACCCTGGCGTTGTTTGTGCTTCGGGTTAGCACAAATCACCATAACTCTGCCGCGCCGACGAATGACACGGCACTTATCACACATTTTCTTGACTGAGGCGCGGACCTTCATGTCCAAAATCCACTATTGACTACAAACCCAACATTTTAGCAGGAATAGCCGCCGTTCGTCAAACCAAGTCTGACTGGGGCTTCATTTGAGCCTACTTCTTGCGCAGGCGATAGGTAATTCGCCCTTTGGTCAAGTCGTAGGGAGTAAGTTCAACCTTGACACGATCGCCCGGCAGAATCTTAATGTAGTTTCGACGGATCTTGCCCGAGATGTGGGCAAGGACATTGAACCCATTGTCTAGGTCAACACGAAACATAGCGTTTGGAAGGGAGTCAGTGACTGTTCCTTCCATTTCGATGAGATCTTGTTTAGACAAGCGAATTATCCTCCCAACTTGCGGATTCAACAGATTTAGAGATATCGGTAAAGAGTTTTGCCAAATACGAATGGGCTATATCATCAATATTCTGAAAACAAAAATCGCTAAAAAATCTTTAGATTAAGCTTAACAAATGCTTTTTGAGAAGGGCGGAAATAAAAGATGCCCTTCTCAAAAAGCTTTCGATTCTAAGGTTGAACGATTTGCTCTAGGGCTGAAGAGACTTCGTCAACTGGCTGGTTACCGTTGACTGAAACTAACTGCTGGCGATCGCGATAAAAATCGATTAAGGGTGAAGTTTGTTCTCGATAAACCGAGAGCCGATGCCGAATCACCTCTTCGTTATCATCCTTACGTCCCCGCTCCAGTAGACGAGCGATGATAATTTCATCGGGAACATCTAAGTTCACAACGCAGTCGTAGGACTGCTCAATTTTTTCCAGGAGATCATCCAAGAACTTGGCTTGAGACACATTCCGAGGAAATCCATCCAGAATCCATCCTGGCTGAGCATCGTCTTGCCCAAGGCGATCGCCAACCATATCCAAAATGAGCGCGTCAGGAACAAGCTCACCCTGATCCATATAAGACTGGGCCTTCATACCAAGCTCGGTTTGCTGATTGACAGCAGACCGTAAAATATCTCCGGTTGAAATATGAGGAATACTGCAGTTTTTCGCTAAAAGCTGCGCTTGAGTTCCCTTACCTGCTCCTGGAGGCCCTAGAAAAATCAATCGAACCACTATTGCTTCACCATGCCTTCATAACGTTGAGAAATCACATAGGTCTGAATCTGCTTAGCGGTATCAATCGCCACCCCTACCAGAATCAGGAGAGAGGTCGCTCCAAGACCTTGGAAGGTTCGTACCCGAGTTAACCCTTCTACTGCCGTCGGAATTGTTGCAACTAAGCCAAGGAAAATGGCACCTAAAAACGTCAATCGATTTAGAACCCGCTCAATATAGTCACTCGTCGCCTTACCAGGGCGGATACCAGGAATACTGGCTCCCATTTTCTTGAGGTTCTGCGACATATCTACGGGGTTGACCACGATAGATGCATAGAAGTAGCTAAAGAAGAGAATGAGCACCAAGTAAGCGACGACGTAAACCCAACTGCCAGGCTGTAAAGATTGAGAAATGGTGGCTAGCACGGGGTTGCCTGGAAAAAAGTTTGCTAGAAATGCGGGAAGAACAAACACAGTAGAGGCGAAAATGATCGGCATCACGCCACCCTGGTTCAGCCGCAGAGGCAAGTAGCTGCTCTTTTCCAAATAAAGACGACGACCGACCTGACGACGAGCCGAGACGATGGGAATTCGTCGGGAGCCTTCCTGAACAAACACGATCCCAACGATCATGGCCAAGAAAACCAACAGCAAGATGATGACACCGCCAACAACGCCGCGATCGCCACTTTGAGCCAATTCAACCGTTTGCCCCAAACTCTGCGGCAAAACAGACACAATGCTCAAGAAGATCAACAGCGATGCCCCATTACCCACACCTCGCTCAGTAATCAGCTCTCCCGCCCACATCACAAATAGGGAACCAGCCGTCAGAGCAAGCGCCGTCCTCACAATAAAGAAGGGGCCAGGCTCAAGCGCATAGGGGCTGACTAAAATAGCAACACCAACGCTCTGAAGAACAGACAGCCCAAGCGTGACGTAACGCGTAATTTGCGCAATCTTGCGGCGACCAGCCTCTCCCTCATTTTTTTGCAAATCTTCCAATGTAGGAAGAGCGGCCGTTAACAGCTGCATAATGATCGAGGCATTGATATAGGGAATAATTCCCAATGCAAAAACGCCCAGCGTCGACAAGCCCCGGCCAGTAAAGAAATCGAGAAATCCAACAAGGCTGCCCAAACCACTATCTTGAATTCCTTGTTGAAATGCCAATCGATTGATGCCAGGGACGGGAATAAAAATTCCCAGTCGGATCAATAGCAGAATGCCAATCGTGACGAGCAGCCGACCTCTTAAGCCGGCTGCCTGAGCCATTTGCAAAAATGTTTCTTGTGCAGTTGGTGTTTTATCGCGAACCATGGAGGCTTTTCCTTAATAGCAACAGATAAAGTTGCAAACAAAACGTGTCGATCCGTCCTCAAACCCTATGCAGCTTGAACGACACAGTCGCATTACTTAATCTAACAGCTCACAGGTTCCACCAGCAGCCTCGATCTTTTGCCGAGCAGAAGCTGTAAAAGCAGCAGCGGTCACTTGAAGCTTAACTGATAGCTCCCCATTCCCTAAAATCTTGAGGGGGCCGTCATCCGTAGTTACAATGCCAGCATCCATCAACGATGCGAGGTTAACTGCCGTATTTGCAGGTAGCTCAGCTAGGTCGCCAACATTGACAACGGTATACTCTTTCCGCCCAATCAAAGGAAAGTGCTTTAGTTTGGGAATACGACGATAAAGGGGCATTTGACCACCTTCAAAGCCAGGTCGAGTTCCGCTACCAGAACGTGACTTTTGTCCTCGCATACCAAAGCCACAGCTTGCACCTTGTCCAGCGGAGATTCCTCGACCTACACGGCGCTTGCGTTTTTGCGACCCCTCTTTGGGTAAAGCATCTGAAAGTCTCATAGCTCTTCTCTACGGGTTAAGAACAGATCAAAACAGGAAGCGGGCTTCCACTTGCACGACGACCGACTTAGGAGTAGAGTCGCTCAAGCGAAATACCACGCTCTTCAGCCACATCGGAAAAGGTACGTAGAGCTGATAATGCTTCTGCAGCAGCTCGGGCATTATTTAGAGGATTACTGGAACCCAGGCGCTTTGCCAGAATGTTCTTAACTCCAGCCAGCTCTAACACAGTACGTACAGCACCACCAGCAATAACCCCTGTACCAGGAGCTGCGGGCCGCATCATTACTTTTGCACCACCGCTATTCCCTTTCACAGGATGAGGAATTGAGTTCGCTTTTGTCAGAGGAACATCCACGAGATGCTTCTTACCGTCGGCTACGCCCTTACGAACTGCGCCGATCACATCGCTGGCCTTACCAACGCCAACGCCAACTTGGCCCCGTTCGTTTCCAACAATCACAATGGCGCGGAAGCTTAGCTTCTTACCACCTTTCACAACTTTAGTAACTCGTCGAATTTGAACGACGCGTTCTTGCCAATCTGTTTCCTTTTCTTTCGCTCGGCTACTCTTTTTAGTACTCTTTGCCATTGCTCAATCCTTGAGGTGATATCTAGAATCTAAGGTTGAAACTCATGAAGATAGATTGCGTTAAAAGTCGAGTCCGCCTTCACGAGCAGCTTCTGCCAAAGCTTTAACGCGGCCATGGTATAGGCTACCGCCACGATCAAACACGACCTTCGAAACTCCCTTCTCAAGCAAGCGCTTGGCAATGAGCTTACCAACCTCAGCTGACGCATCGCAGTTGGCAGTGTTTTCTAACTGTTTACGCAGATCGACATCCAAAGTAGAGGCAGACACTAAAGTTTGATGCTGAGTATCGTCTATGACTTGAGCATAGATGTGCTGGTTGGAACGAAACACACTGAGTCGAGGGCGCTCTGAAGTGCCCATGACCCGACGACGAATTCGGTTGTGGCGCCGCCGCGTTGCTTCTTTGCTTGTTAATTTCATGACTATTTCTTCCCTGCTTTGCCAGCCTTACGTCTCACGAATTCGCCTGCGTAGCGGATCCCTTTACCTTTATATGGCTCAGGAGGACGCACCGCACGAATCTTGGCAGATATATTGCCAACTAGTTCTTTGTCAATACCCGTAACAATAACGTTGGTATTGTTTTCAACAGCGAACTGAATACCTTCAGGGGCTTCGAACTGGACAGGATGGCTATATCCAACCGAGAGGGTCAGGTTTTTACCTTGAGCTTGAGCCCGATAACCAACCCCCTGAATTTCGAGGCGGCGCTGGAAGCCTTGGGCAACTCCTTCGACCATGTTGGCGACGAGCGTACGGCTAAGGCCATGACGCTGCCGAGCCACCCGAGATTCGTTGCGGCGGTTAACAAGCAATGTAGTGCCGTCTTGCACGACTTCTACTTCTGCAGGAAGCACTCGAGAAAGTTCACCTTTCGGGCCTTTGACTGATACTTTCTGGCCAGAGATGGTGATATCCACTTTAGGTGGAAGTTGGATTGGACGCTTACCAATACGAGACATGACTAATTACTCCTGGTGGGACGATTAGCCACTCACTGCGCATGTACATCGGATCGAGTGGCTTTCAACAACTGGTGCTTGGCGCTGAGAACAGTGACGGCAAGACTACCAGACGTAGCAGAGAACTTCGCCCCCCACGCCTTGGCGACGTGCATCCCGATCAGTCATGATGCCGCTTGAGGTGGAGATTATGGCCACACCAATCCCACCCAACACTCTGGGGAGCTCTCGGCAGTTTGAGTAAACTCGTAAGCCAGGCTTACTTACTCGCTGCAACTGGTTGATAATGGGCTGACGATTTTTGCCTTTGTATTTCAAAGAAATGACCAAGTTTCGCTTGATACCTTCGCCAGCTTCACTGAAGTCAGTAATAAAGCCCTCTTCTAGCAATACCCTCGCGATATTGCGAGTCATTTTGGTAGAGGGAACCTCTGTTGTCTGATGCCGCGCCAGGTTAGCGTTCCGGATGCGCGTCAGCATATCTGCAATCGTGTCGTTTACCGCCATAGTTTCCTCTTCGTCAAACTGCCTCAGTTATCGCGGAAGGGCATTCCCAATTCTTTGAGTAATGCTCGGCCTTCTTCGTCGGTGTTTGCAGTTGTAATGATTGAAATGTCCATGCCTCGAATTTGATCGATGCTGTCGTATTCGACCTCGGGGAAGATCAACTGCTCTCTCAGGCCCAAAGTGTAGTTTCCACGACCATCAAAGCTCTTGGGGCTAATGCCTCGGAAGTCACGAATTCGAGGTAGCGACAGGTTGATGAGTCGATCAACAAAGTCATACATACGGTCGGAACGCAGGGTTACCATGATACCGACGGGCATGCCTTTTCGAATTTTGAATCCGGCGATCGCCTTTTTGGCACGAGTGACCACAGGCTTTTGTCCGGTAATGAGTGCAATTTCGCTGAGTGAAGACTCGAGCGCTTTTGCGTTTTGAGCAGCCTCACCTAGACCTCGGTTAACCGTAACTTTGACGAGGCGAGGAACTTGATGGATGTTCGTGTATTTGAATTGCTCCATCAGTTTAGGAACAACCTGCTCTTGATATCGTGACTTCAACTTAGTTGCCATATGCTTCCTCTGAAAATCCCTGGGCTTGGTCAGGGGTGATACATGTAACTGTGATGCAATGAAAATTGGGACAGAATCCTAAGAGATCCATTGCACTTGCACACATGCCTAGTCGATAACTTCGCCTGTCTTTTTCAGCATGCGAACTTTACGGCCTTCAGCATTGATGGTGTAGCTAATGCGGCTCGCAACCTTTTGCTTTGTGGAGTAAAGCATCACGTTAGAGCTGTGAATCGGGCCTTCGATGGTTTGAATCTGCCCCGATTCGCCTTCTTGCTGAGGCTTGATGTGCTTGGTCTTGATGTTGACGCCTTTCACAATCACCTTGCTAGTTTCAGGCAAAACTCGCAGGACTTCGCCGACCTTACCTTTGTCTTTGCCAGAGATAACTTGAACGGTGTCACCCTTCTTGACGTGAACTTTGAACCGCTGCTTGGTTGAACCTTTCGCCATCAGAGCACCTCCGGAGCAAGTGAAACAATTTTGGTGAAATTCTTATCACGCAGCTCTCGCGCTACAGGGCCGAAAACGCGGGTTCCTCTGGGGTTGCCATCTTGGTTGATGATGACGGCTGCGTTGTCGTCGAACCGAATGGTCATGCCGCTATCGCGACGCAGACCCTTCTTGGTACGAACTACAACTGCACGAACAACGTCCGACTTTTTCACGGCCATGTTGGGGATGGCATCCTTTACCACGGCAATGATGACATCACCCACATTGGCATAGCGACGGTTACCGCCTAGAACTCGGATGCACATGAGCTTTCGAGCACCGCTGTTGTCCGCCACATTCAGATATGTTTCTTGTTGAATCATGGTCTATCTCCTTAATGGCTATGCCTCAGCTGCTTCGCCAAGGATGTCGACCACGGCCCAACGCTTGGTTCGGCTGAGAGGTCGTGTCTCACGAATGCGAACGCGATCGCCAACTTTGCACTTGTCGTCTTCGTCATGAACCTTATATCGCTTTGTGCGAACCACAATCTTGCGATATTTAGGATGGGGAGCACGGTTTTCAACCGCAACCACCACCGTCTTCTGCATCTTGTCGCTAACGACAATGCCGACCCTTTCTTTAACTGCCATCGCACCTTACTCCTTACTCTGCAACCGACTGAGACGTATCTGCTGCAGCTCTCTTTCGCTCTTGCTCCACGGTCATTAGCTGGGCGAGTCGATGCCGCGTATGCTTAAACAAATGAGGCTTGTCAAGTTGACGAGTGGCTTTCTTAAAGCGCAACTCAAACAGCTCTCGCTTGGCTGCCAGGATCTGATCGGATAGTTCCTGATCGCTCAGTTCTCGAAATTCTGAAATTTTGGGAAGAGGCATAGCTCAGGACTCCTCCGTTTCACGCGTAATGAACTTGGTTTTGATTGGTAGCTTGTAGGCGGCGAGGCGCATTGCTTCGCGGGCAGTAGCTTCGGGCACACCAGCAATTTCAAACAAGACGCGACCTGGCTTGACAACCGCAACCCAGAATTCGGGATTACCTTTACCAGAACCCATCCGGGTTTCTGCAGGACGCATTGTAATCGGCTTGTCAGGGAAGATGCGAATCCAAATCTTTCCACCCCGGCGAATATAGCGAGTCATCGCACGACGACTTGCCTCAATTTGACGAGAGGTAATCCACGATGGCTCGAGCGCTTGTAGGGCAAAATCTCCGAAGTCAACCTTGTTACCCCGGGTCGCCTCACCCTTCATGCGTCCGCGCTGCTGCTTACGAAATTTTGTTCTTCTAGGACTTAACATGACTCATAACCTTGAGAATCAGGACTTAGAAGCCGAAACTTAAAAGTCACCAGCGGCTTACCCCTCATTAGAGCGGTCTTCAAACTGACGACGACGAGATGGGCGACGACGCGGCTGAGTATTGCCAGGCGTCTGAACCACTTCTTCTTGGCCAGGAATGATTTCCCCTTTGAATACCCACACTTTGATGCCTAAGATCCCGTAGATGGTTTGGGCAGTCGTGTAGTGGTAGTCGATATCGGCCCGCAGGGTGTGGAGGGGAACTTTCCCTTCGCGGGTATATTCAGTTCTTGCGATTTCAGCGCCGTTCAAGCGGCCGCTAACCTGAATTTTGATGCCTTGGGCTCCGGCTCGCTGAGCGCGCTGAATGGCTTGGCGCACAACGCGACGGAACGAAACCCGGCGCTCGAGCTGTTGCTGAACGTACTCGGCAATCAGAGCAGCGTCAGAATCCACGCGCTCAACTTCTTTCACATTGATGCGGATTTGGCGATCGCTATTGCGCAGAATGCTTTGCAGCCCTTCCCGCAACTTCTCGATTCCTTCACCGCCACGGCCGACCACCACACCAGGACGAGCCGTAAAGACTTCCAGGTCGATTTGATCCGCCTTGCGCTCAATACGCACCTGAGAAATGCTGGGATTCTCCAAGCTCTTCAGTTTCAGCGGGTTTTTGAGAAAGAAGTTGCGGATTTTGTAATCTTCTTGCAACAACTCGGGGTAGTTTTTGTCTTCGGCATACCAGCGAGAACGGTGTTCTTGAGTAATACCGAGGCGGAAACCAACTGGATTTATCTTTTGTCCCACGGTCTGTCCTCTTGAGCAGGCAACTAAATGTGCAACGAATGGTCAGTAATTTCAAGCTTTAACGTTCAGGCGTCTAGTCTTCTTCAGAAACACCCGGTGCGACTGCAATCGTAATGTGGCAGGTCGGCTTGCGAATTTGATAAGCGCGGCCTTGAGCTCTGGGACGGAAGCGCTTCAGCACTGGACCCTGATCTGCAAATGCCTGAGTCACGACAAGATCCGCAGGAGCATACCCAGCGTTGTGCTCTGCGTTGGCAACGGCAGAGCGCAAAACCTTGAGAATCGGCTCACAGGCACGATAGGGCATGAACTCGAGAATAATGAGCGCTTCTCGATAAGAGCGCCCCCGAATTTGATCGAGCACCCGGCGCACCTTGTGAGGTGACATCCGAATGTAGCGAGCGATCGCTTTAACTTCCTCTGCAGTAGTAACGGCCATAACTTTACTCCTTGATTGCGATTAGCACAGATGATTTGCTTTAGCGGCGGCTAAAAGCCAATGCTGCTAACCGCGCAAATACCTCTAGCGACGAGCCTTCTTATCACTCTTGGCGTGTCCCCGGAACGTCCGAGTGGGGGCGAACTCGCCCAACTTGTGACCCACCATTTGCTCCGTCACATACACGGGCACATGCTGGCGACCGTTGTGTACTGCGATCGTGTGGCCAATCATTTCAGGCAAGATGGTCGAGGCCCGAGACCAAGTCTTGATCACCTGTTTGTCATTCTTCTCGTTGAGTACTTCGATCTTCTTCAGCAGATGATCTGCAATAAATGGTCCTTTTTTCAGTGAGCGAGACATGATTGCTTAACCCTAAAACTCGGTGTCCTAATTCGATCAGCGTGAAGTCATCCAGCGTTATCAGCGGCTCTAAGACTCACGTCCGCCGCGTCCGCGCTTCGAAGTACGACGACGACGACGAACAATCAAAGAGTTGCTAGGCTTTTTCTTCTTACGGGTCTTAGCTCCTAGTGCGGGCTTACCCCAGGGGGTAACCGGGCCAGAACGACCAATTGGAGCACGGCCCTCACCACCACCGTGAGGGTGGTCTACAGGGTTCATCACACTGCCTCGCACTTCAGGACGGCGTCCCAACCAACGCTTACGGCCTGCCTTACCCAGGCTCACGTTGCGAACATCGGCGTTGCCCACTTCACCAATGGTGGCGTAGCACTCGCGGCGCACCATCCGCACCTCGGTAGAAGGCAGTCTCAGGGTGACGTAGTTGCCTTCTTTTGCCACGATTTGAGCAGAGGTGCCAGCGGCTCGAACGATTTGACCACCGCGTCCTGCAATTAGCTCAACGTTGTGAACGGTAGTACCCAACGGCATGTTGCCAACGGGAAGCGCGTTGCCGACCTCGAACGGCGCATCGGGGCCAGAGATAATCGTGGTACCCACGGCCAATCCGGCGGGATGTAGGATGTAGCGCTTTTCCCCATCTTGGTAGTGAACCAGCGCAATCCGAGCGTTCCGGTTGGGATCGTATTCAATCGAAGCAACTTTTGCGGGAATGTTGTGTTTGTCGCGACGAAAATCGATGATGCGGTACAGGCGCTTGTGGCCGCCACCGCGATGACGAGTAGTGACAACGCCTCGATTGTTACGACCCTTGAGGCGATGGACGGAAATCGTTAGAGATTTTTCGGGCTCACTACGAGTAATTTCTGAAAACTCGGACACCGAGCGCTCTCGGGTGCCTGGTGTATAGGGTCGATAATTGCGAATGCCCATAACTTTCTCTTAGTTTCGGTTTGTGTGGCGATCGCCAGCTAGAACAGTTCAGTCAGGAGTAAACGTGTCAGCACGTTAGGGTTACACTTCGGGGAAGAGCACAATTGAGCTGCCCTCAGCCAGGGTAACCACAGCTCGCTTGTATTGAGGCCTATGGCCCATGAAGCGACCGACTCGACGCTGCTTGCGAGGGGGCTTGCTGGTATTGACGCTGGTGACTTTCACATCAAACAAGACTTCGATCGCAGCTTTGATTTGAGGCTTGGTTGCCTTAGGAGCTACTTCAAATACATACTTATTGTCTTCGAGCAGGCGAGTTGCCTTCTCAGTGACAAGAGGACGCCGAACCAAGTCAGCAAGGTCGCGTGGATTTAGCTTACTCACCGTATACCTCCTGTACTTTGGCGATCGCAGAAGCAGTTGCAATAATCTTGTCTGCCGTCAATAGATCGAAAACATTGAGATTTGCAGCCGAAATCATTTTGATCGAGCTAATGTTGCGAACCGAGAGATACACATTCTCATCGCGTTCTGCCACAATCAGCAGCGCAGTTTGCTCCGCGCCAACACCCCAACGAGACAAAGCTGCAACCACCTCTTTCGTCTTGGGACGAGGCAGCTGGCTAGAAAAATCTTCAACCACAATCAGATCATCAGCGCGGCCCTGCAATGCAGTTCTTAGAGCCAAACGACGCTCCTTGCGGTTCATCTTGACGGAGTAATCTCTAGGCTTGGGTCCAAAGATGACACCGCCGCCCCGCCACAGGGGAGACCGGATCGAACCTGCACGGGCGCGCCCTGTTCCCTTTTGGCGCCAAGGCTTGCGGCCACCTCCACTCACTTCAGCACGAGTCTTGGTGCACGCGTTACCCTGACGGGCATTGTTCATCTGGCGAACCAAGGCCCGATGAACAATATGAGCCGCATTTTCTTCTTTCGCTGTCCGCAGATCGAGAGAAGCTGTACCAGCCTCCTCGCCCTGCCAATTTTTAACTACACACTCAACCATGGGTTCATCCTCTAGGTGTTGTTAGAAACAGAGCTGGCGATCGATTCACCAAGGCTCAATTTCGCAACCGTTACTTCGCTTTACCAACAAGTTTTGCCGGAACGATATTGACCAGCGCCCCTGGCTTGCCAGGAATTGCTCCTTTGATGAGCAGCAAGTTGCGATCGCCATCAACTTGAACCACAGTCAGCTTGCGAATCGTAACCTGGCTTCCACCCAGACGCCCTGCCATACGCTTACCGGGATACACTCGTCCAGGAGTCGTACCAGCGCCAGTCGAACCGGGGAGACGATGGTTCTTAGAACCGTGGGCCATGGGGCCTCGCTTAAAGTTATGACGCTTTTGGTAACCCGCGAACCCACGGCCAATACTGGTACCAATTACATCAACAACCTGATCCGGCGAAAAAATATCTGCCTTAACTTCTTGCCCTAGTTGATAATCACCAGGATTGTCAAGGCGATACTCTTTGAGATGGCGGAGTGGCTGTGCCTCCGATTTACTTAAATGCCCCAACTCCGGCTTACTAAGAGCCTTTGCAGCAACTTCACCAAATCCAAGCTGCACAGCGGCATAACCATCTGTGTCAACTGTTTTGATTTGGGTCACCTTACAGGGACCTGCCTGAACAACAGTGACAGGTATCGATTTCCCAGACTCATCAAAGATTTGAGTCATCCCTAACTTTGTGCCAAGAATTCCAACTGACACGGTTCACGTCTCCCTTTTTTCTCGCGCCACAATAGAACCAAGCCGCCCTATTTGCAGCTTTTTGGCTCCATTGAGTTCTTTACAGTGACAACCCCAGAGGCCCGCCCAGTTAAGTGAGCAGACGATTCTATGGATTTCTGCAATCCTATGAACAGGCTTTTGCTACAGAGCTATCGAGCAATCGACCGATCTAGGTCATTTCGCCGAGGACTTGGACAGTTGTCCGTCCAGTATCCTTTCCATGCCAAACCGAGCACTCTGGAACGGTTTAGCGCGTATCTGATTTTTGGCGACAATTAAACACTATAAACAATAAAGCAGAGATTGTCCATCGCTTGATCAGACTTTTTTATCAGATTGAAGAAGCTAGAAAGCATGTACTCTGCGAGTTTCGATCAATTGAAAGATGGGGTACTGAGCAAAGCCCAACACCCCATCATCTAACAATTTGAGTGAAATGTGTATCAAACTTTAAAGTTGCGCGGCGGTCAGCGGTAGAAAGGGCGATCGCGATAGAGCTAGACCCAAGAGCTAAACCCAACTGTCTCTAAAACTGTCGCAAGAACCGCAAGTCGCTAGTATAAAGGCGGCGAATGTCATCAATTTGATGCAGCACCATTGCAATTCGCTCAACCCCCAAACCAGCGGCAAAGCCGGTGTAGACCTCGGGATCATACCCCACAGATTTAAGCACATTGGGATCAACCATGCCGCAGCCCATCACTTCCAACCAGCGGCCTTTCCATCGCACATCCACTTCTGCTGACGGCTCGGTGAACGGAAAGTAGCTAGGGCGGAAGCGAACCTCGATATCACCAAACATGGCCTCAAGAAACACCTTCAAAGTACCCCGTAGATCCGAAAAGGTCAGTCCTTCATCAACCGCCAAAATTTCAAGCTGATGGAACACAGCTGAGTGGGTTGCATCCACCGTATCACGACGATAACAACGGCCAGGAATCACGATGCGAATGGGGGGATCATTCTCTTCCATGTAGCGAATTTGAACAGAAGAGGTATGCGTACGCAGCAGATTGCCATCTGGCAAAAACAGCGTGTCCTGCATATCGCGAGCGGGATGATCAGGCTGAAAATTGAGAGCTTCGAAGTTGTAATAGTCCGTTTCCATTTCGGGGCCAGTAGCAACCGTATAACCCAAACCCACGAAGATATCGATCATCCGATCGACGGTGCTCGTGAGCGGGTGGGCACGCCCCTGAGAGCGGAAGACCCCTGGCATGGTGACGTCAATTGTTTCTGCCGCGAGCTTTGCTTCAATTGCCGCAGCTTGAAGGGCAATGCGCTTGTTCTCCAAGCTAGTTTGCAGGGCTTCTTTAACCTCGTTGGCCAGAGACCCAATCCGGGGGCGATCCTCGGCCCCAAGCCGCCCCATGCTACCCAAAACTTGTGAGAGGCTACCTTTTTTGCCTAAGTATTTGATGCGGAGCTGCTCTAAAGCGTCGAGCGTGTCAATTTGGGCGATCGCCTCTTGAGCCTCGTCCTGGAGAGCGGCGAGTTGAGACTCCAGTTCACTGGGCTGCATCGTAGTACTCATTAGCAAAAATTACGTGTCGTTGTAGACGTAGCAAACATTATCCTTTTCAGTTTACGAGTTCGCTACGCTCTAGGAAACCCCAAGCATGAATTAGAGGTTAAAGCAGTCGCGGCCACGCAGCGTGATCAACTCAACAGGCGTTACCCTGAATTGGAAGCATAGGCTGGCGAGAAATGGCGATCGCGCTTTAACCATCCTGCAGCAAGCGTCTGCCCACCTTCAGCATCTTGATGCAGGTTGATGCAGGGCGCAGTCTTCCAGCATGCCAGCACACTAGAATGCCAGCATGATAAAACTCTGATGACCTGCAGTTCTGATGCTCTGTCAGTGAATTGTGAGATTGTCTTAGCCAATTTGGGTTTGACAGGTTGGCTGTAGCGGCTTCCCCGTCCCAACTTGCAATTCTCCCTCAACTCACACGTTTCCAACCCCATCCAATCGCCTACGACTCGTCCATATCCTTGACTATGAAACTTTTAATTAGCAACGATGACGGCATTTTTTCCCTGGGCGTACGTACGCTTGCTAACACGCTAGCCGCCGCCGGACACGACATCACCGTCGTTTGTCCCGATCGAGAGCGATCGGCGACAGGGCATGGGTTAACCCTACACAAACCCATTCGGGCAGAACAGATTGAGGGTGTGTTTCATACAGGCATTACAGCATGGGCCTGCTCTGGAACTCCGTCGGACTGTGTCAAATTGGCGCTGGGGGCGCTGCTCGATGCCCCTCCCGATTTGGTTTTATCTGGAATTAACCACGGTTCCAACTTGGGAACCGATGTGCTGTATTCGGGCACAGTATCGGCGGCCATGGAAGGGGTCATTGAGGGTTTGGCAGGAATCGCCTTTAGCTTGGCTAGTTTCTCCTGGCAAGACTTTCAACCCGCGGCCAACTTTGCCCAAACGCTACTGACCCGGTTTGAACACAGCCCCCTGCCCAAAGAGACCCTGTTAAACGTCAATATTCCACCCGTACCTCAGGAAAACATTGCTGGGGTGAAAGTGACTCGTCAAGGGTTACGACGCTACATCGATATGTTTGAAAAGCGAATCGATCCGCGTGGCAAAACCTACTACTGGCTAGCTGGCGAGATTTTGGAAGACACTCCTCAGCCTCCGTTAGAATTCGTGGCGACTCCCGATGGGAGCTTGGTTGGGATGGATCTAGAATGGATGCAGTCTGTTGAAACTGATGTACATGCCATTCGCCAAAGCTATATTACGATCACGCCTTTGCAGTACAACCTAACATCGGTCCATGGGCTGGCTGCACTTCAGGGTTTGCAGATTTGAGGGCCAACGTTCTAAGCTACGACGCTGCCTGAGACCGACTTTAATGGATGAAAGCAATGACCTGAGAATTGATGGGAATCCAGTCTAGTGTTTTCAACCTAGTGAAATAGATCTATGATTCAGGTCGGGGTAGCGTGCCGTGTTTGTGTCTTTCAAGCCAAATTTTTAGCTCGTAATTTTTTTCAGTTTTGAAGCTTTCGCTAAGAATCTGGGAACTCTTAGCCTTAAGGTGTTTTAATTTAAGCTCGTACTAAGCTTGTATTGAGCATCCGGCTTAGCCCCTCCGCGAAATTTATAGAGTATTTGGGCTAAATTAGCCGATATGCATCATGTCATGAGCTGTTATTTGAATGAATCAATGATTTAAATGACGGTGAAGTAACGGGGTAGCGGAGTTTGGTTGAGCCAGTAAGGAAGCCTCATGTCTAGCATGGAAAACCAATTTAAGGTTCGCTTCTGGGGTGTGAGAGGCAGTATTGCGTGCCCCGGATCTGAAACCGTGCGTTATGGCGGTAATACCTCTTGCATTGAAATGCGAGTGAATGGGCAACTGCTCATTTTTGATGGAGGGACTGGGCTACGCGTGTTGGGGCAGTCGCTATTGCGAGAGATGCCGCTGCGAGCCAACATGTTTTTTACCCATTCTCATTGGGATCACATTCAAGGATTTCCGTTCTTTGTGCCGGCGTTTGTGCCAACCAATACGTTCAAGATTTATGGGGCGATCGCGCCTAATGGCTCTACGATAGAGCAACGCTTGAACGACCAAATGCTGCATCCCAACTTTCCCGTGCCTCTGCAAATCATGGGCGCTGATCTAACCTTTTGTGACTTGGATGTGGGTGAAACAGTCGAGATTGGTGAGGTGGTTGTCGAGAATGCCTTGCTCAATCACCCTGGTGAGGCCGTTGGCTATCGGGTGAACTGGAACAACCACGCCGTCGCCTACATTACGGATACCGAGCATTTTCCCGATCGCCTGGATGAAAATGTTTTGTGGCTGGCGCGTGATGCCGATGTCATGATTTATGACGCCACTTATACCGATGAAGAGTACTACTCTGAAAAATCGCCCAAAATCGGCTGGGGCCACTCTACTTGGCAAGAAGCCGTCAAGGTTGCGAAGGAAGCCAATGTCAAAAAACTGATCATTTTCCATCACGATCCGCTGCACAGTGATGACTTTATGGATCAGATTAAAGCTGATACGCTGGCTCATTTTCCCAATAGTGATGTTGCCTACGAGGGCATGGAAATTGACGTACTGAAGGTTACAGAGCCCTCTGACTCGCCCGTGAAGATGTCAGCGTAGGCGATCGCCCATGGGGTTGTAGGTGCAAGTTGCACCTACAAACGCTACACCTAACGGTCTCAATCAACGTCTCTCCATCATTGCTCATGCGGCCGCTATTCGAATTTTGGGGTTAGGGTCAATCATCAGGCGATGAAGCGCGTGGTGATGGCTGTCGCGGCGTTGGTGCGAAGTCTTCTAAGATGTGTATGGCTTGTGTGCTCTGTTGACGACGTATTGGACATTGACGTGTGTGGATCACCTCTTCGCTAGATTCGGTTCGAACTCCTACTCGAGTTGCCCTGGGAAATTTTGATGGGATTCATCGTGGGCATCAGTGTGTCATTGAGCCGATTGTGCTGGGTTCAACGGTGTGTCGCTCGGCAGTGGTAGGTTCTACATCCGAGACAGAAGCGGGGCAGGACTCGGGGAATGATGCGGGAGTTCCAACTGTTCTCACCTTTCACCCCCATCCACAGGAATTCTTTTCGGGGCGGCAGCGATCGCTTTTGACCCCGATTGAGGAGAAGGCGGCATTTCTCGCCACGCTAGGGATTGAGCAATTGGTGCTGTTGCCCTTTACTCAAACCTTGGCCAGCCTATCGCCCTACGACTTTGTGGAACAAATTTTGGTAAATTGCCTCAAGCCCTATTGCATTAGCGTGGGGCAGGATTTTTGCTTTGGGCGCGATCGCAAAGGAACAGCGACAGAACTGAAGGCGATCGCAGCGGATTTCGGCATTACGGTCTATACAGTGGCGCTCCATACCGAGCTGGGCGATCGCATTAGCAGCTCCCGAATTCGTCAAGCTTTGCAATCGGGGAACCTGGATGAAGCAAACCAACTGCTAGGACGCCCCTACACGCTGTGCGGCACAGTCGTGCAGGGACAGCAGCTTGGCCGACAAATTGGCTTTCCTACCGCCAACTTGCAGCTTCCTAGCGAAAAGTTTTTGCCGCGAGATGGAGTTTACGTCGTGCGGGTGCAGGGCATTGCTGGGGCTACCGAAGCGGCGGGAGTCATGAATTTGGGAATACGGCCTACCGTCAACGGAAAGCAGCGAACGGTTGAGGTGCATGTGTTTGACTGGTCAGGCAACTTGTACGACCAATCCCTGACGGTGAGTTTGGAGGCATTTTTGCGGCCTGAGCAAACCTTTGAGTCTCTTGATGCCCTGAAATCGCAAATTCAGCAGGATTGCGATACGGCACGATCGCTTCTGGCAACTCTGCCCATCGTGCACAAACCATAGCTCACTTGCCCAGCATTTAGCCTTGCCAACTAGATGCTGCTGGGTGGACAAAGCCCAAGAAACATCATCCAAAACCACGAAAAATTACGCATTTCATACGAAGAACCAAGGGATTGAATGGTTTTTTGAAGCGCTTATCGTCTCAAAAATCATTCAACTCCGTAAGATTCTGACCATCAGCACTTTAGACAGAAGTGCATAGCTCTGTGCCATATGAGACGATGTAAAGCTGTTCGTATTTGGACAGAACGAGTTTGAGAATGATGCACGGGTATCGCTCATTCTTGACCCACAGCTTAACCTCACACACTGCCCAAACCTGTTCGTCGAAACTCTATGACCGTGTCAAAATCTCCGCTTCGCATCTTGTTTGTATCAACATCGGTTGGCCCATTGGGGTCGGGCATTGGCGGCGGAGTTGAGCTTACGTTGCGCAACTTAGGGCAAGAACTGCAGCGACGCGGGCATAACATCACCGTTGTGGCTCCGGCTGGGTCGGTAGCGGGCGATCTACCCGTCGTGCCCATTTCAGGTCAACTGCAATCGCTGGCCCAAAGCCAGAGCCGGGAAGATCCGATACTGTTGCTGCCCAATTCTGTGCTGGCCAATATGTGGGACTATGCCCGATCTGTGCAGCATGAGTACGATGTGCTGGTGAATTTTGCCTACGATTGGTTGCCGTTCTACCTGACGGCTTACTTTTCTCGACCGATCGCCCATTTGGTGAGTATGGGATCGCTATCGGATGCGATGGATCAGATCATTGGCGAGGCGGTCCGTCGGTTTCCGGGCAGCATTGGGATGCATAGTCGTGCCCAAGCGGCAACCTTTGACTTTGCAGAGGAGTGTCGCATTTTGGGCAATGGGTTTGATTTGACCCAGTATCAGTTTTGCGCGACTCCCCAACATGAGGTGGCATGGGTTGGGCGAGTTGCACCAGAAAAGGGCTTGGAGGATGCGATCGCCGCCATTGAGAAAACGGGAACCCGGCTGAAAATTTGGGGTGCGCTCACGGATGCAGAGTATTGGCAGCACATTCAGCAGCGGTTTCCCGATGCGCCGTACCAATATGAAGGTTTTTTATCGACCCAAGAGTTGCAGCAGCAGTTGGGACAGTGTCGAGCCTTGTTAGTCACGCCCAAATGGATCGAAGCGTTTGGCAATGTGGTAATTGAGGCGTTGGCCTGTGGCGTACCCGTGATTGCATACCGACGGGGTGGCCCTGCCGAAATTGTGCAGGACGGGCTAACGGGGTGGATTGTCGAACCCGACAGTGTGAGAGAACTGACTCGGGCGATCGCCCAAATTGATCAGATTGATAGGCAAACCTGTCGCCAACAGGCCGAAGCCCAGTATTCCAACCAGGCCATGGGCGATCGCGTCGAAGGCTGGCTGCGGGATTTGATAGGTGTTACCGAATGATGGGAATATAAGGAAATCAATCAAAAGCAAATGTTCGCGGGCATCGTTTGCTGGCGACAGCCCGAGCAACGCAGTTCAATGCAGCGTGGGAACCATAGCGTTACCCCATTCAAAGCATGCCTGAGCTGATGTTGCCATAACAACGAAGTGTAGAAAGGCAGTGGAAGGAATAGTATGGCGGAAATTCAATTCTCCCGAGGAATTCGCGAAGATGTAGTGCCCGATGTACGGCTAACTCGCGCTCGCGACGGCAACAGCGGACGTGCCATGTTCTACTTTGAAAAGCCAAACGCGCTGGCTCAAGATAGCACCCAAGACATTACAGGCATGTATCTGATTGATGAAGAGGGAGAGTTGGTCACGCGCGAAGTCAATGCGAAGTTTGTGAATGGTCAGCCCGAAGCTTTGGAAGCGGTGTACTCCATGAAGAGTGCAGAAGAGTGGGATCGCTTTATGCGGTTTATGGAGCGCTATGCCAATGAAAACGAATTGGGCTTTAGCAAGGCCGATTAATTGACGCAGATGGCTCGCCGCGATATCAGCCGCGAGCCATTGTTTTGTTGACTTACTCCATGTCGTTCACCCGTTGGGAGATATGGCCCATCGTCCTCATCCTGATGACGCGCCAGTTGCCGTGAGCTGTGCAGTCCTAACCGTTAGCGATACGCGCACTGTGGAAACCGACCGGAGTGGCCAACTCATTCAGCACTTGCTGGAGACCGCTGGCCATTGCATTGCAGCGTACCGCATTTTGCCTGATGAAGCCGCAGCGATCGCCGCTCAGGTGCGGCAATGGGGCACAGACTCCGCAATCGAAGTTGTGATCTTAAACGGGGGTACAGGCATTGCGCCACGAGATACCACTTACGATGCGATCGAAGCTTTGCTCGACAAAGAAATTTCAGGATTTGGCGAACTGTTTCGCTGGCTTAGCTATCAAGAAATTGGCTCCCGAGCAATGGCATCACGGGCGATCGCAGGGGTGCATCAGGGCACGCTAGTTTTTTCGCTGCCGGGTTCTAGCAATGCAGTGCAATTAGCCTTAGAGTCGCTGATTCTACCGGAACTGGTTCATCTAGTTCGCCAGCTCAATCCAGCTCGTTAGCATTTACGTTTGGGGAGTATTGCCCAGCGCGGTGCCCGTTGCCTCTGCATCCACCAGTTCTCGATTGACACGCAGATTTCGCGGATCGAGCGCATCCCGCAGGCCATCACCCAACAGATTAAACGCCAACACCGTCAGCACAATCAGAATTGCAGGCGACCACACCAGCCACGGCTGCAATACCAGAATGGAGGCATTGGTGGCCAGCGATAGCATGTTGCCCCACGAGGGATCGGGTTGCTGAATGCCTAACCCAATCAAACTCAGCACGGCCTCTGACAAAATGAAACCCGGAACCGATAGGGTGGCAGAGATGATGACGTAGGTTGCTGTTTGCGGCAGAATGTGGCGCAGGATGATGTAGAGCGATCGCCCGCCCATGGCCTTTGCGGCTTGCACATATTCTCGCTCTCGCAGCGACAGTACCTCACCCCGAATCACCCGAGCCACACCAGCCCAGCCCACAAAGGACGTAATCAGTACAATGAGCAAAAATCGCTGGGTGCTGGTTAGTCCCGGAGGCAGCACCGCCGCCAGCGCCACGAGCAAATAAATGCCGGGAATGGTCATCAGCACTTCCACAAAGCGCATGAGAATGGCATCAAGCGCGCCGCCAAAATATCCCGAAATTCCGCCAATGAGCAAACCCAGCGGAAAGGAAATTAAAATTCCAACTAAGCCCACACTGAGGCTAATGCGACCGCCATGCACCAATCGGCTAAACTGATCGCGTGCTTGCTCATCGGTGCCCAAAATATTGAGTCGACCTTCGCCAACGGTGCCAAATAAATGGCGATCGCCCCGAATTCCAGGGATCGTGAAAAGGGGCTGAAACTCAGGATTGGCAAATGAGAATCGCGTTGGCACCGAGACCGTGAAGCGAAATAGCTGATATTCTGGCCCCTGAGCAAACAGGCGCACAGGAGATGGCTGGCTGAAATCCACATTCAAGGGGCGATCGCCCGTCTCCAGATCTACCGCTCCCTGGGTGGTGGGATACACATGTGGCCCAATGAACTGGCCCTGCTGATTGCGCCAGTAAATTTGTGTCGGGGGCAGCAGCGAACCCTCTGACTGAGTTGCATAGGGATTATAAGGAGCCACAAACTCTGCAGCCAGAATCGACAGGTAAAACACCAGGAGCAAAATCGCTCCAAACTTTGCAGGTCCGTTATTTTTTAGCTTGTCCCACCAGTTCATAAGCGCTACTGCACACAGATAAAGGATTGAAACGACAAAAGGCTGCTCCTTCAAGGGATATCAGCATGCAAGGTGTCACGAGGCCCATCATCCAAACTCACCCAGCCAACCTTCTAGGGTTGACTGCATGAGGCACTAAACATGGGAAATTGGGTTGAGCTGCAAGTAGCTAAGCAGCCAGTTCGCCATTGTGGCACGACGAGTCAACCGGGGAACCAGCTCTCCAACCTTGTAGCCGGTAAAACCAAGCTGCTCCTTCAACAATTGCTTGTTCTCTTTGGGAATGGAGCGGGTCAGCTTCACGGTTGCAGGGCGGCTTTCAATAAAGTCGGGCGGCTCAGGATACGCCTCTCGCCAATCAGGCTCTACACCCGAAGCATCCCATTGAGCCGTTGCCGCATCAAACCGATAGCCCAGCGCATACCAAACCAATTGGTTCGCAGTGTGGTCATCGATCGCATCATTCAAAATGGCCCAAATGGTATCGGTCGTTAACGGTGGCAAATCAGGCATCATGAGGTCGCGCAACAGTCAGTAGACAGAACGGGAAAAGATAGCGGAAACGGAGCGACAGCAACGATTCCATAGAATCCCTTGGAAACCGTTGGCATGGAAACCATTGTAGCGGCACTTTGTAACGGCAGATGCAAGGGACAGCTTGGCGCGAGTCGAAGGGTCGGTGGGGAGCCGTTACGGCTGAATCTGGCCTGCAACAACGGTCAACACTTGGGACGATCGCAGCCATTGTGCATCAAATGACCCCAAGTGGGTTGTGGTAATGAGGGTTTGAAATCGATCTTGAATCGTATCGAGCAGCTTATTTTGGCGGTTCAGGTCCAGTTCGGCCAGCACATCATCCAACAGCAGCAGCGGCGGTTCACCAATTACCGATTCAATCAGCTTGAGTTCGGCCAGTTTGAGCGCCAGCACCAGGGTCCGTTGCTGCCCTTGCGACCCAAACTGGCGGGCAGGCGTGTGGTTAATGGCAAAGTCGATTTCGTCCCGATGGGGACCCACGAGCGTCGTTCCCTGAACCTGTTCAGCGATCGCCCTTTCCTTGAATCGCTCTAAAAAGGCAGTTTGAATATGCTGCGGATCGTCGCCCTCGGTGGGCACATTGGGGGCATAGGTTAGGGTAAGCAGCTCCTTGCCATCACTAATGTTGCGATGCCAGGTCTCGGCCAAGGGGGCAATTCGGGCGATCGCTCGAGCGCGGCGACGGATCACGCGAGTTCCCAAAGCGGCCAGTTGGGCATCCCATACGGCCCGCTCCATGGGGTTGGCCTGCGCTGCGCTAGGGTCTTTAGCAAGTTGCTTGAGCAAGGCATTGCGCTGCTTGAGGGCAACCGTGTACTGCTGCAAAATGTGAGCATACACAGGCTCCAGCTGAATTAGCAAGGTGTCCAACCAATTGCGGCGATAGCCCGGGCCACCCCGCACCAATTCCAAGTCTAGGGACGAAAATTCCACCGCATTCATCAAACCCAAAAAGTCGAGTTGACGCTTGGTGGTTTGCCCATTGATGGCCGTGGTGCGACGGCCATTGCTGCGGAGGGTCATGGTTAAGTCTACCGAGCCAGCGCTGCGGTTCAACGTGGCGGCGATCGCCCCTTCACTAGCACCTTCCAGCACCAAGTCTCGGTCTCGGCTCACCCGGTGCGATCGCAGGGTTGCCAGCAGTTCTACCGCCTCTAGCAGATTGGACTTACCCTGAGCATTGTCGCCAAGCACAATAGTCTTGGCAGCATCGAATATTACCCCTTGGTCGCGGTAATTGCGAAATTGCCGGAGATAGAGGGACTGTAAAAACATCGGCCCAATGGTTCAGCCCGGTAGCACGGTATCCGTTCATCATCCTACGTGAGTTCATCCCAAACACGAACGGATATCGCCATTCCCCTTTAGCCATGTTTGCGCCGCATATACCAACGCACAAACAGCTTTTCAAACTCCACCCAAACAAACATCAGCGTGCTAAAGCCCAAACACAGCATCACATCCATGGTGCTGAGCAAGTGAGTGCCAAAGAAGTCGCGCAGCGGCTCCACATAAATGAGAGCGAACTGTAGCAGAGTCGTGAGCACCACCGACGCCAGCACATAGGGATTGGAAAACGGATTGAGCTGTAGTGTCAGCCGCGTATTGGAACGAACCGCAAGGGCATGCCCCATCTGGGCAACACACAGGGTGGTAAACACCATCGTTTTCCAGCGCTCGGGGCTGAGGCCATTGCCAAAGTTGGTTTGGGTGTAGTTAAAGGCAATCACCATAATGCTGGTGGCAATGATGGCCAATACAATGCCAATGCGAATCATGTACAATCCCAGACCCCGTGCAAAAATGCTTTCTTTGGGGTCGTTGGGTGGACGATCCATCACGTTGGGCTCGGCGGGCTCTACGGCCAAGGCCAGCGCTGGCAGTCCATCTGTGACAAGGTTCATCCAAAGGATTTGGAGAGGAGTGAGAGGCACTCCACCCGAAACCAACAGCGGGGAGAGCGCGATGGTAATCACCTCTCCAATGTTGGAACCCAAGATGTATTTGATAAAGCGGCGAATGTTGGTATAAACGACGCGGCCTTCTTCAACAGCGGCAACGATAGTGGTGAAATTGTCATCCAACAGCACCATATCGCTGGCTTCTTTACTAACGTCGGTGCCGGTAATGCCCATCGCAATGCCAATATCGGCTTGTTTCAGGGCAGGGGCATCATTCACCCCATCACCAGTCATTGCAACGACTTTGCCCCGGTGTTGCAGCGCTCGAACAATTCGCAGCTTGTGTTCAGGCGATACCCGAGCATAAATGCCGACCCGATTGACGTGCTCCTCTAGCTCAGCTTGGCTCATCGCCTCTAGCTCGCGTCCGGTGAGAACTTCGTCTTCGGGATTGGCGATGTTGAGATTTTGGGCGATCGCCTGAGCCGTGAGCTGGTGGTCTCCGGTAATCATCACGGGGCGAATACCCGCGCTGCGGCAGCGGGAAACTGCATCTCGAACCTCGGGGCGGGGGGCATCCAACATATCTACCAACCCCAGCCAGATCAGCTCTTTTTCAATATGCTCGGCATCCTCTTCGGTGGGGAGCTGGTGCACGGGCTTGTAGGCAAATCCCAACACGCGCAATCCTTCGCGGGCCAGCTTATCGTTATGCTGCAAAAGTTGCTGGGTCAGCTCTGAAGTGAGCGGTTCGGGGCGATCGCCTATAAAGATATGGCTGCATCGTTCTAGCACAAGCTCAGCCGAGCCTTTGCAGAACAGGGTCATGTCGTCTTTGGGCAACACCGCCGTGCAGACATTATCAGAAATTGAGCCATCGGGTTTTACAACCACACTCATGCGCTTGCGCTCGGAGGTAAAGGGAACCTCAAACACCCGTACAAACTCATGGTTGAGCTGATGGCGATCAATCCCAGCCTTGGCGGCAACCACCAGCAAAGCCCCTTCGGTAGGATCGCCCAAAATCACCCAGTTACCATTCTCTTTTTGCAGAACGGCATCATTACAAAAAGTACACGCAGCCAACAGCAACATCGTTTCGGGGTTTTGCTGAGGTTCAACGGCCTGTTGCCCACTCAAAAAATCCCCTTCGGGGTCGTAGCCTTGGCCCGTCACGTGAAATGATTCGCCCGCTGGGTGAATGGACTGCACCACCATTTTGTTTTGGGTGAGGGTGCCCGTTTTATCGGAACAGATCGTGGTGACGGAACCCAACGTTTCGACGGCGGGCAGCTTGCGCACCAAGGCATTGCGCCGAACCATGCGCTGGGTGCCCAGCGCCAGAGTGACGGTAATGACAGCAGGCAACCCCTCCGGCACGACCGCCACCGCCATACTCAGCGATACTTCCAGCAAATCTCGAAAACTATCCCACCCGGCAACGAGGAGACCACCCACCACCACGATCGCCACCAGGGTCAGCGCACCCGATACCAAAACCTTACTGAGCTGATCCATCCGCTGCTGCAGAGGAGTGGGCTCCGATTCAACGCCTTGCAGCATTGTCGCAATTTTGCCCAGCTCGGTTTTCATGCCGGTGGTGGTGACCAAGACCGTGCCACGTCCCTGCACGACTTCGGTTCCCTGAAACACCAGATTGTCGCGATCGCCCAGCGAGGTATCGCCTTCCAGGGTGGCAGAACTACTCTTATTGGTCGGCTGCGCTTCTCCCGTCAGGGCAGACTCGCGGATCTGGAGATTCGCTTCTTCAAGAATGCGTCCGTCGGCGGCTACCTGCACCCCCGCCTCTAGCATCATCACATCACCCGGAACCAAATCTTTTGAATCGATTTCAGAAATTTGGCCATCTCGATTGACCCGAACCTTGGGCGAACTCAGGTTCTTCAGCGCGGCCAGAGCCTTTTCGGCGCGGCTTTCCTGCACATACCCCAACAAGCCGTTCAAAAACACAATGGCAAGGATGGCGATCGTGTCTTTGAAGGGAATATCATTTTCCGCAATTTCACCCGCTTGCAAATCGATAAAGTCCATCACACCAGAAATGATTGCCACGGCAATCAGCATGATGAGCATGATGTTTTTGAACTGATCGAGCAAAATCATCAGTGACGATCGCCCGCCCGAGCTGTCCAGTTCATTGACACCAAAAGTTTGTCGCCGTTCGGTAACTTGGTGTGAGGTTAGTCCGCGTTTCGGATCGCTTTGCAGCTTTTCAATCGCTTGCTGGGCTGAGAGAGTATGCCAAAGCGTGGGTTCGTCGGGAGGTAGAGCCGTCATGAGTAGAGTGAGATACGAAGGTGAGCATTCATCATGGAGAACCTTGCTCCGTTGTCATTCGCAGTTGAATTGACCTGCGATGAGGCTATGCCGGGCAACGGCATAGTTTTTCAACACACGAGCCTGGTCGGGTTGGACAGCGGCGTAATCTGGTGTTGCTGCTATAGAATAGGGGCGATCGCAAGGGGTGACGTAGGTGAACTGAGAATCAGGTGAACTCGGAATGGATGGTGCGATCAACCGTAGAACCGAACAGCAACGCCTTGTAAGAGCCAGGATTGGGATGCACAAGGGCGGGCGGCACACCAGTCACTAGAGGCATATTTAAAGCGGAGCGAACAGCCTTAGTCGAATCAGGTGAAACGTTTGCAAATGCTGGTGTTCCTGCAAAATTAAGGGTAGCACTTGCAGCGATCGCAACCATTCTTCCTCTAGAGGTACGCTGAATCAACCGTCGGAGCAGTGTCTGGCTCGGTGAAGAGAAATCGAGCGCGATCGCAAAGCCAGGAGGAGGTCAAAGCCTTGACTTATCCTATAGTAACCCTCTGATATCCCCCCTAAATTGTGGCTAAATTGTGGAGCTAGGGCTATGGAGCCAGGCGAGCAGCCCGCACAACAAACGTTATTTATCACCGGCATAAGCGGCTTTTTGGGGGCTTATGTGGGACGGGTGGCGGCTTCGCAGTGGCGGGTGGTGGGCAGCTATCGCAGCACTCCCGCGCAGATTCCCCACGTTGCGATGCTCAGGCTGGATTTAACCGATTCTCAGGCGATCGCCCAAACGTTGATGGAGGTGAGACCTCAGGCGGTCATCCACTTAGCAGCCATTTCCAAGCCCAATGTGTGTGAGCAGGATGTAGCGCGATCGCACGCGGTGAACGTTACGGCGGCCGTTGAGTTGGCAAACCGCTGTGCCGAGGCCAACATTCCATTGGTGTTCACATCCACGGATCTGGTGTTCGATGGCTTAGGTGCGCCCTATTGCGAAACGGATGCGGTCAATCCCATGAGTGTGTATGGCGAGCAAAAGGCCAAAGCTGAGCAGGCCATTTTGGCGGGCTATCCCCAAGCGGTGGTTTGCCGAATGCCGCTGATGTATGGAGCCTGTGCCCGCAACTCCAACTTTTTGCCGCAGTTTGTGAATCAGGTGCGATCGGGCCAGTCGCTCAAACTATTTGTCGATGAGTTTCGGACACCCGTTAGTGGATATGATGCCGCGTTGGGGCTATTGCTGGCGCTGAACACAGCTCAGGGAATTTTGCACTTGGGTGGGCGCGATCGCCTCTCTCGCTATGAGTTTGGTCGGCAGATGGCCGAGGTGTTTGAGCTGCCCATGGAGTTAATCTGCACCAGCCATCGGGCGGATGTGGCCATGGCAGCTCCTCGTCCACCCGATGTGTCGTTGCATAGTTCCCGCGCGTTTGCGTTGGGCTATGCACCACAGACCGTTTGGGAGAACCTTGTGGCGCTGCGGGGGCAGATTTAACGCAGGTTGGCAGGGCTCCAAATTCGCATGCAAAGATTTGCCTGAAAAAAATTCGCCTAAAAAATTCGATTGAAATGCCTTAACTCATAAAAAGATTTGAGCGAAGAGTCGGGAACTTGTTGCTGTGGGTTTGCGTCTTCTGCCACTTGGCGAAACCACAGAGTGGCTATGGCTTGGGCAAATTCGGTGCGCAGTGAAGACCTTGTCCACTGTTTTCAATCACCCCCAAGTCCGATATAGATCAATAGGTGCTTCTAAACTGAAACATTTTTTTACGTATCAGTTTCAAACTTTCGTTAGACCGTAGACAGTTCCTCGCAAGTTTAGGTGATCCGTTATGACGGTTCGTGCTGCAACATCTCATATTTTTTTGGCGCTAACGCTGGCTGTATCAGGGGCGATCGCTCCTGCCATGGCGTCGCAGGCGGCTCAGGTCTCCTCGGCTGTGGCCGTTGAACCAATGCCCACGTTGCCCATGCTTCCGCACCCAGTGCTGCACATGGCACAGGCCAACCAGGGCGATCGCAGCTCGGCTCAACAGGTCAACGAATTACTGCGGCGTGGGCGCGAGTTGGTTCAGGCGAACAATTTTGCCGAAGCGGTGAATGTTTACCGTCAAGCAGCATCGTTAGAACCAGACAACGCTCGGATTCATGCGGCCATTGGGTTTGCCTATGCCAATCAAGACAACTTTGCTGAAGCGGTGCAGGCCTATGATCGGGCGATCGCGCTGGATGAGCGCAATGCTGCATTTCACTACGCTCAGGGCTTTGCCTATGCCAACCTGGGCGACTATGGCGACGCGGCCCAATCCTATCGCCGTGCCACCGAGCTAGATGCCAACAATTTGCAAGCTTTTTTGGGATTGGGGGTGGTGCTCACTCGGCAGGAGGACTATGGGGGTGCCATTGATGCCTACCGACGAGCGATCGCGCTAGATGCTCGCAATCCTGTTACGCAGGAGACCTTGGGGGCGCTGCTGATTCGAGAGCGAAAATACACAGAAGCTGTGAATGTATTGCGCGATGCGGTGGCGCTGGCTCCTCGAAGTGGCTACATCAACGCGTCGCTGGGGGTCGCCCTGATCAATTCGGGCAATGTGCGCGAGGGGTTGGATGCCCTCAAGCGGGCAGCCGAGCTTGATCCTCGCAATGCCAATATCGTTCTACAAATTGGCGATGTGTATCGCGCCCAAAATAATGCAGAGCAGGCGATGACGTTCTATCGCCGTGCCGCCAATTTGCAGCCAGATAATGCCAATGTGCAAATGGAACTTGGCAAGCTGTACTTGGAGCGGAGTGAGTATGTGGATGCCATTATTTCGTTTCGCCGGGTGACTGAGCTGATGCCTGATAATGCCGATGCCCATTATCAGCTGGGAGAGGCGCTGCTTGGTCGCGATCGCGACCAAGAGGCGATCGCCTCTTTTGAGCAGGCGCTAGAGCTGTATCAGCAGCAAAACAACGAAGACGGGGTCGAGAATGCCGAGCGTCAGCTCGATGATCTCGATCGTTAGGAAACTCAGCGATATTCCCATTTAGCCCGCGTTGGCTCAAACAGAGTTGCTATGGTCATAGCAGCTCTGTTTGAGTTTGCTGAACATTTGCATGGTTTTCGCAAGAAGCGTGAATTTTTATGACAGGTTGCGGCGGGGGTACTCAAGGAGGGCGATCGCTGAATGGTAAGCTAGCAAATGCGTTTGAAAGTTGCTTTATCAAGAACGGAGTTGTAATGACCGGATCGAATCAGGTTCCATATTTGCTTCGGGCTGCTCGTGGAGAAGTGCTAGATCGTCCTCCCGTGTGGATGATGCGGCAAGCAGGGCGATATATGAAAGCTTATCGGGACCTGCGTGATAAGTATCCGTCGTTTCGTGAGCGCTCCGAAATTCCTGAAGTCGCCATCGAGGTTTCGCTGCAACCTTGGCGCGCCTTCCAACCCGATGGTGTAATTCTGTTTTCCGACATTGTGACCCCTCTGCCCGGTATGGGCATTGACATGGACATTGCCGAAGGCAAAGGTCCCATCATTGCCGACCCCATTCGCACCCAAGCTCAGGTAGATGCCCTGCGGCCTCTGGAGCCGGAAGAATCGTTGCCCTTCATCAAGCCAATTCTGCAAACCCTACGGCAAGAAGTGGGCAACCAGTCCACCGTGCTTGGCTTTGTGGGCGCTCCGTGGACCTTAGCCGCCTACGCTGTAGAAGGCAAAGGCAGCAAAGATTATTCCATCATCAAGAACATGGCCTTCTCCGATCCCACGGTGTTGCACCAGTTCTTGAGCAAGATTGCCGACTCCATCGCCACCTATGTGCGCTACCAAATCGACTGCGGCGCGCAGGTCGTTCAGCTTTTTGATTCCTGGGCTGGTCAGTTGAGCCCAAAGGACTACGATACGTTTGCGTTGCCCTACCAGCAGCAGGTCGTGCGCCAAGTGCGCGAAACCCATCCCGACACACCATTGATTTTGCTGGTGAGCGGAAGCGCAGGTGTGCTGGAGCGCATGGGTAAGTCGGGTGTGGATATTGTGACGGTGGATTGGTCGGTGGATATGGCCGATGCTCGTAAGCGTCTTGGCCCAGATATGAAGGTGCAGGGCAATCTGGATCCGGGTGTGCTGTTTGGGTCAAAGGCGTTTATTCGCGATCGCATCCTCGACACGATTCAAAAAGCTGGTAACCGCGGCCACATCCTTAACCTGGGCCACGGTGTACTCCCCAACACGCCGGAAGAAAACGTTGCTTATTTCTTTGAGACGGCGAAGCAGGCTGACCAATTGTTGGCGACCTGCGCTTAGGCGGTACGTCTTTGATCATTCAATCATTGGGGGAGAGCTGCATCTCAGCTCTCCTTATTTTTTGGGATTGTGTATTGGACTTCTTGGATCAATGCATTTTTGAAGAGGTGAATTGTTGTGTGGTAGTGCCATACAACAATTCACGCAAGAGGTGTATTGGTTCATTGGTTTGTTTTGCGATACAGGTTTGCGCTTGGGGGCGCGTCGCCCCCCAAACCCCCTGACTGAGAGAGACGGCAGCCCCTCCCTCCCAGCCCCTCCCTCGGCAAGGGGGTATCGGGTGAGATGCGTGAGGTCGCTTCGCATCGGTTGGGGTGGGATCAGGTTTAGGATTGGGGTGAGATCAAGTTTAACGTCAGGTTCGGTTAGGGGCTTTTCTGGGGTGCGCGGTACACGTCCCAGAAAAGCACATGTTTGCGTACTCTTGGCATACGCAAACAGCGAAGTTTGACAGGTTGTCTTTTGCCGTGGGTTTGGGTCGGGCTTTACAGTGACAAAGGCTAGAAAAGGAAGCCTCACTAACGAGCCAAGCTGGCTCATCGCTTAGATCTATTTGATATCATGCCTCGCGATTCTAATTTCAAACGACCTGCGCCTTTGGGCTTGGCCGCGTTTGTGTTGTGTTTTAGCCCGTTTCCCGCTTTGGCTCACTTTACCCAAGTTGCTGGAGACATTGCGGGCACTTGGCATATCGAACCGAACCATGCACCCAAGGCTGGAGAACCTGCGATCGCCTGGGTTGCCCTTACGCGCAAAGGTGGCGAACCTCTAGCCTTGAGTGAAGCTAACTGTCAGATGGCGGTGTACACGGCTCCTCGTCAACCCGATGCAGCACCGATTCTGCAGCCTGAAGTACAGGCGATCGCCGCCGAAACCTACCAGAACATTCCTGGAGCAGAGATCGTCTTTCCTGCCGTTGGCCTGTACCAGCTGGAACTAGACTGCACCCCACAAACGGTCGATGATTTTGCCCCATTTCAAATGCAGTACGATGTGACCGTCGCCACCGCCGCTGCTCCCGTCGCGGCTTCGACTCCGAACCTAACCGCCAATGAGCAAAATGATCCAAACCCGCCAATGGGCGATCGCTCTGGCGTGTGGCTTGGGGCGATCGCACTCGTGGGAGTAATAGGTGTGGGTGGATGGTGGATGTTCGCGCGTCGGGCTTAGCTGCTGGCTCGCGGATCTAGGCTATCTCGCAGCCCATCCCCTAGCAAATTAAACGCCAGCACAATTAGCGTAATCGTCAGCCCCGGCATCAAAATGGTCCAGGGCGCTGACAGGGCATAACCATTGGTAAAGGAATCCGACAGCATCGTGCCCAACTCTGGCGTGGGGGGTTTGGCCCCTAATCCCAAAAAGCCCAGGCCAGCAGCTTCTAGCGTTGCCGTACCAATTGAGAGGGTAGACTGCACCACCAGCGGAGCCAAACTCGACGGCAAGATGTGCAAAAAGATAATCCGCCACGGGTTCGCCCCAAACGCACGCACCGTTTGCACAAATCCCTGCTCTCTCAAAGACAGCACCATACTACGCGTTAGTCGGGTAAAGATGGGAATCTGCACCACGGCCACAGCTATCATCACGCTTTGAAGGCTGGGGCCAATGACCGTTGCAACGGCGATCGCCAGCAAAATTGACGGAAACGCCAGCAAAATATCCGTAAACCAGCTAATCACCGTTTCAATCCAACCCCGAAAATAGCCCGACACCAGCCCCAACAATGTGCCAATCACCAGCCCCAGCGTGACCGCAACCACGCTAATCAGCAACGAAATGCGGATGCCATACCAAACCAGACTCAGCATGTCGCGCCCCAAGCCATCAGTGCCAAACAAAAACTGAGCATTGGGTGAGGTCAGACGTGCAGCAAAATCTCGCGCGGTAGCCGGGTCAAATGGTCGCAAAATTGGAGCCAATAGAGCCAGGGCCAACAGCAGCAACGTCAACCCTAATCCAATCCGCGCAGAAATCGACCGAAAGAATCGCCGAGTTGCCTTTTGCAAACTCGACTGTTGAGCAATAGGCGGCGCTGTCAAAGAGTCCATAACGAGAGTGATGCTCCACAGTGAATCGGGCCAATGCAGTTGAAGGATGGTTCGGAGCCGACAGGGCTTTGCACAACGGGCGTGAATCCTGAGTGTGCATCAGTCCCTGCAAGCAGGTAGCAAGCCAAGTCAGGAAGCAACCATCATTCAACATAAACCCGTAAAACTCTGTGTGGGCGACACAGTGGGCGGCACAGAGTTTTAGAGTCTGGTTTTGAACGGTGTCGAAGCACGTAGAAAACCTATTTGTACTGAATGCGTGGATCGAGAAAGGCATAGGACACATCCACCAGCAAGTTGACCAACACAAACACGATCGCCACAAACACCACCCCTCCCTGCACCACCGGATAATCTCGCGCCAAAATCCCCTCATATATCCAGGAACCCAGCCCTGGCCAGGAAAAGATCGTTTCGGTGAGAATGGCTCCACTCAGCAAGGTGCCAAACTGCAAACCAACAATGGTGACAACAGGCAGCAGCGCATTCTTGAGCGCATGTTTACTAATAACCAAACGCTCCACCACTCCCTTGGCGCGAGCCGTGCGAATGTAGTCCTGCGACATCACTTCGAGCATGGCACTGCGGGTAATGCGCGCCACAATCGCCAGGGGAATCGTCCCCACGGTCATGGCGGGCAAAATCAGGTGGGACAGAATGTTGCCTAAGGCAGGAAAGTTGAGCTGCATGAGAGCATCCAGCACATAAAACCCGGTGATGGGCTGAAAGTTGACCCCCACACTAATGCGACCGCTGGGTGGCAACCACTGCAAGTTCACCGCAAACAGGTACACCAACAGCAAACCCAGCCAATAGACGGGCATCGACACCCCCAGCAAGGACCCCGACATGGCGATGTTGTCGATCCATCCGTTCTTTTTGACAGCGGCGATGATGCCAGCGGGAATGCCCACCACCATGGAAAACAGCATCGCCGCCACCGACAGCTCAAATGTGGCGGCCCAGCGGGTGCCAATCTCTTGCATGATGGGGATGCCGCTGATGATGCTGCGGCCTAAATCTAATCGAATGAGTCTGCTTAAAAAGGCAAAATACTGCACAGGCAGGGGTTGATTCAGCCCCATTTGCTCCATTAAGGCTTCAACCTGAGCGGGTGTCGCACGAGGCCCCAGCAGCACGATCGCCGGATTTCCTGGAATGAACTGTAGAAATAGGAATACGAGGAGCGAAATTCCCAACAATACGGGAATGAGGTCGAGCAACCGTTTGGCAATATATCTCAGCATAGAAAATTAGGGCCGTGTGGTCGGGCAATTCATCTTGGACGAAGCAAATCCAGAGGTGGAATTCGGTTGATTTTTTGAAGCAGACTGGGGATGGGGCTGAACGTCCGACGCAGGTTCGAGGAGGGAGGTATAGACTCGAAACCGAGTGTGGCGAGTTCAGGGGTCTGGTCATCCCAAACCCCTGAATTTGCGAGAAAGGCTAGCTTTTTTCAATCTCGTCAAACGGTTCAGAGCCAAAGGGGCTGGGCTTCCAACCAGAAAGGTTGGAGCGTTGGGCCAGCAAGGGTTCGGAGTGCACGATGGGAATACGCACGGCTTCTTCAAACAACAGCTCATCCACTTCGGCATACAAAGCGGCGCGATCGCCCTCTTCGCTCACTTCGCGTGCCTCGTTGAGCAATTGCACCACCCGCTCATTCGTCCAGTTGCCCAGGTCGCTGGTGGCACCGGGGCCAAAGTGGGCGTACAGGAAGTTGTCGGGGTCGCCATAGTCGCCCGTCCAGCCCAGCATAAAGGACTGGAAGCCTGGCGGTTTGTTGCGATCTTCGAGATACGCGGCCCAGTCTTTGGTATTGAGCGTGACGTTAATGCCAATGGTGGAGAGGTCGGCGGCAAACGCTTCGGCGATCGGCTTGGGTGTGGGGTAGTAGGGACGGGATACAGGCATGTACCACAGCTCCAGATCAAACCCATTGGGATACCCTGCGTCAGCCAGCATTTGCTTGGCGCGATCGGGGTTGTATTCGTAGTCGCCTAGGGATTCTGCCTGAAACTCCTTCATCGACGGTGGGGTGAAGTGGCTGTCGGTGGTGGCCAAGCCCGACCAAAAGGCTTCCACAATCTCGCTGCGGTTAATGGCCATGGCGATCGCACGGCGGACTTCGGGCTTGCTCAACGGCTCGTAGCTGGGATTGAGGCCCAAGTAGCCCACGTTGAATGAAGGCCGACGGACTTCTTCTAAGTTGCTGTCGCTGACCAACTCGTTTAACTGATCGGGAGCCAGGTCAACGGTAAAGTCAATGCTGCCAGATCGCAACTCGGCCAAGCGCGAGGCCGGCTCACGAATGAACCGAAACACCACCTGATCCACCTTGGGCAGCCCATCGCGCCAGTAGTCGGGGTTGCGTTCCAGCACAATGCGATCGCCCGTGCGCCATTCCACAAATTTGAACGGGCCAGTGCCCACTGCGGTAGAGCCCGCAATGCCATAATCTGCTCCCGCTTGCTCAATTGCGGTGGGGCTAGCAATGCCAAAGTAACCGGAAGCGATCGCCGCCGGAAACGCCGCAAACGGTTGCGACAACACAAACTCGATGGTGGTGTCATTCACCACGTTGATGGCTGACAGCAGGGAATTCTCATCACCCTTGTAGCCACCAAACAAGTCAGACCAAATCTCAAATGTTTTACCTGCATCGCGGAAACCCAAGGGATCTGCCGGATCCCACCAGCGGTTGATGTTGGCGCGCACGGCTTCGGCATTGAAGGGGGTGCCATCATGGAACGTCACATCATTGCGCAGCGTAAATGTCCATGTGAGGCCATCATCCGAATTTTCCCACTCGGTCGCAAGTCCTGGGGCGAGGTTGGTGGTACCGGGTTCAAAGTCGATGAGGCGATCGTAAATTTGTTGCTGCACATAGATGGAGTTGCCATCGGTGATGTTGCCAGACTCCAGGTTGGCGGGGTCACCGCCCGAGCCAAATACCAGGGTGGCAGCACCGGTAGTAGCGGTGGGGCTAGCTCCTGGGCTGGCGGTATCGGTTGGCTGCGAGGGGGTACAGTTGGTAAGCGTAATGGCGACGGCAGTAAAAACGCCCAACAGGGCGGCCTGCCAGTGTTTTATGCGACTAAGCATTCTATATCAGTTCCTTTGGGGATGGATTTGTAATGGGGGGATTCGTTCAAAGTATGGAAGTTTCCAAAAGTCGTAAAACAGGTGGGTTCTAATGCAGGAATTGAGCCAAATTGCAGCTTTGTTGAGGTTGATATATTACGCCAGAACCCAGTAGAGCGAAGGGTTTTGCAGAATTGTCTTAACAATCGAGCCGCAGATTGGCTGTTTTAACTCAACAAAAACCTAAGCTGCAAACTCTGCGTGCATGACTAGGGCGATCGCCCCAAATCTGCTCCAATTCCATCTCTACAGCGATAGCCAATTTGATTAGGGCATGTGGGGTGATGGCTTCGCTATCCCCCCACATGCCCTTGTCTCAACTACGCTGGCGACAGCGATAGAACACGATCAAACCATCGTTGAATTAGCTTCCTATCGTATCGAGTCTGGCTTGTAGCGTGTTGTACAAGCTGTATCTGATCAAATATTTGTAATGATTTTAAGGATAGAAAAACGAATGAACCACAATCTTGAAATGAATAGCCCCGTGAATAAATCTTGAATGGAAGCAAGTTCGTGCTTGCTTGAGTATCTGATGGGATGTATCCAACCCATCGCTTAGGAATTCAGGCTACCGCTACAATTTCGACAACGGTTCCACGTTGGTAACTACCCCATGAGCTGCTCCCACCTTGATACGCTCGACCACGACAATCTAATTTCTAAGGCAAACTTTCCCGTCTTTCGCTGCGAAGAGTGCCTCAAAATCAACAGTCGCTGGGTTCACCTGCGCATTTGCCAAACCTGCGGCTCCATGCTGTGCTGCGACTCATCAGAACATCAACACGCACGGCGGCATTTTGAGGCGACGGGGCATCCCATCATCAGCTCAGCAGAATTGGGCGAACAGTGGCTGTGGTGCTTTGAAGATGAGCAAATGCAGGAGTATTGAAGGTTTTGGCTTCTCACTTGGTCACGGTTTCAAAGGACTCGGCCCCGAGGGGGCTGGGTACCCAACCCTGTAGGTCTTTGCGCTGAGCCATGAGCGTTTGAGTATGAACGAGGGGAATGCGGAGCGCTTCGTCAAATAAAATGCGATCGACTTCGGCATAGAGCGTGGCCCGTACCGATTCGTCGCTCTCTTGCCGTGCCTGGTTCAGCAATGTGATGACGCGATCGCTCCGCCAGCCGCCAATATCATCCGTAGAGCCGGGGCCAAAGTGAGAGTAGTAAAAGTTGTCGGGATCACCATAGTCGCCACCCCAGGCCAGCATAAATGCTTGAAATCCGGGTGGATTGAGACGATCGGCTAGATAGCCCGCCCAATCTTTGGTGTTGAGATTAACGCGAATGCCAACGTCAGTGAGGTCGGCGGCGATCGCCTCGGCAATAAACTTAGGTGCCGGAAACACCGCGCCACTGGCATCGGGATACCACAAGTCCAAGTCAAACCCATTGGGATAACCCGAATCGGCCAATTGTTGCTTTGCCGCTTCGGGATTGTACTCATAGTCCGTCACGTTGGGATCTTGGTATTGCGACAGCGCAGGCGGCGTAAAGTGCCCATCCGTAGTCGCCAACCCGCCCCAAAACGCGTCAATCATAGCGGGCTTGTTGATAGCAGCGGCGATCGCCCGACGAACTTCGGGTTTGCTGAACGGCTCGTAGCTGGTATTGAGCGCTAAGTAGCCCACATTAAATGGAGAACTCAGCTTCTCGTCAATTTCCGGTACACGCTCAATTTCGGCTCGCTGCTCTGGTGAGAGGTTGATCGTGAAATCAATATTTCCAGTGCGCAACTCCACCATGCGCGCCGACGCGTCCTTGATGGTGCGAATCACCAACTGATCGGCTTTGGGTAAGCCCTCCTTCCAGTAATTGGGATTCTTCTTCAGGACAACGCGATCGCCCGTGCGCCATTCCACAAATTGGAACGCACCCGTGCCCACCGCCACCGAACCCGCCGTGCCGTAGTCTGCCCCGGCTTGCTCAATCGCCGTTGGACTCGCCATGCCAAAGTAACCCGCCGCGATCGCCGACGGAAATCCTGCAAACGGTTCCCTAAGCACGAATTGAATAGTGCGATCGTCCACCACATTCACCGCCTGCAGCAGCGACCCCTCCTCACCCTTAAACCCGTTAAACAGCGCCTTCCAAATCACATAGTTTTTGCCCGCATCCCGAAAGCCCAACGGACTCGCCGGGTCCCACCAGCGCTCCACATTGGCCTTCACCGCTTCCGCATTGAACGGAGTGCCATCATGAAACATCACCCCCTCTCGCAGCGTAAACGTCCAGGTCAAGCCATCTTCCGAGGCAGCCCACTCTGTTGCTAAAGACGGCACCAATTCCGTCGTTCCTGGCTCCGCATCCAAGAGCTGATCGTAAATCTGGCGGGTCACATACCCCGTATACAAGTCTTCGTAATTCCCCGGCTCCAAGTTCGTTGGGTCTGATACGGAGCCAAACACGATAACCTGCTGTGCCGCTGTAGGCGATGTCGAGCTGCCGGTCGAATCTTGAGAAGGTGTGCAGTTCGTAAGGCCAATAAGAAGACAGGTGGCGATCGCCCACAAAATGGCGTACCACCGTTTCCATTGCCGAAGGATGAGTCGAAGTTGCCGCATAGGGATAAGACAAAGGGGCGATCGCGTCTGGATGTACGGTAGTGTAGCGCGATCCCCTGCGATGCGATTTTAGGTTTTGGATTTGTGATTTTGAATTGAGCCCAGGCTAGTTCAACGACGCATCTCAAATTTCGGGGTGGCGATCGCATACACCCCAATCCGCCACCCTTTGCCACCCCGCCCAAACCCTAACCCGGAGCGCGGATTGGCATCGAGTTGTTAAGCCCTTACGGGGGTCTGGGGGCATAACTCCCCCAGAAAGCGGGGGCTTGGGGGATTGACTTCCCCCCAAGCAGGATTTGTATCAGAAGTTCAAGAATTCCAAGAAACGCAAACTTATGCCGTTGCCAATGCCCCCTTCAACTGCAGGATCTTCTCAATCACCTGTTCCACAATCTTGTCCGGCGTAGACGCCCCCGACGTTACCCCAACCGTAATTGCGCCATCCGGCAACCAGCTCTCCTGCACCGTCAAATCCTGACCCAACGGCTTGTGCTCCACCCGATTCCCCGGCCCAATCCGCTCAGGACTATCAATGTGATACGACGGAATGCTCCGCTCGATCGCAATTTCCTGCAAATGCGTCGTATTGGAGGAGTTGTAACCACCAATCACCACCATCAGATCCAGCTTTTCCTCCACCAGTTGGAACATCGCATCCTGCCGTTCCTGCGTCGCATCACAAATGGTGTTGAACGCCAAGAAGTGCTCATTCAGCTTATCGGGGCCGTACTTCTTCATCATGGTGCGCTCAAACAGCTTGCCGATGTGCTCTGTCTCGCTTTTGAGCATGGTGGTTTGGTTCGCAATCCCCACATGTTGCAAATCGCGATCGGGATCAAACCCTTCCGAACAGGCGCGGCTGAACTTTGCCAAAAACTCGTCACGATTTCCGCCATTCAGAATGTAATTCGCCACATACTCTGCCTGCTCCAAATTCAGCACCACCAAATAGGTGCCCGCAAACGAGCTTGTAGCAATGGTTTCCTCATGGTTGTACTTGCCGTGGATAATCGACGTGTAGGCAACCCGCTTGTGCTTTTCCACCGTGTTCCACACCTTCGACACCCAAGGACAGGTGGTATCCACAATGGTACAGCCGCGATCGCTCAACAGCTGCATTTCCTGCACACTCGCACCAAACGCCGGCAAAATCACCACATCGCCCTTGGCCACACCCGAAAAATCTTTTTCGCCATTCACCACATCGATAAACGCCACATTCATATCGCGCAGGCGTTGATTCACCGATGGATTGTGAATGATCTCATTCGTGATCCAAATACGCTCCGTGGGAAAATGCTGCCGCGTTTCGTAGGCCATCGCCACCGCCCGCTCTACACCCCAGCAAAAGCCAAACGCCTCGGCTAAACGAATCGTGACATTGCCCCGCGTCAGCGTGTAGCCATTGTCGCGAATTTCTTGGATGAGGCTGCTCTGATACTCCGACTGCATCATGCCCGACACTTCGGCATCATGCCCAAATCCCTTGCGGTGATAGTTTTCGGAATGGTTGAGCGATCGCTTAAATGCTTTGGTATCCATTGATCTTTGGTAATGAGTGGCTACGCAGACAGATCTCACTTTCCAGACTATCAGAACGCTCGTAGCCGTTCATATCAGTTTGCCAATCCCCTTAAGTGAATCATCCCGATATTGACCGCCCAACTACCGCCCAACTACCGTTCAACTACCGCCCAACATTCAGCAACTCTACCTTGCCTGCTGCCCAAATTTATCTTAGGGCTGACATACTTCATCCGAAAAACCAGGGGGTTGAAAGATGGCTGGGGCGCTAATCGCCCCAGCCATCTTTCAACTGCGTAAGTCTTGTGTCGGTCGGAATTGCTTGCAGCACCCCGCGACAAACAATATTAGGAGGTCTCCTGCTTTGCGCTCATATTCGTCTCGTTTTGATCGCCCCCAACCTTAACAAACCGACCTTGGTTAGAATACGAGATAGTCGAGTTTACGGATCGCACGCCGATCTCAGTTGCCTATCGAAACGATTTACGGAAACCTGCAAGGGTTAAAAACCAGCCAGCTCAAGCAGCTGCAACGAATTTATCATCAGCGGCTACCGGGCGATCGCCTCACCACGCCGGAGTTTGCCCAGCGCCTTGCGGCCATTAGCAGCGAAATTGAACAGCCCGTCTCCGCCTATGTCAACCGCCGAGGACAAGTCATTCGCGTGGGAGTGGGCACGGTGCGCCAAACCCAAATTCCCCCCCTGGAACTGCCACGCTACGGAGCCGAGCGACTCAGCGGCATTCGCTGCATTACTACACAGTTAAAAGCAGAGCCACCCGCCGATAGCGCCCTCACCGCCATGGCCCTGCAACGGCTAGATGCCCTGATTATGCTCACCATTTCATCCGGTGGGTTTCAGCGACGAGGTGGTGGGGCCACAGGTTACGTGCAGTCCGCCTATTTGGCCCATCTGGTGCCCCATCCCGAAGCCAACTGGACCGTATCGCCTCCGGTTTCGTTAGAGTCCTTGTCTCAGCAAGATTTCCTCGATCTGGTGGAAGGATTGGAGGAAGAGTTTCGGCGCGAGTATGTAGCGCGGCAGGTGAGCCCCAGCCAGGATCGCGTGCTGCTGGTGGGCTTGCTGACCGAGAAACAGTCTCTCCACCAATTCAACAATTTGATGATGGAACTGGGCCGACTGGTGGAAACAGCAGGCGGCGATGTGCTGCAAGTCATTCACCAAAAGCGATCGCGCCCCCATCCCCAAACGGTCGTCGGCGAAGGCAAAACCGAAGAAATTGCCCTGATCGCGCAAACATTAGGGGCGAACTTAGTCGTATTCGATCGCGACCTATCGCCCGTGCAGGTGCGGAATTTGGAGCAGCGCATTGGCGTGCGCGTGGTCGATCGCACCGAAGTCATTCTCGACATTTTTGCCCAACGCGCCCAAAGCGGTGCAGGGAAGCTGCAAGTAGAGTTGGCCCAACTGGAATACATGATGCCCCGGCTGGCCGGACGTGGACAGGCCATGTCGCGACTGGGCGGTGGCATCGGCACCCGAGGCCCCGGTGAAACCAAACTGGAAGTAGAACGCCGCGCCATTCAAAAACGGATTGCCCGATTGCAGCAAGAAGTGAACCAGCTCCAGGCACACCGTTCCCGACTACGGCAACGACGCCAGCATCACGATGTGCCGACGGTGGCGCTGGTGGGCTACACCAACGCTGGCAAATCCACGCTGCTAAATGCATTGACCAACGCAGAGGTGTACACCGCCGATCAACTGTTTGCGACGCTTGATCCCACCAGCCGCCGAGTGGCGATCGCTGACATGGATAGCCTGGAATCCATTCAGATCGTCCTCACCGACACGGTGGGGTTCATTCACGAGCTGCCCGCCTCGCTGATGGACGCCTTCCGCGCCACATTGGAAGAAGTCACCGAAGCCGATGCGCTAATTCATTTGGTGGATCTGTCCCATCCGGCATGGCAAAGCCATATTCGGTCAGTCATGGCCATTTTGTCGGAAATGCCTGTGACTCCTGGCCCCATTCTGCTGGTGTTCAACAAAATTGATCAGGTGAATGGCGATACGTTGGCCCTGGCTCAATCCGAGTATCCAACGGCTGCGTTTATTTCGGCGGGCGATCGCCTGGGCTTGGAAACCTTGCGGCAGCGGTTAGTGCAACTTGTGCAATACGCCACCGCTCAATAGCCGCCACCCGTCGCCCCATCGGCTGCGGCTGTATGCGCAACCATCGGGCGATGGGTTGCATTCGGGTTGGCAACCGTTACCAACCTGATTTCTGGATAGGCTGAAGTGTCCATGTTTGCGTGCGCGAGGCGGACGCAAACATGGGCTTTTCTGAGGTTTACCAGAGTCCAGGAACCGGCGAGGGCGAGGGCGAGGGCGAAGGAGTTGCCGCCGGGGCCGCCGCCGTGCGAGCTTGCAGCTCATCCACCAGGCCAATGGGCAGCAGCACTCGGTTAATCGCGTGAATGACCCCGTTGCTGGCTGGCACATCGGGCAGGATTACACTGGCATCGTTTACAATCACGCGATCGGGAGTCACCAGCACCGCCAAGCCTCCATTCAGCGTATCCAGGCCACCCGTTTCCAGCTCATCCGAGGTGACGGCATCTGGCACCACGTGGTAGGTCAATACTTCCGTCAGCAAATCTCGGTTTTGGGGTTGGAGCAGGGCATCTACCGTGCCCTGGGGCAACAGCGCAAAGGCATCATCTGTGGGAGCAAAGACCGTAAACGGGCCAGGGCCAGCGAGGGTATTGGTCAATCCAGCCGCCTGTACCGCCGACAGGAGGGTATTAAACGTGCCGTTATTGCGAGCAACATCGACAATGGTGCCGGGTGCCTGGGCAAGTGGGCGGATCTGGGGTGTTGCCGTTTGGGCGGCGACCTGCGCTGAGCCAAGCCAGGCGGGAACAGTCACACCTACGCTGAGCAAGCAGGCAACGGTTGCAGCCAAAGTGATGCGTTGGGGCTTGAGAAGTTTGTCCATCATGAGCGATCGCCAATAAGGGTAAAAATGACCTAAATGCCCATCATTCTAATCGCAGCTCGAAAAATTGCTAACCGAAATCTGATTTCGGCTAATTTGCACCCTTAAACCTCGGTTTGCGCAGCTTTTTGCGATGCGATCGCCAGCTCCCAATATCCCGTTTGGGGATCGGGCTGTCGGGTAAAGCATAGGTGGGGCAACACACCCAACACCAGTTCTGCCGTGGTGTAAATGGTGCAGCCGTGCAGCACATGCCCACCCAAGGTGCGTCCCATTGAGTCGGCGATCGCCATGTGGTAATGGGAGCCATGGCGCGACAGCGTGCCCATCAGCGACACAATTTCAACCGGGCCAGGATAGGTTGTGGCGTTGGGCTGACCCGCCAACCGCAGCACCACCTGACTCAAACTACCCACCCCCGTCAGAATGCACGCCGCATCCAAATGATGAGTTTTGGCAAATTGATCTAACTCGTGCTTGAGGTCCTGCTGAGGAGAGAGTCGGAGCGCGATCGCCTGCAGCGAAGAAATTGCGAGATCATGAGCTTCCATCATGGCTAAACCAGCTTGAACCAAAAGGCCAACAAGGTGCGAGAGCCGAGATTCCATGCCCCACAGCCAATGAAACCGGGCGATCGCTACAAAACGCAACATCTTCCGGCACGCCTATGGGGATCACGTTAGTATCGAAGGTAAATTCAAGAGCGCCGTCGGTCCTGAATTTCATCCACACATTACTCTCTAAAAGCCGTTAATTTTCGTAACAGATCAACCTGAAAATCTCGTGATGCTTCAGCGATCCTAAACGTTTCGTTTTGACATATCGAAGCCATTCATCAAATCTGAACCTCATTCAAACATGATTTCTGGATGTGGTCGTCATCATTTTTTCGTTTAAGTTCTGCCATTCATCTTGGATTTATTTCTTTAGTTGAATGAATTCATCGCAAGAATCATTCGTTGATACTTCTTTTTGTATTGATTTTTACCACGCAAAATTGATGTATCAAGTATCACAGTCCTGAACTTAAATGTCGTTGACAAGACTCATCTACGCCGCTGTAGCCTGGCTTTACCCGGCAGTCGTCCATCAATCGTTCATCGATATTGATTCAGCATTAGGCTGCAATTCTTGCCCTTGCAAAATGGGAATTCAGCCTTTGGTAATAGCAGCAACATCAAATCTGCCTCCTTGCAGTACGCGCCAGCTAAACCCATCCCCGTATGTGAAACAAATCAGAAGTTTTCGAGCTTTACAGAAATCGGGTGATATCACAGGAAGAGTGACGGAGACGCCAGTTTCCTGTTGAGTTGGCACCCAGTTGAACGATGCAGTTAGCTTGTGAAGTTGATTTGTGAAGTTGATTCTGTACAAGTGACGACTCAAACGGCTGAGAGCTACCGCTTCATCCAGCAGCACTACACTCGCAATTGATTCATTGATCTTTCATGAAACAAATTCCAGCCCCGATATTAACTCTCATTGCTGGCATTCTGATTACCTTGGTCAGTTTTTGGGTTGGCCAGCACCACGGCCTGTTGCCCGAGCAAGCTTCTGAGCAAGCCCCCCTGGTCGATGACTTGTTTAATGTCATGGTCATCATCAGCACGGCACTGTTCATTGTTGTGCAGGGGGCCATTCTGTGGTTTATGATTCGCTACCGCAAGCCCAAGGGCGATGAGAGCGATGGCCTCCCCGTAGAGGGAAACTTGCCGCTTGAGGCCTTTTGGACTGCCATTCCGGCCATTATTGTGATTGGCCTAGGAATTTACAGCGTGGATGTTTTTCAACAAATGGGCGGCTTGGCTCCGGGCAGTCATCCCATGATGGGGCATCAACACCACACCACCCTGGTGGCACAAGCTCCCGAAAGTACGCTTGTGGCTGGCGACACTATGGCCCTCATGGATGGGGAAACCGCTCCCACATTTGATCCCAAGTATGGGTATGGGGCATCTCCGGTTGGCTTGGGTACCGAGGCTGATGTCACGGTCAATGTGACGGGGATGCAGTTTGCCTGGTTGTTTAACTACCCTACGAGCGGAGTAATCACAGGAGAATTACACATTCCGGTTGATACCGATGTCCAGCTCAATCTGACAGCACAGGATGTTATTCACGCGTTCTGGGTGCCGCAGTTTCGCCTCAAGCAAGATGCTCTGCCAGGGCAGCAAACAGGATTGCGCTTTAAGGCAACCAAGGTGGGAACGTATCCTGTCGTATGCGCTGAGCTGTGTGGTAGTTACCACGGTGGCATGAGAACTCAGGTCATTGTTCATACGGCTGAAGATTTTTCGGCTTGGCTGGATCAAAACCGGGTTGCTCAGTCGCAGTCTCCCGATCAGGTGGTGGCGGCCAATCCAGCAACGATGAGCAATGAAGAATTTTTGCAGCCTTATGTGCAGGATATGGGCATGACCTCAAACATGTTGGCTCAACTGCGATCGCAGTCTTAGTGATGCGTTCGGCGAACGGTAGATTTCTGTTGGGGTAAGGGTTGGGGTCTTTCGAAGATCCACCAGGAAGCGACCGGTGCGATCGCCCCTCGATCGCGTTCCCATCCCTAGCACTGTTCCCTCAAGGATTTCTCACTTCTGGTTCCTCACAACGTCGCGCTGTATTCTGTCTCGTCACTGGTTGTCACCCCACACACGCTCATTTCCGTTTAGTTTCTCTTTACCCGAATCACAATCGTTTTTATAGAAGCGTTATGGCTCAAGCTCAAATCCCTCTCGAAACAGGCGTGGAAACCCATAGCAGCCTGCATCGCCCTTGGAGGTGGTACGAATACTTTACGTACAACATTGACCACAAGGTGATTGGAATTCAATATCTGGTCACTGCCTTTGTGTTCTACCTCATTGGCGGGCTCATGGCAGTGGGAATGCGCACCGAGCTGGCCACTCCCGATCCCGACTTTGTCAGCCCAGAGTTGTACAACGCCCTGATGACCAATCACGGTACCATCATGATTTTCTTTTGGGTGGTGCCTGCGGCCATTGGCGGCTTTGGCAACTATTTGGTACCGCTGATGGTGGGTGCCCGCGATATGGCCTTTCCCAACTTGAATGCGATCGCCTTTTGGATGAACCCACCCGCAGGATTGCTGCTGCTCAGCAGCTTTTGGTTTGGTGGGGCGCAGTCAGGTTGGACCTCCTATCCCCCCTTAAGCGAAGTGACGGCCAATACCGCTCAGTCAATGTGGATTGTCTCGCTGGTGCTGGTGGGAACCTCGTCGCTAATGGGTGCTGTGAACTTTGTGATCACCATCCTCAAGATGAAAGTTCCAAGCATGCAGTGGGATCAATTGCCCCTGTTTTGCTGGGCAATTTTGGCGACCTCGGTATTGGCCTTGGTCTCCACTCCTGTGCTGGCGGCTGGCCTAACGCTGCTGCTGTTTGATATCAACTTTGGGACATCATTCTTTAAGCCAGATGCGGGTGGCAATATTGTCATTTACCAGCATTTGTTCTGGTTTTACTCGCACCCAGCGGTGTATCTCATGATTTTGCCCATCTTCGGCATTATGTCCGAGGTGATTCCAGTTCACTCACGCAAGCCAATTTTTGGATACAAGGCGATCGCCTATTCCAGCTTGGCTATTTGTTTGCTGGGCCTGTTTGTGTGGGTGCACCACATGTTCACCAGTGGCACTCCGCCGTGGATGCGTCTGTTTTTCACCATTTCCACCTTTATTGTGGCAGTACCAACCGGGGTAAAAATCTTTAGCTGGGTCGCGACCATGTGGGGCGGCAAAATTCGCTATACCAGCGCCATGCTGTTTGCGGTGGGGTTGCTCTCTATGTTTGTGCTGGGTGGCCTGAGCGGTGTCACGCTGGGTGCAGCGCCATTTGATGTGCATGTGCACGATACGTACTATGTGGTGGCGCACTTCCACTACGTGCTGTTTGGCGGTTCGGTGTTTGGTCTGTATGCGGGTATCTACCACTGGTTCCCTAAAATGACCGGACGCATGATGAACGAAAGTCTGGGTCGCGTTCATTTTGTGATGACCTTTATCGGCACCAACCTGACCTTTTTGCCGATGCACCAACTCGGAACCCACGGCATGCCGCGCCGGGTTGCCATGTACGATCCCCAGTTTGAGTCGCTCAACAAACTCTGCACGTTTGGCGCGTTTATGTTGGCCTTTTCGCTCATTCCGTTCCTCATTAACGCGATTTACAGCTGGGTTAAAGGCCCCAAAGCATCGGGCAATCCCTGGAATGCACTAACGCTGGAATGGACGACCGATTCTCCCCCCATTGTCGAAAACTGGGAAGAGTTGCCTGTGGTGACCACCGGCCCATACGACTACGGTTTCGATCGCCTCAAAGAAGCGGAAGAAGCGGTTTCGTCTCCATAACGGATCCCTTTGTTGCGAAGGGCGATTGCCCCCAGGGCTTTCCCTTTCGCAATGAGTCGTCCTTCGTTCTCTGTCCTCTCTCTCTGGAATGTTATGCAAGGTTCTACAACTGAATCCGATACGGTTCTTGATGTCATCGGTGCAGAAACTGCGATCGCCCCTGGACATAGTGAGCACCCCGATCTGCGGGTGTGGGGATTAATCACCTTCCTCATGTCCGAATCGCTCATGTTTGGTGGATTCTTTGCCACCTACTTGCTCTTGCGGGGCGCGGCAGCACAGTGGCCCCCCGAAGGCACCGAGGTTGAGCTCCTTCTGCCCACTATCAACACCATCATCCTGGTGTCGAGTAGTTTTGTGATTCACCTGGGCGACACCGCCATCAAGCGAAATGATGTGAAGGGGATGCGCAAGTGGTACATCATCACGGCCATTATGGGTGCCATCTTTTTGGCAGGCCAGGTCTATGAATATGCCACCTTGGGCTATGGCCTGAAATCAAATATTTTTGCCAATTGCTTTTACTTAACGACCGGGTTTCACGGGCTGCACGTGTTTGTGGGTTTGCTGCTCATTTTGGGCGTGTTGTGGCGATCGCGCCGCCCAGGGCACTACTCCGAGCACAAGCACACCGGTATCGAAATGGCCGAAATTTATTGGCACTTCGTTGACATCATTTGGATTGTGCTGTTTTCGCTGCTGTACATTTTGACCCAATTCTAATCATGGCTAAGCCTTGAGTGAATCGACCCATCCGCAATGGTTAACAGGGGAAAGTTGATGCTGAAACAAACCAGGCTCAACTCCCACTGAACTTGACATCAATTGAACGAGAGAGCGATTTTTTGGAAAGGACACCCAAACAGGGTGTCTTTTTTTGCCAAATTTTGCCAGAAAGATGTCGCGGCTGTCACCAGTTGAGCTAAACTCTCAGTCATTTCATCTATTGTTTGTTTAATGTGGCGTTGGCAATGTGATAGTTGTCAAATTGTCTACTCGTTACTGTTGGCTTGTTTATGCAAATGAAACTTTTTTTGCGATCGCACCGTCCAGGGTACAAAGCTTTCACCACACAAAAAGGCGATCGCCTCAGCCTTATTCATAGCAAGAGTTTGGGATTCCTAATCAGGTCAGCAGCCCTTGTTTTTAGCAGCTATTTTTGGAGCTTCAAAATATTTTCAAAAGAGCTTCCAAAAATCTACGGATGAGGTGAGAAAGCGGTGGAAGTATGTTCGGTAGTTATCTACCGGCAGCTCAAAATCAGGGAATCCGCCGATAGGTCTCAAAACATGACACATAGAAGAGAAAAGTTATGAAACTGAAAGGCTGGTTGAGTTTCGCAACGCTAACGGCTCTGGGATTGGGTGCAAGTGGACTGTTTAGTGCTGCGTCTGCGGTAACCTTTGCGAGCGCCGAAGTTGACCAAAGCCGCTTCATGCTCTTGGCAACGGCAGGCGGAAGCCGACTCACAGTTTTGGAGCAAGTCAGCAACACGCGTCCCTGCTGGCGTGAATCAGGCAATAATGTAGAACCGCTCCTGTTGGGCTTCGACTTTACCGGAATTTGTAACCGAGCCAGCGATCGCAACGGCTACTCGGTACGGGTGGGTGGACAAGATTTGGGCTTGCAATACAGCCTGCGAACCGAAACCGTTGGCAATGCCATGGTGCTGTATGCGGTTTCTAGCCGAGGTGGTAGCCGGATCGAAATTGGCCGCACCAATGGGGTTCCCTCCAGCTTTGGAAAAATTAACTTGAACAACGGATGGCGCATTACGCGCCGCAGCTATCAAGGACGAACCCTGGGCCACTACTACCTCACCAACGACCAGCCGCTGGGAACCGTCATTGCAGCCAACCCCACACCCCCCTCAACCGGAGTTTCCAATCCTCGTCCTACAACTCCCACGACTCCACCCGTTGCGGTCAATCCAACTCCCAACCGTCCGGGGTCGGGGCCTGTTGTCATTCCTGTACCACCACCAGCATCCAATCCAGCCCCGCGTCCCACCCAGCCTCCGGTCTCAGGTTCGCCGCTCCCTCCGCCACCCTCAGCAGGCCGCCCAGGTGATATTGCCGTGCTGCCAGTTCCGGGCCTGCCGCCCACTCCTACAGGCCACACCCCTGGCACGTTGCCTTCGGTTCCAGTATGGCAAAATCCTGTTTACACTGGCACACCTCAGGGCACATCGCCTGGTTTAGCCGCCAACTTGGGCTTTAGCTATCGGGTAATTGTACGCGATAGCAGCCCCAGCACTCAGATGCGCATTCGTGCCATTGTGCCTGACGCATTCCGCACCGTGCTCAATGGTCAGGTAGTCATGCAGGCCGGATTATTCCGCGACCGCCCTTCGGCAGAGCAAATGATGCAGCGACTCAGCCAAGCCAATTTACCCGCAACAGTCATTTCTGTTAACTAGAACTGATGGAATTCATTCATCCATTGATGCATGATTTGGTTAAGTTAAGGTTCACGACTCAGTTCATGACCATCTGTCAAAAGGCTAAATTCATCCCTGCAACTTGCATCTCTAACTCTATGAAATCGAGAGAATGGAGATGAGTTAAGTCCAGTCTAGTCAGTATGTTATTCTCTGTTCCTTTCTGCTGCCGGGAGACATCTTGTTTAGATGTCTCCTTTTTTGGCGATCGCGATACGATCAAGCAACATCCGCATCATCGCTTTGGTATGTCGTTCAAGTCATATTGAATCAACATACGTTGCGCACTTCTATGCCTGGTGTTTACCCATGAAAGAGACATCCAACCTGTTTACCCCAAAAGAACTCGCCGACTGGCAACAAGCATTAGACCTTGCAAACTACACAAACATTTTGCATCACTGCCACGTGTGCGATCGCGAATGGGTTGCCTCCACAGAAGAAATCTGTTGCTGTGGAAGCCGTTCTGTAGAACGCATTGCCTGTTGGCAATTTCCAGATGATTAATTCAATCATGAACTGGAAATTGCAGAAATCGCATTATTCCAAGTTCAGCTCGGGCGTCTGCAATCCTTTTAGCACCTTCATCTGCGGCTCTAGTCCTTTTCCTTGAATCAAAACACCAAAGCCACCCAAGCTATTGGGATGAATCAGTGAATGCAACCCCTCGCGTCGGGCCAAAATATCGGCAACGGTAAACTTTTCGTCGGGCACCAGTTGAGAAATATTGGCAATGCGATCGCCCATGCCCAAGGCCATGAGGAATAACCCCTGTTGGGTGAATCCTAAGGTTTCTAACTCATGGCGATCGCCCTGTTGCTGAAGGGCCGAAAAGTTAACATGGGCCGTAATGTCTTGCCGCCCTACATGGATATAGGGATTGGAATGATACTGGTGCTGGTAATAGCACTGCAAGGTGCCACCACTGCGGCTCGGCAAATAGTAGCGTTGTGCAAGATATCCATAATCAATGGTCAGTACATAGCCACGACGCAATCGACTGGCCACCGTTTGCATCCAATCCAATGCGGCCAAGTTGACTTCGGTGCGGTATCCCTGACAGTAGGCCGCCGAAGGAAAATCAATCCCCGTGACGGAGAAGTAGCGCTGCAACTCCGGCGTGGATGGCTCCGCCAACACCTCGGCAAACTGGGTCGAACTGTATACCGGAGCGATCGCTGGCGCACCATACCACAACGCAGATAAATCAACCTCCATTTCCATCGGAGCAGATGTTACCAACGGTTTTTCAGTTGCGTCTGCCAACGTCACATAAATTTCTTTCAGCTGCCCATCCTGCTGAGTGACCCAATGAACCGGCAGTGCATCCACCAACTCGTTTGAGAACAAGCAGCCCACAATCGAGTCAATGGCAATTTCATCCCACGTGCGCCAATGCAATCGTTCAAACGAGGCAACCAGCTTAGCCATGCGTTGCTGCTGTTGGGCAACAAGCGCCGCCGATTGCTCCACCACCACATATTCCACCGCATCAAAGCAGGCATCGTGGTGGCGATGCAGGTACCGCAATATGTCGCGCACCAGCAAACCCTGTCCAGCCCCAATTTCTACCAACGTAAAGGGATTAGGGTAGTTCAGCCGTGCCCACATTTCGGCAAACTGCTCGGCCAGCAGTTCCCCAAAGTCGGCGCCTAAATGGGGTGCCGTGTAAAAGTCGCCTGAGCTGCCGATGTTGACGTAGTTAGTGGCGTAGTATCCATACTCTGGGTCATATAGCGCCATCTCCATAAATGCCGCAAACGGTATGCGTTGGCTGGGCTCTGCCAAAATGCGATCGCGAATTTTGGCACAAAGCTGGGGGTGGCTGTGATCAACGATTTGCATTGCTATGTCATCAACTCCTGTCAATGGAGCTTGAGATTTTGATAGATTGTTGTCGCTCTATCTAAAGTTATGTTACATTCTATTGCAGAACCTAAACCTAGCCTGAAGAGGTTTTTAAGCCATGGAAAGTCAAGAAAGTAAATTCGGTTTCACTCAATTTGCAGAGACCTGGAATGGTCGTCTTGCAATGTTGGGCTTTGCAATTGGTTTGGCAACTGAGCTACTGACCGGACAAGGTATTCTGTCTCAGCTGGGTATCATGTAATTTTTCAATTCCTCGGATATCTCTCTAACACAGGCACGGCAACGTGCCTTTTTTTGTGGGGTGCGATCGCATCGTGCATAGAACTCTTGTTGGTTTTACCTTGTTGGTTGTACCACATGCCCTGGACACCGTGGTGGAGGGTGAGCAATCGACTCATTTATAGTGAAGCCAGATTTGTCGCAAAACCATAAAACCGAGCATGACTCACCCGCAAAAGCTCAAGCGATCGCTCCTGCAAAATTTTAGACGACGAAGGCTAGCTGGACTCTTAACAATCAGCACGAGCGTTTTGTTCATTGCCATTCGTCAACAAATTGGCAGCATTTGGGAGATTTCAACTCAGGTTTTTGGCCCTTTTCTAACGAACATTTTTCTAGCATTTCCCTACATTCTGTTAATTCTTGGATTTTTTCTGTACTTTCACACCGAGCAAGCCAGCTCCAAACTGGAGGAAAAAGCATACCTTCTCGCTCAAGAACGGCATCGCGCAGAGCCTAGCAAAGCAAAGCCCGTATGGGACATGGCACAGCTCACCCTCGAAAGCTACTTCAACCGCAACCTCAGCCAAATTCGCTGGATCTTCTGGCTAAGCCTAGGGGTTATGTCGCTTGGGTTTATTCTCATTCTTTATGGTGTCGCGTTGGGATATCAACGCCCTGAAGAAAATTGGAGAATTGCGGCGATCGGAAGCTTAGCTGGCCTCATTACTGAGTTTATTGGCGCAACATTTTTATTTGTGTACCGATCCAGCATTCAGCAGGCCGATAAGTATGCCCAAATTTTGGAGAGGATGAATTTTGTTGGGATGGCAATGCAGATGTTAGACAGTATTGCCGAACACGAAATCAGCCCAGAATGCATCGAACAGAGCCCTGCCGATTGCCTAAGACAAGCCAAAATTGATATGGCAAAGGCCTTGTTAGAAAAACTGGAGACCCATTCCCCATCCCCATAAAGCCTTTGCGGCTTGAGATCTCCAGGAGCGGCATGGAATTCAAGAAATCTAAACCTTTGATATAGAGCCAAAAAGCAGATTGTCCATAACAGTTGAGGGAAGATGTCTATCGCGGGTTACCCCTATGGCTACCAGCACCGTTGAATCGTTTGCGACCCAGGCGGCGATCGCCTCCCTCAACCTGTACCGAACCCACATTTCGCCACGCAAAGGGTTCTCGTGCCCGCATCGCCTGCTCCATGGAGACGAATCCTGCTCAGCCTATGTACACCGCATTTTGGCCAATCAAAGTTTGAGCGCTGCCATTCAGCTTGCCCCACAGCGATTCCAAGCCTGCAAAGCCGCCGCCCAAACACTAGCCACCCAAAAAGCCCAGGGTGGATGCATTATCATTCCCTGCTGCTTGCCGATTTAAGCAACTCACCCCCCCGCTTCCAAACCAGCTTTACACCTAATCCCAACCCAAAACCTGATCCCAACCCAACCGATGCGAAGCGGCCTCCCACCTCCCACCGATGTCCCCTTCGCCGAGGGAGGGTCTAGGAGGGACGGGCCGCCGTCTCTCCCAGTCAGGGGGTTTGGGGGGCGACGCGCGCCCAAGCGAAACCCCAAATCCCCATCATTTATCCCTTCTAGGGCCAACACACTGGGTGCAAAGTCCTAAGTTTTCTCTGAATCTATAGCTGTCGCCAGCTTGGTTGAGACAAGGACATTTTGGGGGATGGCGACGCCATCCCCCAAAATGTCCTAATCAAACTGGCTATCGCTATATTCACGAAACTCTTGACGAATCGGAATTTGAATCGCGAACTCCGTTCCCTCGCCTGGGGTCGAAAAGCACTTAAGTTGACCACCATGTTTTTCAGCAATGATTTGATAGCTGATTGACATCCCCATGCCCGTACCTTTGCCAACGGGTTTGGTCGTGAAAAAAGGATCGAAGATGCGCCGTTGAATCGTTTCGGGAATGCCCACACCATTGTCGGCGATCGCAATTTCTACCCAATCAGTTTTCAAGCGAGACGTTCGAATCGTGATGCGTCCTGGATGCGCCTTTCGTCCTGCCGGAGCTTGGCTACGTCCTCGATCTTCAATCGCATCAAGGGCATTCGCCAAAATATTCATCACCACTTGATTGAGCTGACCAGGGTAGCACTCCACCAGCGGCAAAGGGCTATAGTCTTTTTCAACCTGAACTTCTGGAAAATTGCCCTTAGCCTTAAACCGATGCGCCAAAATCACCAGCGTACTATCAATCCCTTCATGGATATCAACCGCCTTAAAGTCAGCCTCATCAACCCGAGAAAAATTTCGTAGCGACAATACAATTTGGCGAATGCGCTCCGTCCCAATCTTCATTGAATCCAGAGTTTGCGGCAAATCCTCCTGCAAAAACTCCAAATCCATGTCATCTATCATGGCTTGAATATCCGGTGGCGTATTCGGAAAGCGCTGCTGATACAAATCAACCAAATCCATCAACCCCTGGGTGTAATCCCTCAAATGGGCAAGGTTGCCATGGATAAAGTTCACCGGATTATTGATTTCGTGAGCGACCCCCGCAACCAATTGCCCCAAACTAGACATTTTTTCCGCCTGTACCAGCTTCATCTGGGTTTGTTGCAAATTCATCAGGGTATGTTCAACTTGCTCACGCGCCTCGGTAATCGCAGCAATTTGCGGCAGACTCGTCCAACAGGCGATCGCCACCCCAATAAACGCCACCGTCACCAGCAAAATGCTAAACAGCGCCACATGCTCACCCACAGTCGCCTGATTCAGCCCTGCCTTAGCCCACCAGCCAATACTCACTGCGCTACACACCAAGCCAATCAGCACCGTCACTTGAAACGCTAACCAATCAGTTCTGCCCAGTTTGACCTCGGGTCGTCTCTTACGAAGCCACCCCTCAGGCCGGAACAGCAGAAAATTCACACGAGGAAGCCAAGCACCGAAAGTGCCCACCAGCCAGGGCAACGACAGCCCAATCGCCAGATAGCGCAAACCCCAAGCCCATCCACCCATGAGCAAAACCACCGTCTCAATCCCAAAGAAACCCAGCGACCACCAGGGCCACCGAGTTTCTGGCCGCCGCCGGCTCACCCACTCTCCCAAGTGAATGGCCATCATAGAGCTGAGGTAGCCCGTCCCCGTTACCATCACCACATGAGACACATCGCCCCATAGCAAACAGGTCAAGCTCAGGGCCAGGGTAAACAACAAACTGGGTTCTAGCACCCCTCGATGCGACAGAACCGCAAACACAGGGGGCAAATAGTCATCTTTGGCCAACTGGTACAACAAGCGGGGACAACTGGAAACCGCCGTCGCAGAACTCAGCAAGCATCCCGATGTCATCAAAAATGTCACCAAAGCAGGTGCCAAGGCACCCCAAAAGGGCTGAGTCGCCGCTACCAAATTGAGATAGGCACTATCTCCGAGTTCGGGCGCTGTGGCCAGCCGCATCAAAATCCACGATCCCCCCAGATACACCATCGGAATCATGAACGCGACCACTTTGAGGCAGCGCAGTGTGACGCTGGGTTGGCGGCTATCGGCCACAAAAGATGATGCCGTCTCGCAGCCATAGACCGCATAGACCGCGATGAAGAACCATTTCATCCAATCTATGGCTGCAATGCCAGTGCCCAAATCAGGCAGCACACCAGGGCTATTGGGAGCAATGCTCAACCACCCGATGCCTTGAATACAAAAGGTCAGCAACAAGCCAATCGCCGGGAATACAAAGTATGCGTGCAAAATCCCCAGCGTACGAGTGCCGCTCAACGCCACAATAAACGGCAGCAGGGTAAATCCAATTCTTAGCAGCGTTTCCGGGCAAGGAATCCCGAGAGGTGTGAGATTGGATTGAATCAGGTCGGTGAGAATAATTGCATTCATGGGTGGCACAGACACCCAACCCAGCAAGTAACCAATCGCCCCATAGCGTGCGAGTCCTGGATATCGACTCAACAAGCGAGTGATATAGTTTGGGGTGCCGCCAGCCACATCCAGATAATAGCTGCCTAATCGTTTGACTTGCAGATTGAGCATGACGCCAATGATGGTGCCAGGTAGCCATACCCAAATTGCTTGTGCACCTAGGGCAGCATGCATTGCGGGGGCCGTTCCCAACCACAGCAGTAAACCACTAAATCCAAAGCCCCAAGTCTCTTGGGAGGTGAGGCTTTGAGGTAAGGGGGGTACCAAACTGGGTTGACGACTCATAATTGCCAGAGAAAACACGACATGCATGTAGTGTTCCCTCTGAATATTGACGAATCAATGCGCGATCGCCAAAAAGTGCTGTTCAGCCATCGCCGAGGATGAAGTCAATTCTGTTGAAATCCAGAGCTGCAGCGAGAGCACTCCTCTACAACATAAGCCTCCTGCATAAAGTGACCTTACCAGGAATAGAAATTACAGCCTCGGTTGTCATCCCAAAACAAAATTTGCCGAGAGCTATCCGCCATGATGCTGAGACCAAATTCGTCGTACTTGCTGAATATTCAAGCCTCGCCATACGGGCACCCAAGTTACGTTTTATACTTTGCAGGTGTGTTCTTATTCAACTCGATGCCAATTCGCTGTTCTGAAAATTTAACCAACGGCTGTGAATTTGCATCTCGTAGAACAGAACTGAAGAATTGTTAAAAACGCCATGAAAAAAACCCGTAATTCATGCCACATGCCGGGTTGATAGCTCGTCATAGCTACAATTAACCGCATGGCAGCTTTGTCTAGGATCACGAATACGTTTCAGAGTTGTTTACGATGTTTTCAAAGGCAATTGCGAGTCACGTTCAAGACATGGCGAATGGCCAAAAGGAACCTAATCAACTCAGTGACTGCCATAAATTGATCAGGCACATTTTTAGTTCGCAATTTGTGAGGTTTGCACAGAAAACTTTGTACAGTTTTTTTTACGGTTTAGACAATCTTTTATCGCCCAACTTCACAACACATCATCCAGCCGAACAACTCATGATGCTAAAAGCTTTTTGAGGATTTTTGGAGTTTGCTTTTTCTCAAAAGTCGAGTTTGGGTGATCGCACATCTTGTAGATAAATTACGGTTAAACTATGCGATCGCCTCACTTAATTTTCAAAAATAATATTTCTAACTGTATGTTTAATTTCTTATTTGAGCTGTATTGGCTGCTCAAATAAGAAGCAAAGCAAAAATGCATCTATCGTTTATATCGAGGATCAAATCACCAATTGACCGCATTAAGCTGGCCACTCAGATAAGGGAAGCCTATTTTTGAATCTAAAGAATGCCCGACATCTAGAGATTTACAAAGGGAAATTGGAGACATATCCATGGGTTATTTGTCTCAGTATGCATCTGATTAAATGACTTAGATATACAGCAGAAATCAGCGAAATTGCCGAGTTGGGTTTTACAAGAATAGTGAATACTATTTCTTGAGGCGAAATTCTAAAGTGCTGATTTGCTGAAGGAGCCTACTGAAAGCTGTCACGTTGAATTGCTGATTTTAAGGTCCTCTCGCCATTATCAAAGCCGCGATCGAAATGATGCTAATTGGGTAGCGAGATTATCAGCCGTCAGTTACAAAATCATTTTATTAGCCTATCTATCAATCGTTAGAGTTCTGAGCAGCACGCGCTGATTGATTGAATCATTTGGTGCGTGATGTCCTGGAGTTTTCAGTTTTAACGTCAGGGGATCTTGTGTGCAGAAAATTCTAGTCATTGAGGATGATCAGCTCGTTCGCAATGCCATGATCAACTCTCTTCAGTCTGCCAAGTTCGAAGTTGTGAGCGCTGCAAATGGACAAGCAGGAGTGCGCCTTGCCAAAGAACACGAGCCAGATTTGATTGTGTGCGACATGATGATGCCAGGTTGGACTGGGTATCAAGTGCAGGTAGCATTGGAACAACATGCCAGAACGGCATCGATTCCGGTGATTTTTTTGCGGCCTAAGTTAGCCCAAGATGAAGAATGTTGTGGCAAGGGACCAACCAGTCAGGGAGACTTGGCCAAGCCTTTTACACGAGACGAACTGTTGAGAGCGATCGCCCTTCGACTGCGGGCAACATCCTCCGTCATTCATCCCAGGCAATGCCCCAGTTCTCCACAGGAGAAGAGTGCCGATGTTTACACCGATCCCCTCACAGCATTGCCCAATCGCTCGGTTTTTCACCATCGCCTCAAAGAAGCTTTGACCTATAAGCGCAAGCTCCAGCATTCTGTTGTAGTTTGCTACATCAATTTGGCTCAATTTACTCAGGTGAATGAGCGCTATGGCTATGCAGTGGGCGATCGCATTCTTTGCACCGTGGCCGATCGATTGCGGCAAGCCGTGACAGAACCTAGCACCCTGGCCAGATTGGGAGACGACGAATTCGGGCTGCTCATTTGTTATGCCAATTCCCCACAAGACCTGCAAACTGTAGCGCAAACTATCCAATCCGCGATCGCCCAACCCATTCAGCTCGGGGGTGAATCGCTCCAGCTCATGAGCAGCATTGGGCTGGCCCAGCAAACAGCCGAATGCGATAACGCAGGGGAGTTGCTTCACCATGCCCGCGTAGCAATGCGCCAGGCCAAGCGCAAAGGTGCCGGTGCCTATCACATTTACGATGCCCAGCAGGATAGCGGACTGGAACACCATCAGTGGATGCGGTTGCAGCTGCGCCAAGCCCTTGAGCGTCGGGAGTTTTACTTAGAATATCAACCCCAGGTCAACCTACAAACAGGCCAAATTATTGGAGTTGAGGCGTTGTTGCGCTGGCAGCATCCCACCCTGGGCACGGTATATCCTCATCAGTTTTTGCCCCTCGCGCATGAGGCTGGAGTGATGGTACCCATTAACGAATGGGTGCTGAAAACAGCATGTTGTCAGGCACAAACCTGGCAAACCCAATGTCGTACACCGCTCAGGGTGGCGGTTAACTTATCCAAACCGCAGCTACAACAGTCCAACTTGGTAGAGCATATTTCTCGCGTGGCCTTTTGTAGTGGGGTTGATCCAGCCTCTTTGTCGCTGGATGTGTCGGAAGCAATGCTGCTAGAAGACCACGCCTATGGCTATCAAACGCTGCAACGGTTGCGTCAGTTAGGGGTGAGCATTACGGTCGATGACTGTGGCCTTGAACTGTTAGCGTTGCTGCAAGGTCAACAGCTGCCGATCGATAGTGTAAAAATTGATCGCGCGTCTGTACAAAAAATTGCAGTCAGTGCCGATTCCCTAGCGGTGGCTAAAGCTATTGTGGCGATCGCCGATTTATTCCAAATTCAGGCGATCGCCAAAGGAGTGGAAGCGTTGGAGCAACTCAGCGTGCTGCGGCAAATTGGCTACTATGCCATGCAGGGCCATGTGTTTAGTCCATCGGTATCTTCAAGTGCGATCGCAGAAATGCTCAGAGCCAACAAGCGCATGTAGCTTCGCATTTTCTCAAACACACTAAGTAATCAGCTATAGTCAAATATAAAACCCTAAAACCCTGTGCCGTCCGCAATGCGGACGGCACAGGGTTTTAGGGTTTGTTTTTTAATGCTTATCTGTTTTCGTGAAGGTTTTTTTGGGGAGGATTGCGAGCTGTGCGACCCTTAAAGAAAAGCCCATTTTTGTATGGCATCGCATCCGCAAAAAGGGATGCTTTAGTTATTCAAAACTCATTCAAAACTAACGTTCATAAACAGTGGCAGAAACCAGAAGCGCGATCGGCGGCTTCTGGCCAGAAAGACCTGATATAAGCTAGAGGCATAGTTTGTACAGTTGACTATGGCTGCTTCGTTTTTGTCTCGGACTTCGGTGTGGCTTGCGCGGCTGGTGGTGATGGGTGCTGGCGCTGTGGCTCCACTTTGGTATCAGGCCAGCGCTTGGAGCGCAGAGACGCTGCGGTTTTCGTCGGGGCTGTTGGAGTTTACGCTACCTGTGGAGTCGCTGGAGCAATTTGCCGAAACGGGGGAGCCCGATGCCAAACTTCATTTTTTGCTGCAAACGGCGGGCGTGACAGAGCCAGAGCAATTTCGAGCTTTGTTGCAGCGGCCCATTCCCATCGATTTGCTTTTTATTAATCAATTTGGCTATTCCCAGTTGGGAGAAACGTTTTTGACCGATGTGGGAGAGGCCATTCAAACCGGGTCGGGCCAAAACGGAATGAAGGCGCTGCGAGCAGCCCTTACGCTGGCAGCCGCCAGTCCTGAAGGCCTGAGCCTGCTGAATGTGGTGCAGCAGTTCCCCACGTCAGAGTTGCGAGTCGATTTGCCAGAATTGTCGCGGCTGCAGCGATCGCTCTTGGAGGCGATCACCTATCGTGACTCCGCCGTAGCAACCATTCAAATGCAGGCCGAAACGGAAACCGCCGATATCTCAGATGTGGACTTTGGCCAGTTGGCCGATCTGCGCCAAGCCGGAACGACTACATTTGAGAAGCGTGTGCTGATACTGAGTCGCCAAAGTGCCGCTTCGGAATGGGCGGGAGCGCCCGTTTTACGCCAGTATGCGGTTGATGTGTATGTACCCAATACGCCCCAGCCTGCTCCGGTGGTGGTGCTATCTCACGGATTAGGTTCCGATCGGGGCAGCTTGCGATTTTTGGCGGAGCATTTGGCTTCTTATGGGTTTGTGGTGGTAGCACCAGAGCACATTGGCAGCAATTTCGCTTATCAAAATGCTGTGGACACGGGCCAAACCTATCAGCGGGCCAACCCAGCGGAATTTCTCGATCGCCCTCAAGATATTCGCTTCGCGCTGGATGAGTTGGAGCGGCTATCACAGACCAGTGCATCATGGCGCGATCGCCTGGATTTCTCGCGAATTGGGCTGGTGGGGCACTCCTACGGTGGCTACACAACCTTGGCTGTAGCAGGTGCCGATCTGGATATTGCCCGACTGCGAGAGGTGTGCGCCAATCGGCGTCCATTTCTCAACTTTTCGGTTCTGTTGCAGTGCGATGCGGTCAGCCTTCCGGGCGATCGCTACGATCTACAGGATGAGCGAATTCAAGCAGCAGTAGCCCTGAATCCGGCAGGAGGGTGGATCATGTCGCCCGAAGATGTGGGGGAAATCGACATTCCTGTGATGATGCTCACCTCCAGCGACGACATCCTCACACCCATGATGACCGAGCAAGTGCATCCGTTTACCTGGCTTACCACATCAGAGCGTTATCTAGCGCTGATTGACCAGGGCAACCACGCCACGTTTTATCCTGAACTGGCCGATCCAAGCCGAGTTACTAGCTTGCTGCTCATGCTGACCAAGGGTCCCGATCCGGTGCTGGGTAGCGAGTATGTAAAAGCGATAACCCTGGCTATGATGCAGGTTCACGTCGCGGGGGATGACCGCTATCGGCCTTACCTCAGCTCAGCTTATGCTTCATCCATTAGCCGTGCACCGATGCCGCTAAGTTTGGTGCGATCGCTCACTCCTGCGCAACTCGAAGCCGGGTTCGATCGTCAACCACCGCAGCCCATTGTGCCAGAGTAGACTTAGCCTGCGACCCAATGGCTGATCCAAACCTGACCGTACCCAATCTGGAGTGATGCATGGAATTTGTCACGATTTTGCTGTCGGCGTTGTTGGGCCTGGGGGCTCCTGTTGGCGTGGTGGCCGATACCCTGGCGGAAAACGCCCTGCGCGATCGCCTTCAATCGGCTGAGTCGTTGCAGGTTCGCATCGACAACACGCCAAGTTACCAACTGGTGCAGGGGAGAGTCGATCGAGTTCGGATTGCGGGTCGTGGGCTTGTGCCCATTGAGGGGGTGCGCATTCAAGCGTTGGAAGTGGATACGGATGCGATCGCCCTCAATCCACAGCGCATTCGCTCTGGACAGGTGGAATTGCAGCAACCGTTGCAGGCTGGAGTTCGGCTGGTGTTAACCGAGGCAGATTTGCAGCGATCGCTCCAGTCACCCATGGTACAAGCCCGGCTTCAGCAGCTGAGTTTGGCTATTCCCGGAGCCGCCACGGGCCAACGGTACGACGTGCAAAACCCAACCATTAACCTGCTCGACAATGGCCGGCTTCAGCTCCAGGTCACGTTGCAACCCAGTGCGCAAGAGGGGCGATCGCTCCAGCCCATTACAATCGTGATAGAAACAGGGCTAGGACTCCAAAGCAGCACCCAGCTCCAGCTCACCGACCCCAGCTTGCAGGTCAATGGTCAAACCCTACCTCGGGAACTCGTTCCCCTGATTACCCAAAGTTTTTTGCCCTTATTGGATATCGGTAGCTTGGGGGATGGGGAAATTACAGCTCGACTCCTACAATTAAAGATAGATGAGGAGCAACTTGAAATCGCAGCATTCATTCAAGTCAAGCCTGAAGCAATCTCCGGAATCTAGGCAATCGTCGGTGTAGTGGATGAGATGAGAGATGCTTTGCTCCTAAGCCTCAACGCTTAGGAATTGAACCTCACCGTTGCATTCATTCTCAAGCAAGCATCTCAACCCAATTCACATCTCGATTTATCCCGATCATCAGGGTCTCCTCGCGATATCGCTCTACCGCCAATTGCTCAATGGAGGGGCCGATTATGCATAATGACCATACTCATCAACAGTCCGTTCCCACGTCTCATCAGGCTGAACCCGCTACACCAGTCGAATCCAGCCACCACAACGCATCTAGAATTCCGCTGAGTGTTGCCACTGCACTCACTGCTGTCGTATTGCTGGCGGGCAGCGCAACGGCTTGGTTTACCTGGCAAACGATTACCGCACGGCAAACCGAAGAATCGCGATCGCCCATCGAAACGGTGGTACCAACGCAGCCATCTCCCACCGCGCCCACCGCTCAGGTTCCGCAAAACACCGCACATCAGCCTTCGGAAAACCCGGCCGCACAAGCTGAAACCACTGTGCAAATTTACTGGGTTAAAGATACGGGCACGCGCCTGGAGTTGGCCGCAGCACCCATTACCATTCAAGACCAAGACCAACCTCAGGACGTTCTCACAGTTGCCTTCGAGCAATTGTTGCAAGGCCCTGAATCAACCACAGTTGCCTCCACCATTCCCAACAACACCCAGCTGCGCAGCCTGGATGTTGAAAGCGATGGCATTCATGTTGACCTGTCAAAAGAATTTACAACGGGCGGCGGTAGCGCCTCAATGATGGGGCGATTGGCGCAAGTCATTTACACGGCTTCTACCCTCGATCCCAATGCAGAGGTGTGGATTTCTGTAGAGGGCCAACCGCTGGAAGTGTTAGGTGGAGAGGGCATCATGATCGATCAACCCATGACCCGCGGCGATTTCCAAGATGAGTTCAATCTGTAAATTTGCGTCGGCCTTGTGAGGCAATTAGATAATTTGGGGCTACGAGAAACACTGCCAACCCCACGTTTCTCGTGGCCCTCATTGTTGAATCACGTGATTTGGATACGCGAAAAAGCCCTGACCCAAAACTCCCGTTGGAGGGTTCACAGGGGGGCCAATGGTCGCTTACAGCACTTTCTCCAAAAATTGCTGAGCGCGTTCGCTCTTGGGTGTGGAAAAGAAAATGTCAGGGGGGGCATCTTCTGCCACGCGGCCACCTTCCAAAAACAAAATGCGATCGGCCACTTCACGAGCAAACCCCATCTCATGGGTTACGATCGCCATGGTCATTCCCGAATTAGCCAGGTTTTTCATCACTTGCAGCACTTCTTTGACCATTTCGGGGTCTAGGGCCGACGTGGGTTCGTCAAACAACATGACTTCGGGCTGCATGGCCAACGCGCGAGCGATCGCCACTCGCTGCTTTTGCCCACCCGACAAGCGAGAAGGATACACATTAGCCTTCTCATCCAGCCCCACAATCCGAAGCTGCTCCATGCCCAGCTCCTCGGCCTGTCCCTTGGTCTTTTTCTGCACTTGAATCGGGCCATAGGTCACATTACCCAGCACGGTCATATGGGGAAATAGGTTGAAATGTTGAAATACCATCCCCATTTTTTGCCGAACTCGGTTGACATCTGTTTTAGGATTGGTAACCTCCACATCATTGATGTATACCCGACCACGAGTTGGGATTTCTAGTAGATTGAGGCAGCGCAAAAACGTGGATTTTCCACAGCCGGAGGGGCCAAGAATCGCCACCACCTCACCTCTACGAATTTCGGTAGAAATTTCATTTAAGACGTTCAAGCTACCAAACGATTTGCATAAAAATTCGGTTCTAATCACTTTTCCGCATTCTCCTTTCAAGTCGTTGAGCAAAAAATGTGAGCCCCATCACCATCACGTAGTAAACGATCGCCACAAAAATGAGCGGCTCAAAGTAGATAAATTTCTCAGCTGCAACCACCTGGCCCCGTCGCATCAGGTCGAGGGCTCCCACGGTGGAAACCAATGCCGAATCTTTTAACAAGGCAATACTTTCATTCACCAAAGCAGGCAAGATGTTCTTAAAAGCTTGGGGCAAAATGATATCTTTCATCATCGTGGGATATTTCACCCCAAGTGTCATGGCGGCTTCTCGCTGACCGCGATCGACAGCCATAATGCCGCCTCGAATGGTTTCGGAACTATACGCAGCAGAGTTGAGCGCAAAGGTGGCGACCCCGGCCTGGAATCCGGTTGGGGTGAAACCAGTGAGCTGAGGTGTGGCGAAGTAGATGATAGCCAACTGCAAAATGAGCGGCGTTCCCCGAAAAATTGAGGTGTAAATATCGGCAAACCACTTGAGCGGCTTGATATTTGAGATTTTGAAAATTGAAAGAATTGTTCCCCAAGTAAAGCCAAACAAAGCCGACACGATGCTAAAGGCTAAAGTGATGGGAATTCCTTGCAGAATAAACGGAATGTTGTCGGAAATTCTGCCAAAATCCAGCGTAAGGCCAGTTCCCTGAGCAAGAACAAAGCCCGAGGGATAGTGAAGTAGCTGTAACCATTCAATCGTCATCGCGTTGCGGTATCCTCACGACCAAACCATTTGCATTGAAGCGCTGTTTACGTTTTAGTTTGTTGCTCTCGCTACCAAACTCATTTTTTCCGAAACAAAAACCTCTTGGTGGCATAGGAGGTGAAACGGTTGGTTTTGCTCCCATACGCTAATTCTTTCGATCGCCCAATAAGCTGCGAAAGTCTAGCACAAGTTGTCTTTGCTAAATAGTAGGTTAAGGAACAGACCGATCGCCCGACATTTTTGCTAAACGATACGTAGATTTACGGAGAGGTCCAATTCGGTTACATCCCTGGGTTGGATGCGGTGGAATGAACCCCATTCACACCCGAAATGCGTTGGTTCTAAAAACATCAGTTCTGAATACACTAGATCTCCGGCATGAATCATTGCGCGGCGGTGCCGCGCGATGATTCATGCTTCAAAAAACGATTCGTGCAGGAGGTCTGCTGAAGTGACCATTGTTGCGTGTGTAAGGCGTACGCAATCATGGTCTTTTTGAAGTTCTCGCATTGCGTAAATCTCAAAAAAGTCCTTCACCGAAGCCCAGGTAAAAAATGCCGGGCGCAATGGGCACGGCATTTTGCATAACGCATAGGGGAATGGCTAGGAGCGTTCGCTTCTATTCGCCCCTATTTGCCCCTCTAGGAGGTCGCGTCGGCGATCCATTGCTTGAGCGTGGAAACAACCTCATCGACGGGGATTTCTTGGGAGTCTTTTGTGGCACGCTGCACCACTTCTACTTTGCCATCTTTGAGCGATCGCCCGGTCACAACGCGGTAGGGAATGCCCACCAGTTCTGCATCTTTGAACTTGACCCCGGCGCGTTCGTCGCGGTCATCTAGCAAGGTTTCTACACCAGCGGCGTTGAGATCAGCATAGAGCTTTTCAGCCGCAGCAATTTGGTCGGCATCGCTAATGTTGGGAATCACAACGATGGCATGGTAAGGCGCGATCGCCACTGGCCAAATAATGCCATCCCTATCATGATTTTGCTCAACCGCAGCTTGGGCCAAACGCGACACACCCACGCCATAACAGCCCATCACAAAGGGCTTTTCTTCTCCTTGCTCATTGGTGTAGGTAGCGCCCATCGCTTTGGAATATTTGGTGCCAAGCTGGAAGATATGCCCCACCTCAATGCCGCGAGCGCTTTGCAGGGTTTGGCTGGGGTCATGCACTGCGCGATTGCCCGGACGTGCCTTGCGCACATCCACCACGAGATCGGGCTTGGCAAACTCTTTACCCCAGTTGCCACCAACGGTATGGTAGCCCGACTGATTCGATCCGGTCACAAAGTGGGTGAGTTCCACGGCGGTTTGGTCAACCATCCGCAAAAACTTGGGGTGTACTGACTTGGTAGCCGCAATGTACTCATCTTCCAATGCCGGCGAAATATAGCCTAGGGGCAACGGCTTCGCTGCCCATTTTTGTTGAGCATCGGCATCGGGAACGGTCAGGGCAAGCAGCGTTTTTCCACCAAAGCGATCGCCCACCTTCACCAGCTCATTGGTCAGTTTGACTTCATTCACATCCTGATCGCCGCGAATGCTCACCAGCACCAGCACGGTCATACCGTTATCGTAAACAGCCTGGTACAGCACATTTTTCACAATCTGCGTGGGCGAACACTTTAGGAAATTGGCCAGCGTTTCAATCGTGGGCGTATTGGGGGTTTCGAGGATTTCAAACTGGGTGAAGCTAGAGGGCTCGGCCTCCATGGGCCGCGACACCGCCTTCTCGGTATTGGCAGAATATTTGCCGTCTTCGGTGAAGAGAATCTCATCTTCTCCAGCATCCGCCAACACCATAAATTCTTGCGAACCAGAACCCCCAATCGCTCCAGAATCAGCCTCTACAGGCCGAAATTCCAACCCGCAACGGCGAAACATGTTGCGATATGCCTGGTCCATATCGGCATAGGTTTGCTTCAAGCTCTCTTCGTTTGTGTGAAACGAGTAGCCATCCTTCATGATGAATTCGCGCCCACGCATCAGGCCAAAGCGAGGCCGAATCTCATCTCGAAACTTCGTTTGAATTTGGTAGAGATGCACGGGGAGCTGACGATAGGAACGAATCATATCGCGGGCGATCGCGGTAATCACCTCTTCGTGGGTTGGCCCTAGGGAAACTTCACGCTTTTGGCGATCGGTAAAGGCAAACATAATGCCCTCGGCTTGGGTGTAAGTATCCCACCGCCCCGATTCTTTCCAGAGTTCCGACGGTTGCAGTGCAGGTAACAGAACTTCCTGTGCACCTGTGGCGTTCATTTCTTCGCGTACAATTTGCGATACCTTTTGCAACACGCGCCACATCAATGGCAAGTAGCCGTACACTCCGCTGGCAATTCGGCGAATGTAACCCGCCCTCAACAACAGCTTGTGGCTGGGAATCTCTGCCTCGGCGGGATCTTCGCGCAAGGTAACAAAGAGCATTTGAGACAGTCGCATTGCCAGATCGTCCTTTTCAATGGCGTTCGTTTCGTTTTCTCAGTCTACCGAACGACCTACCCCACCAACCGAAAATTTAGCCAACCTGAGTTTTGGATAAGCTGGAGAACCCATTTTTGCGTGTGCGACGGGCAAACCTCAGAAAAACCCTCAACCGAAACGGTAATGTTCTAAACATGTAGATGGGTGTGGTAGAAGGACGGCTCCATCGCCCTTCTACCACACCCATCCACAACTGTGAAACACAACCCTCATTCTTCTGTAATCACACGGATTTTGCACAGACCAGACTGAGCGATAAATTACCAGAGGCTTGGCCATTCATAGGGGAACATGCCCTGTGAATGGTCGGTCAATGATCGATAGGGTATCCATATTTGTGGATGTTGCATGGTTGGTGCATTCATACATGCGCTTGCAATCGCACCACAATACCATTACTGTTCAACCACTCAACGATGGGTTGGTCATGTTCCATCCTCATCCAAGAGCGGCATTTCTCGATAGTTTTCAGCCTCTTTGCAGGATGTATACCATGCGAAAACCTTTGTGGACTTTACTCTCAGCAGCCAGCCTGCTGCTACTACCGGGGATCACTCCTCCTGCGGCAGTTGCCCAGCGTGTTGTTGATGTAACCCCCGAGTCTAACAGCACCAGCGCTTTACCCGATACATCTATCACGGGTCAGTTTGAAACCCAGGGTAGACCTGCAGTTGATCCAAGTTCCGTTCGAGTGTACGTCAACAACCTAGATGTCACTAGCCGCAGCACAATTACCCGCAACTTCTTTACCTATCGGCCTTCGCAGCCTTTTCCTCCCGGTGTTGTGCAGGTTCGGGTCGATTATCGCAATGTCAACGGTCAGTCGCTCTCGTCAAACTGGACCTTTACGGTTCAGGCTCCCTCGGCAATTCGGATTAATGCAGTCACTCACAATGCGGTTACTCCCTTGGTGACAGGCAATAACTTCTCAGTGACGCTCAACGGCACGCCCGATGCTCAAGCCTCCATTTTGCTCATTTCTAACGATGGGCAAATGGTTCGCGAAATTACCGCGAGGGAAACCACAGCAGGCACCTATACCGCCAATGTTCGGGTGGAAAGGAGCGATCGCATGGATGAGGCCATTGTGGTTGGTCGCTTGCGTCGGCAGGGACAAACAGTTTATGCAGCAGCGCCCCAAGCAGCAGCATTTAATGTGGCAGGTACTGTCACCCCTAGCCCATCTCCAACGCCCAGCCCATCACCCAGCCCATCACCTTCGGCAGAATTGCAGCCGCAGTTTACCAGCCATCGTGAGGGCGATCGCGTCGGTACAAGTGGTTTCCGCTTAGTTGGACAAACTCGACCCAACGCAACCGTGCAAGTGCGAGTGGTGCTGCGGGCTTCGGTATTGGGCATTGGGCTCGATGGCCAAACCTTGGTTGATGAGTCTGTAACAGCCGATCGCAATGGTCGATTTGAGGTGGAGGTTCCATCGTCAGCATTAACCAACATTCCAGCTCAGTTGAGCTATCGCATTCAGGCCACCGCTACCGAGGGCAGCCAAACAAGCCCCCGCACAGAGCTATCCCTCCGGCCATAGTTCTGTCTCGATACCGTGCTGTCCCGATACCGCAATCGCCCATGGGTGGCAAATCAGTAGACCTCCTGCATGAATGATTGCTGCAAAACGTCATTCGTACAGGAGGGCTGTTGTGCCTCTTAAAGACTCTGATCAAGCAAGAGTGCTCAAAACAACCATGATTTATCCGCTCATTGGGCACTAGGGTTCTGCCTCAAGGGACTCAACCTCAAAAGCCCAAACCCCGTTTGAGACAGCGGAGTTTGGGCTTTTTTATATCGGGCACCTTCAAAGACTCAAGCGCTTTGGGCAAAGCAAAGACAAGCCTTGTACAGGTTATGCATGTCCCGCACTTTGTTTGTCAAAGGGTTTTGGTTCTTCTCCTTCGCTGACTCGGCGAAGCTGAATCACATCGCTCATCTTGCGAATTTGGGTGAAGGTGCGCTCTAGCTGGTCGTGGTCGCGAATGTCGATGCCGAGGTTGATGATGGCAGTGCTGCCGGGAAAGGTTTTCACTTGGGCGCTACGCACGTTGATGTTGTAGTCGCTCAGGCGAGACAAAATATCCTTGAGTACGCCCACACGGTCAATCACCTCAATTTGCACCTGAACGGGATAGGTCTGTGGCTGGGCCACCGCATCGCACTTGTTCCAGCGAACGGGAATGAGGCGATCGCCCGGAATCGTATCCGTATTTGGGCAACCCTGGCGATGAATCGAGATGCCTCGGCTCCCCAGCGTCACCACACCGATAATGGCTTCACCCGGTAGCGGATTGCAACAGCCCGCCAAGTTGTACAGCAATCCCTCAACACCCACAATCGGGCAATCTTGTGTGCGGTGGCTCGGGCGAACCGGAGCCGATGGAGCAGCATTCAGCAGCTTACCAACGTCTTCTCCTTTTTCCTCAGTCGCCGGGGCAATCGGCTGCCGTGCTTTGATCTCTTCTCGTAGACGATTGATGGTGAGATTGAGCGTGGTTTCTCCATAGCCCAGCGCCGCCAGCAAATCATCCACACTGTGATAGTTACAGCGCTGAGCAGTCGCATGCATCGGCTCCGACTTCAGCAAGGCTTCAAATCCCTGCTTGCCCAGCTCTTTTTCCAGCATGTCGCGGCCACGCTGAATGTTTTGCTCACGGTTGGAGCGCTTATACCACTGGCGAATGCGGTTGCGCGCCCCGGTAGTCACCGTAAAGTTAAGCCAGTCCAGACTCGGGTGTGAATTCTTTTGCGTAATGATTTCAACGATGTCACCATTGTGGAGTTGGGTACCCAACGGCACAATTCGACCGTTGATTTTGGCTCCAGCACAGTGATTGCCCACCTCGGTGTGAATGCGATAGGCAAAGTCAACCGGAGTCGATTTTTGAGAGAGGGCAACCACATCACCATGGGGGGTGAAAACGTACACATCGTCATCAAACAGGTTGGTGCGTACGTTGTCTAAATATTCCTGGGCATCCTTGAGGTCGCTTTGCCAATCAATAAGCTGACGCAGCCAAGTAAACTTTTCGTCTTCAGTGGAAAGCTTAGAGCTAGAGTGACCCACTTCCTTATATTTCCAGTGGGCCGCAATTCCATATTCGGCGATGTGGTGCATTTCCACCGTGCGAATTTGCACTTCTACAGGGCGGCCTCGCAGGCCAATCACAACCGTATGCAGCGACTGGTAGCGGTTGGGCTTGGGTAGGCCAATATAATCCTTGAAGCGGCCTGGAATAGGACGGAACAGATCGTGGACGAAGGCAAGGGTGCGATAACACTCGTCCTTGGTTTGCACAATGATGCGAATGGCCGCAATGTCGAAGATTTCATGGAATTCTTTTTGCTGCCGCTGCATCTTTTGATAGATGCCGTAAAGGTGCTTGGGGCGACCGCTAATTTCGTGAACCTTGATTCCGGCATGTTCTAGCTCTGGGCGAATGAGCGATGTGGCTTCATCCAAAAATGCTTCGCGGTTGGCTCGCTTTTCAATCACCAAGTTTTGCATGGAGCGGTAGGCTTCGGGCTCCAAGTATTTGAAGGACAGATCTTCCAGTTCCCACTTAAAGCGCCCAATTCCCAGGCGGTTGGCAAGTGGGGCAAAAATGTCCATGGTTTCCTGGGCGATGCGACGACGCTTTTCGTCGGGCAAGTACTCCAGGGTGCGCATGTTGTGGAGGCGATCGGCCAGCTTCACAACAATGACGCGAATATCTTGTGCCATGGCCAAAAACATGCGGCGAAAGTTTTCAGCTTGGCGTTCGGTTTTGCTGGAAAAGTTGAACTTGGAGAGCTTGGTGACCCCTTCGACGAGATGCTTTACTTCTTCACCAAAGCGCTGCTCGATGTCTTCTAGGGTGACGTCGGTGTCTTCCACAACGTCATGCAAAAAGCCAGCGGCAATCATGGCACCGCTGCCGCCTAGGTCGCGCAATAGGCCGGCAACGGCAACGGGATGGGCAATGTAGGGCTCGCCGGATTGTCGATATTGGTTTTCGTGCAGGCGATAGGCAAATTCAAACGCCGAGCAAACCAGGTGCGCATCGGAACGAGGATTTTCGGAGCTGTCACCCACAACCGGAGACGCATCGGAGATGAGGCAGCTTTTTAGCCATTCCGGTAGCTCAATATCGGTGGGAATGAGAGGAGTGGTGACGTTCATTCGAAACTCCTTAGAAGGCGCGAGGGATCAACAGCAGATGGAATACAGGGGATGGAAAAGGGGGAAGTTCACTACGATACACATATGCTTCTGAAGAAGGCAACTAGATCGCCTGTGGAGGGCGGCTTTTGGGGTGGCGAAAAGCGGTGTTGGGCGGGGGAAGTGTGCGCGATCGCCAGGATTGCTGAATGAGTGAACAATCCATCAGGGGTTGATGTGGGACAGAGCAACTGCTATTGCCGTGTGCGGTTGGAAGAGCACTGGGGCGATCGCTTAGCAAGCCCTCAAGCGAGTGCATTGATCACATTTAGAGATTGGATTAATGTACCAGCTTGTTTTTGAGATAAGGCTGAAATCTTGGGGTTGTTTTACTAATGATACAAACTTCTTTACAGTTCGCGTTAAGAATACCCCGCAACGATCGCAAGAAACGGGTGGAAGTTCGGCCAGGGCGATCGCTACTGTAAGGTTATTCTATCCACACGCTTTGCCTCCCTTCATTATGACTGCTGCACTTCCCCCTTTGGGTCAGGCGAATCAAGATTACGAGCGAATTGCGATCGCCATCCAGTACATGCGCGAAAATTACCGCAGCCAGCCCGATCTGGCCACCATCGCTCAGCAGGTCCATTTGAGCGACACTCACTTTCAGCGACTGTTTACCCGATGGGCGGGCATTAGCCCCAAGCGGTTTTTGCAATATTTGACCGTGGAGTATGCCAAGGCCAAGCTGCACGAAAGCCGCAGTAGCCTGCTTGACCTGGCCTGGGATGTGGGTTTGTCGAGTCCAGGACGGTTGCACGATTTGTTTGTCAAGCTGGAGGCCATGTCGCCAGGGGAATACAAAGCCCATGGAGCCGGGCTGTGCATTCGCTACGGGCTGCACAATACGCCGTTTGGGTTAGCGATGATTGCCACAACGCCGCGTGGGGTCTGTGCGCTTCAGTTTATCGATTCGGTGGCCGAAGCTATTGAAGAGTTGCGCTACAACTGGGCCGAGGCCGATATTCAGCCCGACAATACCGCAACGGTAGACCTGTGCGACCAAATTTTTGATCCGTCTCGCTGGGATACGAGCAAACCCCTCACTGTACTGGTCAAGGGAACGAACTTTCAAATTCAAGTGTGGCGATCGCTGTTGCGAATTCCGTCGGGCAACATGACGACCTACCGGGGCATTGCCCAAGCCATGAGTCGGCCCACAGCGGCTCGGGCTGTCGGCAATGCCGTTGGCCAAAACCCCATCGCTTACCTCATTCCCTGCCACCGGGTCATTCGCGAATCGGGTGAGCTAGGCGGCTACCGTTGGGGTCTGTCGCGCAAGGCCGCCATGCTGGGCTGGGAGGCTAGCCAGAGCGATTGCACCCCAGGAGGCCGATTTGAGCAGTGAGCGAAGGCGACTCCCCAGATGCCACCGCTAAACCGAATTCAAAGGGCTTCATCTCAAAAGACTTCATCTCAATGGATGCGCGCCCCTGGACGACCTGTTATTGAAACGCAAAGGTAGAGACCACGGTTTCAAACGCAGGCTTGTAGGCTTCGTTTTCTTCGTCAAATCGGGCGAGGTTAATCACCACAACATTAGCTCCGTCTGGGCTAGCAAGCACAATGTTTTGATGCTCATACAGTCCAGTAGACGAGAAGGCGATCGCATCTTGTCCAGCCAGCTGCGTGGATTGGGGATTATTAATTTCCACAAATCGGTTACCCTGCCGAATCCAGTCCTGAAGCGCGACAGACTCGGGCTTGGCATACACCGATACATTCACATTGGCAGGCAGCTCCGACCCTTCATACACATTGGAGCGAATAGCCGAATAGTTTTGCGCCGTCCACAGATCAAGAGATTCTTTTTGCTCTGGATCTTCCTCCATCCGAGGATCGGATTGAGCTTCCAGCACATAGCCCTCTGGGTAAGTAAAGGAAAAGCCATATTCCGAATTGGTATAGACCGTTGGCTCATCAGTAGCCGGAATATTGGCGGTAGCACTGGGCGTTGCGGTATCGGGCGGCGATGTCTGAGCGGTGTCGGGAGGCAATGTCTGGGTTTGGCAGGCGATCGCCAATCCAGCCACGACCACCGCCAGCGCAGGTACCGCCCACAGGCGCTGTACGCCAACCCACATGCTGCCGGACTTTACCATCTGGAAAGGCATATGCTCAAACTCTCCTTCACAACAGATTGAGGATCAATCAGGCCATTAGATCCACCGAGGAATTCATCCTTTCCGCACTAAATGCCTGAAACCAACATTGCAATCAGCAGGGCCAATACAAGGCCACACAATCTAGCGTATGCGGATTCGGTGTGCGATGCCTATCCCCCATTCAAAACCCAGCCCCAACACTCAATTCACAAGCGTCAACCAGCGAATAACCGTTGAGCAACGAGCACACAAGCAACAGGCATCATCAAGCAAACCTCAGCCCAGCCAACAGCAACTTCACAACACATTTCAGAACATCTGCCTCAGCTCAACGCCAAAGGAAGAGGGCGAAACACCCACCAAACCCCTTACGCTATAAACAGGATGGATGACTAGTACTCTGCCACGCAGGTTTTGGTAAGTTGCCAACCTAATCAAACCCCTGTAAATCTTTTTTTGGGAGCTTTGCGCCCCTAAAAACCCTGGTGGAGGACGACTTGAGCCAGCAGACGCGTTCGCGACCTAGCGATGCGGTTAGCCTGACCCAGCGCAACAGGACGCATCCTATTCACAATTCGTGATGACGGTTCGCGGCATTCAAGCTTGCACAGGACTCACGCTTTCTGGCTGCATATTGGGTGTTTTTCACTCAATATGCAACAAAACACACCAATATCTCTGAACTTGATTCAGTCCTGTTGCAGATGCACGGCTTGAATTGTTATGAATCCTGAATCTTTCAGCAACGTCGGGCGGTATCTGCACCCCACCAACATCCCTAAGCCATCCCATGGTCTAAAATGGCCTGTCTAAAACAGGGTCATCTTTGGGCTGGGGCATTGACGAATGTTTCTTTTGTATCGCGCAAGTTGACCAGAAAGCAAGCATGAAGAAGGACAACCAACCCAACCCCTCTAACTCGTTGACCATTGCCATTGTGGGAGATGTGCACGATGCCTGGGATGCTCAGGATGAGCGAGCCCTGCGGCGACTCGGTGCTGACCTGGTGCTGCTGGTGGGCGATTTTGGCAATGAGTCGGTGCCCGTGGTGCGAGCGATCGCCAGTATGAAGCTACCCAAAGCCGTCATTTTGGGCAATCACGATGCGTGGTACACCGCCACAGAATGGGGCCGCAGCAAGTGCCCCTACGATCGCACCCAGGAAGATTGGGTGCAGCAACAGCTCGATTTACTTGGGGAAACGCATGTGGGCTACGGCAAGCTGGATTTTCCTGAGTTTGGGCTTTCGGTGGTGGGCGGGCGACCGTTTAGCTGGGGTGGCTCGGAGTGGAAGTATGCCCAGTTTTATCGCGATCGCTACGGCGTTGAGGATATGGCTCAATCGACGGAACGGATTGTCAAAGCGGCAGCAGCAACGGCCTATGACACGGTGCTGTTTATTGGTCACTGTGGCCCAACAGGGTTAGGAAATCAGCCGGAAGATCCCTGTGGACGAGATTGGAAGCCGCTGGGCGGTGATTTTGGTGACCCCGATTTGCAGATGGCGATCGGCCAAACTCGAAACCTGGGCAAAACAATTCCACTGGTGGCGTTTGGGCATATGCATCACCAGTTGCGACATCGGCGCGATCGGCTGCGGCGTCCCACTCATGTGGATGAGGCTGGAACAGTTTACGTCAACGCGGCCAATGTTCCGCGAATTATTCGCACAGACGAGGATTGCTTTCGCAATGTGTCACTAGTGACGCTGCGAGATGGAGAGGTGACTCAGGCAGCGCTGGTGTGGCTGAGTGAAGATCTCAACATCAAGTCCAAACAAATTTTTTATCAAAAGCCATTTCCCGAGCCGGAGTTGGTGACCCAACCAGGTTCCGATGCTCTGCAATAAGCATCATTCTCATTTGACATCCCACCGGGAAATATCCCACCTACTGCCGGATATTTCCCGGTTTCAATCCCAAGACTCGTCAGGCCCGAAGGATTGCAGTAATATAGATTAGCCGTTGGAGAGGTGGCAGAGTGGTCGAATGCGCTCGACTTGAAATCGAGTGTACCGAAAGGTACCGAGGGTTCGAATCCCTCCCTCTCCGTTGAATCCGAATGGTGGATTGCTCACCAAAACCCGTATGATTAAAATCGATCATTCTCGTGACAGGTTCGCTGAATCGTGAAGGTTTTCGTTTTTCATACGCCTGAGCAAATTCCTGCAGAAGGCACGCCCGATTGTGCGATCGCGATTGATGTACTTCGGGCTACCAGCACGATGGCAACCGCGCTATCTGTTGGTGCTGAAGCTGTTCAGGTCTTTAGCGATCTCAATGAACTGATGAAGGTTAGCGAAGCGTGGGAGCCTCAAAAGCGCCTACGTGCGGGAGAGCGCGGTGGTAGCAAAGTGGATGGGTTTGACTTTGGCAACTCGCCGCTGGACTGCACCGAAGATGCGGTGGCAGGCCGTCGCCTGTTTATCAGCACAACCAATGGCACCCGCGCCCTTACGGCTATTCAATCGGCTTCGACGGTTTTGGCAGGGGCCTTAATTAATCGACAGGCGGTTGTGCAGTATTTGCTGGCGCACAAGCCCGAAACCATTTGGATTGTTGGGTCCGGTTGGGAAGGAGCCTACTCGCTAGAAGATACGGTTTGTGCAGGAGCCATTATTTACCAACTGCAAAAAGCGTTGGGTGTGTCGATGGGCGATTTGGCTGGCAATGATGAGGCGATCGCTGCAACCGCTCTGTTTTCGGAATGGCAAGACCAACTGCTCGACTTGCTGAAAAGTGCAACCCACGGCCAACGCCTGCTGCGGTTGAACTGCACCGAAGATTTAGCCTATTGCTCCAAGCTCGACATTCTCGATACGTTGCCGATTCAGCGTGAGCCCGGCGTGCTGGTCAAAAACCAAAGCTCTATCCAAGCCGTGGTGAACGTGAGATAGCTCACAGCGTCGAGCCAATCCATCCAACCCTTATGTAACGTGAGTTATGGATAAGCTGAAGCGTCCATTTTTGCGTGCGCGTTGTGCACGCAAAAATGGGCTTTTCTGAGCTTTCTGTAGGGTGGGCACTGCCCACCCTACGGTTTTTCGCTGCAATCGGCATTCGGCTGGCGATCGCACCTTTATCGCGACGTTTGCAACCGTGGGCCAAAATCGGTGCAGAACTCGGCGGCAACCTGAGCGGCCTGTTCCAGCGCCACCACAAATCCATGCTGAAGCAGAAAGTGGCAGAACGCGCCGTGAAAGATATCGCCTGCCCCCAGTGTATTGACGGCATGCACGACTGGAACCGGGATAGATCCTTCGCGGTGCGGCGTTTGATAGCGAATGGGATGCGCTCCGTGGGTAATGGCAATGTGCGGAATGCCCAATCCGCTGAGATAGCCAATCACCTCCGAGGGGGTGGTGCAGCCTGGAGGGTGAAAATTGGCCGAGCAAATGGCATAGTCCACATAGGGCAACACCTCCTCAAATCCAGCTTTCCAACTGCCGCCATCCACCACAACGGGGATGCGCTGTGCCTTAGTCTGCTGCGCGATCGCCCGACTGACCGCCATTTGGTGCCCATCCAGCAACACCACATCTACCGCATGGTGTGCGATCGCCTCCCACACCTCCGTTGGAATATCGGCCACGGTTGCCTGCGCCTTGACTGCATTGCGCGATACCACTGCGCGATCGCCCGTTTCCCGTGTCACCAAAATCGAAGACACTGGGGGCGGTTCTGGTCGTTCCGCTGCCAGATCCAGCATCGCTACTGAGTACTGCTCCAACTCCGCCCGAATGAGCTGCCCCAGCGGGTGGTTACCCAACCTTCCCACCACCTGAGTCCGGTAGCCGTGGGTCTCGGTTGCAGCCCCTAACTGGCTAAAGGCGATCGCCGCATTGGTTGCAGGTCCACCCACTGCGATCGCACTCTCCATTGCCACAATTTTTTCGTTGCTAGCGGGCACACGCTCCACCAAATACAGCATATCCAGCGTCACCAAGCCTACAAATAAGCCGCAACCAGTCATCCCCATTCCTCATCAGAGTCTTCAAGCCATCGCATACCAACTGATGTGTCCCCAGGCTGTGCCCGCATCAACGTTATGACGGTAGCATGGCAGTACATCCCACAATTTTTTACGCCCCCAACCCAACTTCCACATCGGTGATTCACAGCTCTTATGGCACGCGGAGACCAAATCTATGTCATGCGTCCTCTCCTCAATATGGATGGTGTGTACGAGCATCACGGTATTGACTGCGGAGACGGCACTGTCATCCACTTCAGTAAGGCCGAAGCTCAGCCCGTGATTAAGCGCAGCAGTTGGCAAGACTTTTCTTGGGGAAATCCCGTCTACGTTAAAGAATACGAAGTCAGCTACATTCCCGATGTGGTGGTTGAGCGGGCCGAAAGCCGATTGGGCGATCGCAGCTACAGTCTGCTATCCAACAATTGCGAACACTTTGCCACTTGGTGCAAGATAGGCCGAAACGAAAGCAAGCAAATCTCCAACTTTGGCCTCGACCTTGATCTGGTTGAGATCGCTCGCAAGGGTGGCTTGGTGGATGCGACCACCCAAGCCGAAGATCCAATTCAATCTGCAATTTTGATAGAACAGGCGTTGCAAAACGTGGCGATCGCCCGCGCCCAATTGCAAGCCCAACTCGACCACATCACCAAAGATATGGACACCTGGCACCGGGTGGCCCAGCTCGCCCTTCAGCAAAACAAAGAAGCCGCCGCCCGTGCAGCCCTAGAGCGTAAAGTTGCCGAAAAGCGCAAGTTGCCCAATCTGCAAGCCCAGCTCGATCATCTCAATCAAATGAACGACACCCTACTCCGCAACAAACAAACTCTCCGCCAACAAGTTCCCATTGTGTAACCAACTCCCATGCGGGGACCTGAAGTGAGGATTGGCGATCACCCATCTTCAGCAGAGAAACGTGTGCCGATTGGTTCCGGCATCGATTGGTTTGGGTTTTGCCTTGGGTGTCTGGCAGCTTGATGAGACGCTGCGCTTGCCCTGCCATTTGGTAACCAAATCCAATTGAGATAGGACTTACGCATTTGTGTTGTGGGTGGGGTGCTTTGCACCCCACCCACAACACAAACACGCCAGATTTAGTGGACTTGCGTAAGTCCATTGAGAGATTGGGATGGATCTGGTAGGGTTTAAGTTTCTTGCAGGGTTAAGACCAGTTGGGATAAGCATGATGTCATTAAAAGGGCGCGATTTATTGAGCATGGCAGACCTCACATCCGACGAGGTTCGCGCGATTTTGAGCCTGGCCGCCGAACTAAAAGCTGGCACCACCATTGTTCGGTGTGAAAAAGTGTTGGGCCTGTTGTTCCAAAAGGCCTCGACCCGAACCCGCGTGAGCTTTTCGGTGGCGATGTACCAACTGGGAGGACAAGTGCTGGATCTGAATGCATCCCTCACCCAAGTTGGGCGCGGCGAACCCACCATCGACACAGCTCGTGTGCTCGATCGCTATCTGGATGTAGTGGCCATTCGCACCTTTGCCCAGGCCGAAATCGAAACCTTTGCTAGCTATGCCAAAATTCCCGTAATCAATGCCTTGACCGACTGGGAGCATCCCTGCCAAGTACTGGCCGATTTGCAAACCATTCAAGAAGAATTTGGCGGATTGGAAGGGCTCACCCTAACCTATGTGGGCGATGGCAACAACATGGCTCATTCCCTAATGCTGGGCTGTGCGTTGGTGGGCATGAACGTGCGTGTGGCCTCCCCCGAAGGATTTATGCCGCATCCCGATATTGTGGCCAAGGCCAAGCACCTTGCGGGCGATCGCACCGAGGTATTGGTGACTCAAGATGCGAAGCTAGCCGCCAAAGGTGCCCACGCCGTGTATACCGATGTGTGGGCCAGCATGGGTCAAGAGGATGAAGCCGAAAGCCGCGTTCCCCTCTTCCAGCCGTTTCAGGTCAACGAGGAGCTAATGTCATTGGCAGACCCAGAGGCGATCGTGCTGCATTGCCTACCTGCCCATCGGGAAGAAGAGATCACCAACGCCGTGCTAGAAGGCCCGCAATCGCGGGTGTGGGATGAGGCCGAAAACCGTCTCCATGCCCAAAAAGCGCTCCTGGCCATGCTACTCGGCGTTAGTTAGAACAATAATGGACTTACGCAAGTCACTAAGTCTGGTGTGTTTGTGTTGTGGGGGGGGGGGCCAACACCCCCCCCACAACACAAATGCGTAAGTCCTGCGATAGTTAGGACGTTAGCTAGGACGATAGTTAGAACGACACTGTGCGCATGACATCGCGATTGGTCACCTACAGCCCTGCCTTTACGCTGGTTCCCACGTACGAGTGCTTTAATCGATGCAGCTATTGCAACTTTCGGGTTGACCCGAGCCAAGACGAATGGATGACGCGATCGCACGCCCAAGCAATACTGCAGCCCCTGGTAGCCCAAGGCGTGATCGAAATCCTGATCTTAAGTGGAGAGGTGCATCCCAAAAGCCCGCGTCGCACGGCATGGTTTCAGCGCATTATCGAGCTGTGTGAGCTGGCACTGGAGTTTGGTTTTTTGCCACACACCAATGTTGGCCCGCTCAGTTTTGATGAAATGGCTCAGCTCAAATCGGTCAATGTATCGATGGGGCTGATGCTGGAGCAAGTGACCCCAACTCTATTGCAGACGGTACATCAACACGCGCCCAGCAAAGTGCCCGAAGTGCGCTTGCAGCAGTTGACATGGGCTGGTGAACTGCGCATTCCGTTTACCACAGGATTGTTGCTGGGACTGGGCGAACGCGAGACAGATCGAGAAGAAACATTGCGGGCGATCGCCCAACTCCATCACCAGTTTGGCCATATTCAAGAAGTCATTTTGCAGCCCCACAGTCCGGGCAGCTTGCAGCACTGGCAGGGTCAACCGTTTCCATCCCATCAGCTGGTGGAGGTTATTCAGTTAGCGCGGCAGGTATTGCCGGATGATATTACCGTGCAAATTCCGCCCAATCTCATTTCCACACCACAGCTTTTGCTAGCTTGCGTGGAGGCTGGAGCCCGCGATCTGGGAGGAATTGGCCCCAAAGATGAAGTGAACCCCAACTATCCCCATCCCCACGATGCCCAGCTTGCAGAAATGCTGGAGGCTCATGATTGGGAGCTGCAACCCCGCTTACCGATTTATCCCCAGTATGATGACTGGCTGAATGCATCGTTGAAGCATCGGGTAAACGAATGGCGATCGCGCTTGGATAGACTAAAAAAAACTTACGCATGATGAAAACCAAAATGGCTCACCACACGTAAGCATCCAAAGCTCAAGATCTAGTGTACTTTATGCAAGGTTCTTTAATCCGTTCAGCAATCGATTCATACCTTCTTGTACCGTATTCAGTTGCAAAGCACCATAGGCAACGCGCAAGTAGCATCCTGTTTCCAATCCAAATGTTGTTCCTGGAATTACGGCAACCCCATATTCACGGATCAATCGTTCCATCATCTCATTTGCGTTCATGGCAGTGTTCACCTTCAGCAACACATAGAATGCTCCGAGTGCGGGTGGAACCGTGCAAATTTCTGATATCTTCGACAACTCTTGCAGCACACTTTCGCGCATGTGGGCGATCGCTCCTCGTTTCTCCAGACAGTAATGCCGCCCTGCCTGCAATGCCCCAACTGCGGCCCATTGCGACACCACTGGCGGACAGATCAAAATCGTATCTTGAATCTTTTTGACTGCTGTGAGCAGGTGAGTGGGAAGCACCATATATCCAATGCGCCAACTGGCAAATCCATAGGCTTTGGATAGGCTAAATAACGAGATGGTGTAGTCTTCACTTTGGGGAATCGATGCGGGCGAGACATGCTGCGCATCGTCATACACAAAGTACTCGTAGGCTTCATCGGAAATGTGGTAAATTCCGTGCGATTGGCAGAGTTGATTCACCGCTTTTAGGGACTCGGCAGAGTACACGGCTCCCGTGGGATTATTGGGCGAAATGGTGACGATCGCTTTGGTGCGTGGAGTCATCGCCTGGGCGATCGCATCTAATTGCAACTGATAGTGTTCATCCGTGGGCACCAAGACAGCGCGACAACCCGCCATGGCGATCGCCATTTCATGGTTAAAGTAATACGGCGTTTGCAAAATAATTTCATCGCCCATATCGGCGATTGCCATCAGCGCATTCACAAACCCCAAATTGCTGCCCCCCGTCACCACAATACAGTTGCGCTCCGACAGGGCAATGCCGTTTTCGGTTTGGAGCTTGGTGGCGATCGCCGCTTGCAAGGGCGCAATGCCCTGAACCGATTGATATTTGTTGTACTCTGGCTCGGCAAAAAACTGCGTCACCTGCTCCATTGCTTGCGGGGGCGGCGGATAATACACCACGCCCTGCCCCAGCGAAATCGTCCCCGGATGCTGGCGAATTAGCTCACCCACCACCGGAATAATGGGCGACTGTACCGCCTGAATTCGCGCACTTTCAATCACTTTGGCCTGCCCCATCTATCGGTTGTATCGCACACGGGTTGCCCATCTGGAGTCATGGTTTGTGGCAAACAATGGGTTATGACAGCAGCACGGTAAACCGTTTTCCCAACAATTACCTCACTCAAACAACCATCCTACAAACTTGGGAAAAAGTCGGCATGGAGGCGCATCATCATTCAACGGAGAGAAACCACACGATGCACCTGTGTTTCAAATTGCCCGTCATCTCCTAGCGAAATCAGCCGGAATCCTGGCAGTTTCTCATCAATTTCCAAGTCGCGGCTTTTGGGCTTGAACTGCACACAGGTCGAAGGGGTGCCCACATACCGCACGCCGTTGCGCTCGGTGCTAAAGGCTTGGTGAATATGCCCAAACACCACCAGTTTGACGTGGGCATGGCGATCGATCACGGCCAAAAATTCGTCGCTATTCTCTAATCCAATTTCATCCATCCACTCCGACTCAATGCGCAAGGGGGGATGGTGCAGCACTACGAGGGTTGGGCGATCGCTCACAGCCGATAATCGGTGCTCCAACTCCCCCAAGGCCACCGCCGATAAGCGCCCCGCCGTTTGCCCCGGCACTGCCGAGTTCAGCATGACAATCGACCATCCTGCCATCTCAACCTGCTTTGCCGCCGAAAATGGCGCTTGCACCAGCGTACTGGCCATCAGTTCTGGAATATCGTGATTCCCAGGAATCCAGTGGGTTGGAATGCCCAAGGGTACAAGGGCAGACTGCAACCGCTGGTAAGATTCCACAGTCTCGTCTTGGGTGAGGTCTCCGGTCAGCAGCAGCAGGTCGGGCTGGGGAACGAGCTGGGCCACTTGGCGCACAACGGCCTCGAAGGTGTGGGCTGTGGTGACTCCTTTCATTTGGCGATCGCTCTCGGCAAATAGGTGCGTATCCGTAAGCTGCGCTACCAATGCTGACCCCATATCCACCGCCAAAACTCTATCCAGAATTATATCGCTGTGCGATCGCGGCAGGGATGGGCGATCGCGTTTGCCTACAATCCAACAGCATCCTGGCAAAGTTGCCTCTTCCTCCTCAGAAGATGCTATGATAGTTGGCTGAAGCGGCGCCATAGCCAAGTGGTAAGGCAGAGGTCTGCAAAACCTCCATTCCCCAGTTCGAATCTGGGTGGCGCCTTTGTCAGCCGTCACGCTATTTTGCTCTGGTGTCACATTTGTTGCGCTGAGCAAGAAATATGAGAGGCAAATTACTCTTTTGTAAACGATTTTTCGCAAAAAGCAATGCATCGTTTGTAACTACCAGGGCAGCACTTCTCCATTGGAATGCCAGAAAGTGCCTGTGTTCTCCAGAGTTAGCTCATCAATGCGGGCGAGTAGTCCTTTAATGGCAGCCTCGGGGGTAATGCCGCTAGAGGTGAAGTTCGTCATACGGGTTTGCACCAATCCGGGATGCAAAATGGCAACGGCAACGCCGCGTGGCTTTAGGTCATGCGACAGCGATTTTGCCGCCATGGATAGCGCCACCTTCGACATGCGATAGCCATAGGAACTGCCAGACGTATTGTCTTCAATTGACCCCATGCGGCTGGTCATCATCACCACCTTGGAGCCTGCCTCTAAATTGGGGAGCAGGGCATGCGTCACCCGCAGCGGCCCCAGTGCATTCACCTCAAACTGTTGGCGAATGCTGTCAAAATCCAGCTCTTCTAACGTGACGCGATGGAGAATGCCTGCGTTGTTGATTAGCACCGCAATCGATTGGTCACCCAAGCGCGATCGCAACTCTGCTACCGACGCATCCGATGTAATATCAATGCCCTCCTGTACCTGTACCCCCAGTTGCTTCAGTTCATCCGAGGCTTGGCGACAGACTGCAATCACGGTTTCTCCTCGCGCTTGCAGTTGGCGGCAATACTCATAGCCAATGCCTCGATTCGCTCCGGTTACTAGGTAAGTTGCCATCGCTCCTTCCATCTCCTACTCGCAACAGGGTTATACTGCGATCGCGATCGCAGCCATGAATGGAACTTAACGCTTGATGAGCATTGCTGCAAGCGATAGGGCAAGACGCCACACCAGCCAATTCCAAAAACGTGGAAATTGGCATGAGAATAGACATAGCCATGATCATCGCCACGATTCTGCCATGAGCAAACTTACATCACTCGCCCCAAAGTCAGGCTTATGCACTCATGCAAAGAACTAGCTTGTTTAGAGAAGGGTAGGTGGGCTGAAATCGCACCTCATTCAACGGCATCGGGTCTATGGGATGGAAATTTTAGGACACATTCAAGGATCGGCATTGGCTGAGCTGTGGCAATGGGTAGAGGACGTGCCCCTGTCGGAAACGGCTTTGCGCAGCCGCTATGCGCCAAATCGCCGGGTCAAGTGTTTTGGCATTGCCTCCAACCTGCAATCCATTGCCAAAGGTCGCGCCAAGCTTGTACAAGCAGCTGATCCGGGCGATCGCATTCGAGCCTTGGGCGATCGCCTGCTACCGGGATGGCACAGCCTGCTGGTGTGTGGCGGCGACACCACCATTCACTGGCACCGAGACCACGGCCATTTTGTAGGCACCGCCGTTATGGTGAACCTGGGCGAAGCCGTGTATTACGAGCGCGATTACGAATTGGGAGAACAACGACACACCCTCACCGATGGAATGGTGATACGGATGAACACCAAACTGCTGCATAAAGCAGTGCCCATTTCCACACCGCGATACAACCTCACCTTTCGCCATCTCAAACCAGAATTTATCTCTCAAGTGGAAGAGAAACGGATCACCCAGTTAACGTTAATGTGAATGGGAATGCTCCAACTTTAGGACGATTTCGCCAATGGTTGATCGAACTTATGATGTTGTGCTGTACGGTGCCAGCGGCTTTGTCGGCAGGCAAACGGTGCAATACTTCGCCACCCATGCACCCGCCAACCTGCGCTGGGCGATCGCCGGACGCAATCCCCAAAAGCTAGAGGCCGTTCGAGCCAAGGTTGGGGTATGGGTTGATGTGCTCGTTGCCGATAGTGCCGATCAAGCTGCTGTGGATGCGATCGCCGCCCAAACCAGAGTGATGCTCACCACCGCTGGCCCCTTTGCGCTGTATGCCAACACCCTGGTCGATGCCTGCGTTCGCCACAACACCCACTACGTAGACATTACTGGAGAAATTCCCTGGGTCAAAACGCTGATCGATCGCTACCACGCCCAAGCCGCCGCCACATGCACCCGCATCATTCCCTGCTGTGGCTTTGACTCGGTGCCTTCCGATTTGGGTACGTACTTGGTTGTGCGCACTATGCAGCGAGACTGGGGCACTGATTGCCAAGATGTGAAAGCCTATTTTCAGGCATACGGCGGTTTAAATGGCGGCACTCTGGCATCTGCTGTCAATCTTTACGACTCCACTGACACCGATCAGTTCAACGATCCCTTTTTGCTGAACCCGCCCGAGTTTCGGACTCAAGGACAATCCTCTCCCCAATGGGAAGCCAACCGCGATCCCCAATCTCCCACCTTCGCCCCCGACCTCAACACCTGGGCGGCTCCCTTCTTTATGGGGCCTGTCAACACACGCATTGTGCGGCGCAGCAGCGCGCTGTATGAGCAGTGGCAAGAACCCTACGGCCCCAACTTTACCTATCAGGAGTATTTCAAACTGGATGAGCCGTTTTCCTGGGTCAAGGCAGCGGGCGTAACAGCCGGTTTGGGGGTATTTATGGGAATGTTGCAGCAACCCGCCCTGCGATCGCTCATGCAGCCCCTGTTGCCCCAACCCGGCAGTGGTCCATCCGAGCAAACTATGAACGAGGGGTGGTTTATTTGCGAAGTGATGGGCACCAGCAGCGATGGACGCAAGGCACGAGGCATCATCCGCGACCAGGGCGATCCAGGCAATCGCGCAACCGTTAAGTTTGTGTGCGAATCAGCCCTAAGCCTAGCCCTCCATAGCCACGAGCTACCCGGTGGGCCAACGCGGGGCGGCATCTTGACCCCGGCGACCGGCCTGGGCGATGTTTTGGCTGAGCGCCTGCGCCAAACCGGAATGACCCTAAGCGTGACCTTGAATTGAGCATTACCGAATGAAACATCCCCTTACAACAGAATCGTCTGAACAGCAGAACTTCCGCCGCATCTCCCCAAAACGTGTTGTCCTCTGCTGGGATATCGGTTGTGTTGTACATGGCTAGAACATCACCCTGCCTTTTGCCCAAAACCCTGCCCAAAGTTAGATGCCATTATATTCCCAGATGGCAATTTAGTAATAAGTGGTTCACAGGATACGGCATGGAAGGAACTCAACCAATCACCGAGCAAATGACGGTTGCAATGGGCCAACCCACAACCGAACAGTTGCAGCAGGGCGCACATCAAGGCATTCAATCGGTCCTAAACCTGCGATCGCCTCAGGAAGATGGATTTTGGCATGGAGAGCCAGCACAGGCCCAAGCCACTGGGCTGGAGTACGCCAACATTCCGGTCAGCCCCGACCGCATCACCGAGGAGCTGGCGGATCAGGTGCTGCAGTCGATTGACCAACTTCCCAAACCCGTGCTGATCCACTGCAAGAGTGGCCTGCGTTCGGGGGCGATCGCGCTTATGCATGTGGCAACTCGCCAGGGTCTCTCTGCCGAGCAAGCCATGGAGATGGGGCAGCAGCATGGATTCAACTGCGATGCCAGCCCGCGTATGAAGCAGTTTTTTCAACACTACATCAAGCAACATCACCAAGCCAGTTGAACAATTTAGGAGCAAATCGCTTAGGAGCAAACCCATGGCTCTTGTTTTAGAACAAATTAACTCAGAAGGATTAGCGCATTTATCGTACCTGGTTGGAGACGACAAAGCTGGCGTGGTTGCCGTCATCGATCCTCGCCGCGATGTCGATGTTTACCTGCAGCGATCGCGCGAATTAGGCGTTCGCATTACCCACATTCTGGAAACTCACATTCATGCGGATTTTGTTTCAGGTGCACACGAGCTAAAGGCGCGCACGGGTGCTCCCATTTACGGAGGCAAAAGTGATGACTACCAGTTTGAGCTGCATCAGTTAACGGAGGGCGATGAGTTGCATCTGGGTAACGTAACGCTGCGGGCACTCCATACCCCAGGTCATACGCCAGAACATGTCTCATTTCTGATCTCCGACGCCAAGCAAGGGCAAGAGTCCTTTGGCATTTTCACCGGAGACACGCTGTTTAACCTGGATGTTGGTCGGCCAGATCTGATGGGTGGCGGCACAGAACGCAAACTCGCGGCAGCACTCTACCAGTCTTTATTTCACAAATTCCTTCCCTTGGGCGATCGCATCGAGGTTTACCCGTCTCACGGTGCTGGGTCATCCTGTGGTAAGTCTATTGGCGATCGCCGCCAAAGCACCATTGGCAACGAACGGATCTTTAGCCCAGCGTTCAAAGAGCGATCCGAAGCCGAATTTGTCGAGTGGATTATGAGCGAAATGCCAGAGCCACCGCGCCATTATGCTCGGCTCAAAAAAGTCAACGCCAAAGGCGCACCGATTAAGGGAGATGTACCCATTTTGCCACCGCTCTCGCCGCAAGAGTTTCAGCAGCGCATGCAAGAAGACAACACCATCGTGATTGATGCTCGTTCTATTCTTGCATTTGGTGGCGGTCACATTCCCGGAGCCATCAATATCGCACTGCGACCCGAATTTCCCAACTGGATTGGGTGGATGATTGATCCTGAACACAAGATATTGCTGGTCTTAGAAAGTGAACGTGGTGTCACGCTTGCTTCACAGCAGTTATTTCGCATTGGTTATGACAACGTGATTGGATATTTGCACAATGGCATGACCTCTTGGCAGAATGCAGGCTTACCACTAGAACACACCGGCGAGTGGACGGTACATGAACTCAACGAATATCGACATCAAGCCAATGTTACGGTTCTTGATGTACGTGGGGATGATGAATATCAACACGGCAAAGTACCTGGAGCAAAACACATTTACGTACCTCATCTGACTCAACATTTAGATGAGTTAGATAAAGATCACATCATTGCAACTTACTGCGGTAGCGGATACCGCGCGTCGATTGCTGCCAGTCTGCTGCAACAGCATGGATTCGAGCAGGTCATGAATGTTCCTGGCTCATGGAATGCCTGGAAAGCAGCCAAGCTGCCAGTACAGCAACCCGAACCCACTCTCACAACCGCATAACGGGCGATCGCACCAGGCCGCCAACTTAGAAAATCCACTTTCTGGCGGCCTATCCATCACACCATCGGTCCATTCCCCAACCCCAACTGAATTCCACGTCAGGTTTAGAATCAGCTGCTACATCAGAAATATCAAGTGAGTTTACGCCTGTTGCGATCGCCTAAATGTAGAAATGACTCAAAGAAATTACTCAATATGAATAATGTCCTGCATACCAAACCAGTTATATCGATGAATTCCATACGGCAACCCAACCAATACTACTAGGAATAGACTTGACAGAATCGCAGCAATATAAAAATTAATCGTTAATACTGATCCTAAAAACGTTAGCAAAAACGTAGATGGAATCATACCAAACAACGTTGCCATAACGTATATTGGCAATGACAGGCCAGCCATCCCAGCTCCATAGCTAATCAAATCAAAAGAAAGAACCGGAAGTAGCCGAGTCATAAAAATAACCCATCCCAAATAAACTTCTCCTCGATCCTTAGAAAAGTAAATGAGCTTTCCCGTTAGGCGACGAACGGCAGAACGCCCCAACGTATAGCCAATAAAATATGCTAACAAACCGCCCAAAAAGCCACCAATCACGCTGTAGATTCCCGCTAATACAGGCCCCCACACCATGCCTGCCGCGACAGCCAAAGGCGCACTCGGAAGCGGGCTCACAACGACCGATAGCGTTAAAACAGCAATGTAAACAAAGACTCCGTGCCAACCCCAGCTTTGAATGGCTTGCTCTAAACCTTCTGCAGAAAAGATGTTCCATTCTGACTGAGCCCACAGCCAGCCCGTTAGCCCTAGACACAGCAGAAGCACGATCAACGCGATCGCATTTTGCCGATTGAGCAAGTGGCGTTTTCGTCGTGGATGTTTCATCTGCAACAGCCAGAATTTTTGTGGACTCTGATGAGTCTGCTAGAGAACCAAAAGCCAAACAGTACCCAAACGTCAAACTGTTGAAACTCAGCCATTTTTTTAATTTATTGTGTATGGATTGACATATCCCCACATCATTCATAGGGTTAAAATCGACAGCTAAATCAGGCGTTGCTGATTATAGCTATGAAATTTGTTCTGAGAGACGGAGCATGTCTCTCAAAACAAATTTCATAGCCGAATTAAGCAATGCCCCAAATCAGGCTGTTCAACATGTTATGGCCATTTGCACCGGAGACCTAGGAAGAGATACAAACGCTCAGCCTAACTCACATTGCATGATTGAGCTTGAAATCAAAGTAAACCCTATTCAAACGTATATTTGTGATGTCATATTCCATTCAAGACATTAACCAGATGAGCCAAGATAAATTTGTGGAAACATTGGGGAATGTATTTGAAGAAACCCCTGCGATCGCACACAAAGCTTGGGAAGCTCGTCCATATCACGATGTAGCCCACCTGCATGAACACATGATGCAGGTGGTTTATGCGATGGGGCAACCCGGCCAGATCGCCCTCATTCGAGCGCATCCCGACTTGGGAAGCAAAGCCAAAATGGCAGAGGCTTCGGTACAAGAGCAAGCGGGGGCAGGATTAGACCGATTAACCCCCCAAGAATTTTTGTTATTCCAAAACCTCAATCAAGCCTACAAAGAGAAATTTGGTTTCCCCTTCATTGTTGCGGTGAGAAACCATACAAAAGACAGCATCTTGCAAGCATTTCAAGAACGGCTCAACCATTCGGTCAACTCTGAAATTCAGCAGGCCTTATCCGAAATTGCCCACATCACTCGAATGCGGCTAGATGCACTCATCAATTCATAATAGCGATGGTGATAGTAGTAGCTAGAATTCGGTGGCTGCATCAGAATCGCATTCCCAAAAGCGATCGCTCTGCGTTATACCGATGATTCTGTCTACCATATCCGAACTGTCGCAAATGGATAATTCACAGCATCCTTAAGCCATGAGCATCTACATCCTTATTGCTCTGATCAAAAATAATTATCCTATCTTTAAAGTTGAGACTCTGGTTAAATTCTCGCCAAATCTGGGGCTGCTAGATTTTTCGGAGTTCCGACGGATCTTGCACCGCATTTTTACGGAAATTTCTCAGCATTTTTCGAGTTACTTCAGTAGGCCTACGGGTTTGAGACAAGAACCGATCAGCAACACTTTAATTCAATCAATTGAGCTGAATCTATCCCAGCCTTTTACTATCTATCATCCGGAGCTTTATTCCCATGTCTTCATCTGGGCAGGTTGGAGGGGTTGAGAACGTTCCCACCGATGGCCTCGTACCTCAATCTGCATTGCTCCCTGTTCCTACTTTAAACAACCTCCGTGTTTCAGCCGCTCCATCTCTGCTGTTCATCGATTCTCGGGTAGATCATTACCAAAGTTTGATCGCTGGAGTTGCCGCTGGAACTCAGGTTTATGTACTGACACCCGAACATGATGCGATCGCCCAAATTACCCAGGCTCTACAGAATCAGTCGGGTATTGGCAGCATCCACATTGTGTCGCATGGAGTAGACGGTGGGCTGCAAGTGGGACGGGATTGGCTAACAGGCCGCAACCTGGACAGCTATGCCCCCCAGCTTCAGCAATGGAGCCAAGCTCTCACTCACGATGCCGACATTCTGCTATACGGATGCAACGTTGCGGCAACGGAGCAGGGCAAGTCCTTTGTTGCAGCCCTCAGCCAACTCACCGGAGCCGATGTTGCCGCTTCCGAAAACTTGACTGGCAGCGCCACCCATAACGGGGATTGGGTGCTCGAGTTTGCCACTGGAGCGATCGCAGCAGACAGCCCCTTGGCCCTTTCCGCAACCGAAGCCTATCGCCATACCCTCAGCGTTGTGATCAATGAGTGGTCGCATGGAAACGGCGGCCTCAGAGAATGGGTGGAATTGCTGGTTACCGAAACAACCGATCTGCGGGGATGGACGTTTATCGATGGGAATGCCGCCTCGCCATATTTCACCTTTGCCAACGTGAACGAATGGGCCTCTGTGGCCGCAGGCACACTGATTGTTATCTATAATGACGGCGATCGCGACACTATTCTGCCAGCAGATGATACAAATTTTGCAGATGACAACTTTACAATCATTACCCCGCATAGCAACGCCACCCTATTCACCGTAGGGGTTGGCTGGCAGGGCTTTGCCAATGCCACCGCCACAGATAATCCAGTCTTAAGTAATAGTGCTTCAGCCATTGTTCACGATTGGGATCAAACCAATAGCGGCGCATTCACAGGCTTGTTAAGACCCGTCGCAAACCAAGCTGTTTACTATACAGGGAACAGTGCAGCAGGAGTTGCAACAGCCGTAAACTGGACTCAATCCGCGGCCAACAGCAGCACCGTTACTCCCGGCCTTGGCAATGGCGGCGACAACACGACATGGATTGACAGTTTGCGATCGCCCAGTCCCACCCTTCCCGAAGTTACCATCACCTCATCGACCGCTGCGATCGCCGAAGGTACAACTGACAGTTTTGTGATCTCTCGCGGAGCCGACACCAGTGGAGATCTCACGATTAACCTCACGATTGATGGCAGCAGCACAGCCTCCACCACAGACTATACCCTGAGTGGGGGCAGCGTTTCTATCTCGGGCAACAGCCTAACGGTCACCATTCCCAATGGGCAAACTTCAGTCAGCGTATCCATGGGGGCGATCGCTGAAGCCTTGAGCTTTGCCGAAGCAACCGAGACTTTACAGCTCAATCTGACAACCGACAGCAGTTACACAATTGGCACCAATGCCAATGCCGCCATCAGCATTACCCAAAATGGCTTTGTTGTTATCAACACCAACGATAGCGGCACAGGCTCACTACGACAGGCAATCCTAAACGCCAATGCGATCGCAGGGGCAGACACGATAACCTTTGCGGGAGCAACCTTTACCGACGCCACAACCGACATCATTACTCTCACCAGCGGCCAGTTGCAAATTAACAGCACCCTTTACATCAATGGCACTGGAGCAAATCGTCTCATTATCAGCGGTAACAACGCATCTCGAATTTTCGATGTCACCATTGGCAACAGGGCTTACTTCAACGACTTCACCGTTGCCAATGGTCGCAGCTTATTTGGTAGCGGCATCAACAACGCTGGTAACTTGACCCTCAACAATGTAACCATACGCAACAATCGCGCATCGTTATTTGGTGGCGGCGTCAGCAATTATGGCATCCTCGCTGTCAATAACAGCATCATTCGCAACAACATCAGCGAACAAGATGGAGGTGGTCTCCAAAACGAGAGCATTGTCTCAATCATGACCGTTACAGACAGTACGATTGCAGGCAATACGTCTATTGTCGGCGGTGGCATCAGCGTCTTCAGCGGAACGCTTACCCTTAATCGCAGTACCGTTAGCGGCAATACCGCAAAAAGTGGCGGTGGCATCAGCAATGCTGCCACAACCAATATCACCAACAGCACCATTAGCGGAAACAGTGCCGAAAATGGCGGTGGTGTTTACAACAGAGAAAATACGAGTTCCGTTGTTCCCAAGACCACGCTAACGAATGTTACAGTCGCCAACAACACAGCCACGACTGGCGTTGGTGGCGGTATCTCGATTGTTGAAGGGACGGTTACCCTTAGAAATACAATTGTTGCGACCAATCTCAATACCGCTGCTCCCGATTTGGCAGGAGCGTTCATTAACGGAGGCAATAACCTGGTTGGCAGGAGCAATGGCAGCACAGGCGTAGTCAATGGAGTCAACGGCAGCATTGTCGGAACGATCGCCGCTCCAGTAAATCCCAATTTGGCTCCGCTAGCAAACAACGGTGGCTCGACCCAAACCCATGCCCTGTTGCCCACCAGCCAAGCCATCAACGCAGGCAACAACACCGGAGTGAGTGCTGTTGTGGATCAGCGCGGGGTTACCCGTATTTTGTACGGCACCATTGATATTGGGGCGTACGAAGCCACCTTACCCCAGGTGCAAATTGTGGCTACAGATGCGATCGCCACCGAAATACCAGGGAACAGAGGCACTTTCCGCATCACACGGGATACAACCGTTGGTAGCTTGACCGTTAACCTGACACTAGCAGGCACAGCCTCGCTCAGCGACTACCGCTTTAGCAATAACGTGACAGTTTCTGGGAACCGCATCTCTGTCACCATTCCCAACGGACAAACCTTCGTAGACATCAACATCAATCCCATCCTGGATGCAGTATCAGAAGGAAATGAATCGGTAGTGTTGAGGTTGGCAAACGGTCAATACGCGGTCGGTGCCACCCAGAATACCGCTACTGTCAATATTCTTGACGCTCCTGTGGTGTCGCTGGGGGTACCTGATGGCATCGTCAACGAGCACATTCCAAACTCTGGCAAGTTCCGCATTCGCCGCGCGGGCAATCTCTCGCAACCCCTCAGCGTCAAGTACCTCATCGGCGGAACCGCCACCAACGGCATCGACTATACTCCCCTCTCTGGCGTCGCCACGATCGCCGCTGGTCAATCCTTTGTCGATGTGGTCATCAACCCCATCAACGATACCCTGAGTGAACTGGGCGAAACCATTCGCATTACGCTGGTGCCTGGCAGCTATGCGCTCAATCCAATTGCCAAGGCTGCCAACCTGACGATTGCAGCCAATGACCCCATCATTTCCTTCACTCCCATTCAAAATTCCGTTGCGGAGGGCAATTCGGGAACTCGGTTGGTGAGCTACCGGGTTTCACTCTCCCATGCCAGCGACCAGGCGGTGACGGTGAACTACGCCACGGTGGATGGCACCGCGACGGTGGGCAATGGCGACTACCGCCGAGTGGCACCCACCCGGCTGACCTTTACTCCTGGCATGACTCAGCAGACGGTGACGGTGGCCGTCAATGGGGATGTTCGCTATGAGGGGAATGAGACCTTCTTTGTGCAGTTAGCCAATCCGGTGAATGGCGCTATCAACCCCAGTGCATGGCGACGGGTAGCTCAGGTTGTGAATGATGATGCGATGACGGCCTACAACTTTGGGGCATCCAGCTTCCGGGTGCCGGAGGGCAATCAGCAAAACACGGTGCTGATTCCGGTGGTGCGGACGGGCAATGTGGCGTTTGCCAGTGCGGTGCAGGTGCGGTTGACGGGGGGCACGGCGATCGCCGGGGTGGACTATGTGGGCCAGTTAGTGACGGTTGGGTTTGCGGCGGGGCAAACGACGGCCTGGGTACCGCTGACGCTGTTGGGCAATACGACGAACAACCTGGAGCGATCGCTCTCGTTGTCTATCATCGGCTTTAGCCATTTGGGAGCCTATACCGATGTGCCGGTTGCCGTGGTAACTGTTGTGGATGATGACGTGCTCTTCCAGCGCGGCACTGGCTACAGTGGAGCCAACTAAACAAGGCAAGCGTTCACCCACTCCCTCGTTCACAGGTAAGCTATGGACTCGGTCAAGCGTCGGTCAAGCGATCGTTGGGCTACAACTCTATCACCGCCGAGAGAGTAGCTTGGTAACGCTGCCCCCCAAAGTCCTGCTCCATATCTCTCTGAGATTGACTATAATGAGTTCATAACCTAAACGCGGGGCTGTACCGGTTTCGACGTTTTGGCGAACACTATCTTGTGATGCAGGTCGAGAGCGGGCTAACTCTCGTAAATCAATGGCTCAAACAAAACGTAACTGCGAACAACATCGTTCCTTTTGCTCGTAAGCGCGTAGCTGTTGCTGCCGCCTAAAAAAACCTCTCTTAGGTTCGAGCGTCTGTAGTTTGACTCCGTTAAGGGCTACAGACTTAACCCCAACGGATGCTCTAGTAGCCTGCCTTTAGTCAGCTGCTAGTTAAGACTTTACTAAAGAATCCCACCGACAGGGATAAGTGTCGGTTCCCGCTTCGAGGGTAAGAGAAGCTAAACCTGTGAATGAATGGGATACTAATACCCAAGGCGGACAGGAGTTCGACTCTCCTCAGCTCCACTTATACAGTTCAAGACTTGTAGTCAAAAAAGGGAGTGCGATCGCACTCCCTTTTTTGATGTGTATTTGATGACAATTTCTTGAATGGAAGTGCGAGATTTGGTGGCGGAGTGGGAAAGATGATCTTGGATGAGCTGAATTGGACTACAACCGACACAGCATTAATTTAATTCATCTAAAGAAATGGGCGAAGTACTAATATATTGTTCTGTCCAGCATCATTGCCGATCAGAATCAATCAAGTTCTAACGCTCGAACCTATCGCTCCATTGACGCTTCTATTGCACCTCACATTCTCCTATGAACTTTACTCACAAACCCGTTCTTATGCCCGTTTGGAAGTTTTTGAATCAGCGTCTTTTTGATCCGCGATCGCCCATGATCTGGAGCCCTCAAAGATTCTGGTATTGCTATCGAATGGATTATCTTGAGCGCTGTTGGACAAAGCAGTATCAGTCTGAGGAGAATTATCGAAATCCAAGCTGACAGAGAGATACAGAGTTTCTTCATAGAGAAGGGAGAAGGGCGATCGCCCTTCTCCCTTCTCTATGAAAACGAATTTAATTTATTAATTTCGACAATTAGTTATTGAAGTTTACAAAGCGACGTATTAGTTCACCCATGCGATTTAGATTAGCCAGCTCTATAGAGCATGAATTGTTGTGCGATCGCGATCCAATATATTTAATTTTCACCTTCAGTCATAAAGCTTAGATGAAGATAATCTCAGCATTAAAAATTCTCAGCTTTTCAGCCTCCTTTTAGGATAAAAATCAGCTTAAACTTCATTCCACCATTCTCTAATTTTGGTTCAATTGAGACCCATCAGTACACTTCAATTCGCACAAACGTTCGGGAATGTTCTAGACATGTGAAACCCAACCAGACGTTCAACAGCCTAGTGGTTTGATAGGTCCAAACCTGCTCTGCAGGTAAACTGTGCTTAGCCAAAAAAACGACAGCTGCGTCTTGATGCAAGCTGGGCTCGCCACACGCTCCATATTTCTTCACGAAATTCTCCATGAACTGAGCAACCACTTGGCAGTGCTTACACCTCATAGCCAAAGAACTCAACCCTAAAGCGGTACGCAGCGACGCAAATAGTTTAAGATTGCATCTAGACTTGGGAAAACCTTGGGAGTGCAATCTTTAGCATTCTCTAAGGCTGCCCCCAAACTGTTGGATTATGACGCCCTCCATGCAAGATCGGTTTAGCCTCCGCGACACAAGAGATGCTTCGTTGATCCGATCTGCCCCTTTCTTTGAGGGGTTGCCTGCTGAAGCTGTGGAAAGTGCGATTACTCAAGTTGTGATTCGCAGTCATCCTCCGAATCAAGTACTCTTGCTTGAAAACGACTGGGGGAGTTCGGTCTATTTCATCTTGGAGGGGTGGGTCAAGATTCGCACCTACAACCTGGACGGCAAAGAAGTCACACTCAACATTATTGGCAAGGGTGAGCTGTTTGGAGAGATGGCACCTCTTGATGAAGTGCCACGCTCAACCGATGTGATCACGCTCGTTCCTACCATGATTGGCAATATGCCAGCCCAGGATTTTGTCAAATTGCTGCGAACTGAGCCTCAAGCGGGCATTAAGCTAGCTCAGCTCATGGCACGTCGCCTGCGCCAGGTAAACCGACGCCTACGATTGCGCGAGTCAGATAGTGTATCGCGTGTTGCTGATATTCTCTTGTTTTTAGCCGACGGGCAGGGCAAAAAAGCTCAGGGTGGCATCGAGATTCCAAACCTACCCCATCGCGAGCTGAGCAGCCTCAGCGGTCTCGCCCGCGAAACGGTAACCCGCGTCCTTAGCAAGCTGGAGCGCAAAAATTTAATCGTGCGCGATCGTGACATTCTTACGATCCCCAATATTGATGAACTCGAACGATTGCTGATGTAAGCAACCCAAGGATAGTCCTCACAATCGTTATGTTTGTCTTGCCCGGAGTGTCGCAAACAAAGTTCTTTAGAGAAATATGAGCGACTGTTGCAAGAATGTGGCGATCGCTCCTTAGTGCAGTAGCGTGAAAGGAGAGCATGTGGAATCTCCTTCACACATGTCTTGCTCTCAACTCGCTGACTTAGCATTGTGCCGGGCAGGCAGGAGTATGCAATGGCCATTTCCAAAATTCTTGTTGCGATTGACCATTCTTTATTAGGGCAAAGTGTCTTTGAGCAAGCTCTGGACTTAGCGGTTAAATACCAAGCAGAGCTCATGCTCTTTCATTGCCTCACGCAAGACATGACCACAGGTCCCATGCTGCTTCCCGGCGAACTAGGTCTGTCGTCCCACATGATTAGCCAAGCCTACCAATCTCAACAAATTTATTTGGAGCAGCATACCCAGCAACTTCAGGACATGTTTCAGCATTATGTTCAGCAAGCGCATGAGCATGGCATTGCGGCCCAATGGCTCTGCCGCCATCAAGAACCGGGTCTGGGAATTTGCCAAGCGGCTCAACATTGGGGAGCAGACCTAATTGTTGTTGGACGACGGGGAAGAAAAGGACTGGCAGAAGCAGTCTTGGGCAGCGTCAGCAATTATGTATTACACCATGCCAATTGTGCTGTTTTCGTCATCCAAACTCCGCAAACTTTCTCGGTTCCACTCGTTACAAAATCGACCCCAAATGTAGCCGAATCACCCTCAAAACTCTCCTCGTCTCATGCGGTTCAATAAGTGGTAAAGCGATGTATTTTGAGGCAGCTTGTCCAAGAATCCGTGCCCCTAAACAAAGGTAAAGTTCTGCTTTACTTAGGAGCGTTAGAGCAGCCATTATTAATCATGAGACCTTAGAACTCTATGCCACCCGCAGTGCGGGTGGCATAGAGTTCTAAGGTCTCGGTTTTAATAGCGTCGAGGTACTTACAGATACAGACAGCATCTTGAATTGGATTGAAGACGCTGTCTGTATTTATGTCTAAACTCTTCGCTTAGCTTAACATTAATTAAATCGCCGTCAGCGTTTTGACACCGGAAACATTTGGACTGAATTTGAAACAAGCGTTTCGGCTAAATCGCTCGAAGTTGTGAGCAACGCATTGTTGATTTAGAAGAATTTTATTTTGCCAACTAATGGTTCGGTGGTGTCTAGGTGGTTGGAACGAGACGCTTGCGCAAGGAATCTGAACGGCGCTTAGCTGTAGAGTTTTTCGGCTCTAATTTTAGTGCTTGCTCGTAGGCTTCGACGGCCTGGGCGATTAGCTGCTTTTTCTCGTAGGCAAAACCAATATTGTTCAGCGCGGTAACATAGCCGGGCTGCTTTTCTAAGGCTTCTTTGTATTGCCGAATTGCCAGGTCGTATTGCTCTTGGGCGGAGTAGGCATAACCGATCGCATTGTAAAGAATCGCAACATTTTCATCACCAGTCAAATCTTTGGACTTGAGGGCTTTTTGAAACTGGGCGATCGCTTGGGAATATAAGCGCTTATCCAGCAAAATACTGCCGAGTTCGTAATATTCCTGTGCTGTTCCCTTTTCTTTGCTCAACTTGGCTTGCAAATTATTAAGCCGTGTTTCTACTCGACGAGTCTTCAGCACTTGCCGAATCAGGAAGACTGCCACAAGCACGAGCAACCCTACCAAAAGGCTTAGATAAACAACTGGAAACGCGGTCTCGTTCATATCGCTTAATCATGCAATTGTGCTCTCCTTTTCAGCCTACACCAGAAGTGAAAGCACCATCGCGGTTGAGTCGGTATGCTTAAGCTCCCTGCATTTTGTAGTGAATGCAACAAATCAAACGGCCACCTTTTCTATGCCCAAAGGTAGAGTCCGTGTTTCTGCGGAAACTCTAAAGGGCACACCCACGCATTCCCGTAGATCAACGATGGTATGACCCCTCATCTCTGCCGACAATAAGCCTAAATCTGACGCACAGGTATCCCCAGATGACGGCTACACAATCCTCTCTCCGGTCTCGCAGCATGGAACTGTTAATGGCATACCAACAAAACCCCACCGTTGGTATTCGCAATCAACTAGTGAAATTGAATGCAGGTTTGGTTCGTAAGATTGCTCACCGCGTTAGCCATCAATGTGCTGAGCCCTACGAAGATCTTGAGCAGATTGGCTACCTTGGCTTGATCCGAGCAATTGAACGGTTCAACCCTAGCCAGGGATGTGCGTTTAGCTCTTTTGCCGTGCCCTACATTCGTGGTGAGATGCTGCACTTCTTGCGCGATCGCGGCAGTGCTCTTAAAGTACCCCGCCGTTGGCAAGATCTTCAAAAAGAGGGGCAACGAGTTCGAACAGAGATGGTGAAAGAACTGGGCCATCAACCGACAGACGATGAAGTCGCCGAGCGCTTGGGGATTTCGGTTTACGAATGGCGTGAGATTCGGATGGCGGTCAAAAATCGGATGCTTCTCAGCTTGGATGCAACGGTACAGCAAGTTGACTCTTCAATCACCTTGGGTGAGACCTTGCCTGATACCCACTATCAAGCCTTGCAACGGCTGGAAGAAGATCGCCAACAGTTGCAGCGAGCCATGAGCCAACTGGAAGACAAAACTCGTGCCGCTATCGAATTTGTGTTCTTCAGCGATATGTCGCGCAAAGAGGTTGCCGAGCGGATTGGCGTTAGCCCCATGACTGTGACTCGCCGTATTCAGCGAGGCATGGAGCAAATGATGACCTTCTTACAAGTGCAAACCCAACAGCCTGCATCTTAGGTTTAGCCACGGTGTATCACCGTTGGCTCCTGCGTCGATTCTTTTCAAATTGCTTTTGGTGGTTATCCTGGCTAGCTCAACAAGCTAGCCAGTTTTTTTGGAGCGATCGCCATCGCCCTGGGCAAAAAGCGCCGATCACCCATCTCAATGTCGCGACTGCGATGTAGGCCAATGAGAAATCGCAGGCCAGCATAATTTGAGCAGGCTCTTACAGTAGAAACCTGCTCAAACTAGGAGACTGAGTTGAACGAGCCAATGCGGATGGCGAGACTCGAACTCGCAAGGCAAAGCCACACGCCCCTCAAACGTGCGCGTATACCAATTCCGCCACATCCGCGCGCAATGGGGAGTCAAAATCGCAAAGAGGGACTGATTCGATTCGCTCCAAGATCTAAGAATAGACTAAATGGGTGCGATCGCCAACCCTTGATTCAGATCAAAGAGAAGATTGTGGCGCAGTGCATAGGATGAAATGCGGGTTTAGCGACTGTTTCGCAAAATCCAACGAATTACAATTTGAGAGAATCGGGGGTCGTGTTTCACATGTGTGGTTATTGGTTGTGGAATGGGTGCGATGCACCCCTTCCACAACCAAAAACCACACCTCTAGAAAAAAAC
>NZ_JBNXVR010000056.1:0-36781 GCF_050565595.1 Leptolyngbya sp. AN02str | reverse complement strand
TTTATCTCCGTTACTCGACAGATGCGTTAGCCACGAACTGGAGCGGTTGGCGGCAGTTTGGAGGGACAACCACTAGTGCCCCAACGCTAGAAGTCTTCAATAATCGTCTCTTCATGTCTATTCGAGGAACAGACGACAACATTTACACTCGTTACTCCACCGATTCTCTAGCAACTCAGTGGAGTGCTTGGGACAACGATGGAGGTGCTACCCTTAGCGCTCCTGATTTGCAAGTTTTTAATGGCAGGCTTTATCAAGCTCACCGAGGGACAGATAATCAAATTTATCTCCGTTACTCGACAGATGCGTTAGCCACGAACTGGAGCGGTTGGCGGCAGTTTGGAGGGACAACCACTAGTGCCCCAACGCTAGAAGTCTTCAATAATCGTCTCTTCATGTCTATTCGAGGGACAGACGACAACATTTACACTCGTTACTCCACCGATTCTCTAGCAACTCAATGGAGTAGCTGGGACAACGATGGAGGCGCTACCCCTAGTGCTCCCTATCTAGCCGTTTTTAACGGTAGGTTAATTCAATCTCATCAAGGACTAGATCAGAGAATCTATAGCCGACATTCGTTAGATCCGTTAGCAACATCTTGGAGTGGGTGGCGAGAGTTTGGAGGTTTAACTCCTACAGGTACAGATGATACTCCTATGACACCCTCAGACCGGATTCCGGGACTCCAAGATGCGTCTATTCGGACGTTGGTGAATACGGCTCTTGGTGACAACTTATTTACCCACCAAGAACTCTCATCCTTGCTCCGGAGTACGGCAACGAATGGGGTTACAGCCACGGAAATTGCAGATTTAAGGCGAATTTCAGGCAATTTAAGCTCCTACCTGAGTGCTAATTCCCGCTCCTATATTCAGTATATTTTTAATGCGGTAGTCAATGGGAATACGGCCAATCAATGGTGGACAGGGGGAGGAAGCACCCGAGTAACACTGGGCAACTTGACTGCCGGGTCTACTCAACAGCATCTCAACCGCTTAGTGGGTAAATGGTTTGGGGGGTTGGATCTGCCAACGAATTTTGTGGGGGGAGATTCCGCCGCTGGTACTGGTAGCATAACGTTTAGCTATGGGCAAATGACAGGAAGTTTGTTTGTCAATGGCATCAGCTTTAGTGATGTTAATCAAGGTCAGGCTGGAAACTGTTATTTCCACGCGGCAGCGTCTACTTTGGCCAATAACCAAAGTCAGTTTATCCAAACTATGTTCCTTGGCAATGCAGACGGAACCTATGGGGTACGTTTCTATGGCAGTTCGGGCAATGAGGTTTGGGTAACTGTAAACCGTGCAGTTCCTGTAGTAGAAGGAAGGCTTGCCCTAGCGGGTAATGCCACGCGTTCCTTAGGTGGGGAAATGTGGGTGGCGTTGGCCGAAAAAGCCTATGCCCAAGCGAATGAGATTGGACAGTTTGGCCGCCCTACCACTGCCAATAGCTATCGGCACACTGAAGGGGGAATGGGAGAGGCTCTGCGCCATATTTCTAACCGGCCCATCACAACCTTTTCTTCCTTCAACAATAGCCTCACCACTTGGAATAGTTATCTCAATACGGCGATCGCCGCCGTTAATGCAGGTCGCTCCTTGTGGTTAGGAAGTTTTGGCGACACCTATGACAGTTCGGGCAAGCGGAATTTGGTGAGTAGTCATGCCTTTGCGATCATAGGCTACAACTCCAGCACCCAACGATTTACCCTTGCCAATCCTTGGGGACCTGGTAATCCATCTTATGCTGGGGTCTTTGAAGCGACTTGGGGTCAACTGTTTAATGTTCGGGGAGTCGTGTCCTGGGCCTAAGCTAAACCCTTCTTTTCTGTGCAATTTAACTCAATTTGATGAGGTACATTGTCGGGAGCGTCCCACTTGCGTCATCCCTCACCCTAAAGCCCTCTCCAAGATAGGAGAGAGATGTTGAATCCCGCTCCCCTTCTTCCTTGGCTCCCCTTTTCCCAAAAAGAGAGAAGAAACTGGGGGATGTAGATTCCCTCTCGTAGGGTGAGCGATGAATTTGCAAAAGTGGGATGCTCACCATATTGTCAGCGGCCTAAGGGATTATTTCGTTCCCCTCATAAGCCGATCCGTTTATAGATAGATCTCTATTCATTTAATCAGAAACATCGAAAAGTGTGGCTGATTTATGCTATTTCTGGAAGCGATCTTTGCAGTTTTGGTAATGGATATGATGCTATTGAGCGCTTGCCTATCTTCCGTATTCCCCTTTAGCTGAGGAAATCAGTAACACTATGGCATTACCGGATTGGGCCTATGGTCAACGTCAAAGACTTAGCCCTGTTCTGATTAAGGGAGAAGTGATGAATGTTGACTATTTGGGACCTCAATGTACGCTAACTATGAAAATCTTAGAGGTTCTACGCAATCAAAGCCAGAGAACTCTAGAACCTGGAGAAACCATTGTGATTACTTTTGTGGGACATGGATCTCCAGAAGAGGATAGCTCTGCCTCCTCTCCTCCTCCCATTGGATTGCCGGACATGGCCGTGAGCGTTCCCGATCAAGGCGATCAAAAATATGCTTGGCTACGATCAACGGATGGGGATGGCTATGAGCTAATGGCAGGGAGATATGGCTTTGGGCCTAATTTGGAGAATGTCCATCGGTAGGAAGCAACCGCTCACACATGAGTAACATTACTTATATCTTCCACCTTCGAGGGTTTAAGCGATTAGGGTGGGTAATTGAAGGCGTAGAGTTCGAAGATGGCGTTCGTGCAGATCAACAACCCAATTCAGAACTTAGCCAGGACGCTGCTTGATTCTTCTTCATACACCAGATTTGACCGTATCTCTGGAAAAAAAGCTGCCTCCCAACTGTTGCATTCAACAGGACAAGACCGAAGCTATACTAACCCGAGGGTAGAAGCGGGTTTCGTGTCATGGCTCAGAATGACCTTTTGCTGATAGATGGATGATTCAAGCCAGATGAGCAGTGGCTGGCAGTTTGAGAGCGAACTCACATTAGAAAACTTCGTTTGGAGTGTTCTGCCTTCTCTTCTTGGACTGACGCCTCTTAAACGGCAGTACTGGGTGGAGGGGCAAGTCTGCGATATTCTTGCGGTTGATGAGCAGGGACAGCTTGCAATCATCGAGCTGAAAAATGCGGAGGATCGCTATGTCGTCCAGCAGTTGACTCGCTACTATCACGCGATTGTGACCACACAATCTATGGCAGAACAGATCAATGAGGCACTGCCGATTCGACTCATTGCGATCGCTCCCAGCCTACACCCCCATAACCTGATTGACCAGGAGTACTGCCAGCTCAAGATTGAGTTGATGATTTTTACCATCCAAACTTCTGGTCGCAACTTCACGTTTCATCTCACTGAGCAGGTGGGTCTTGACACCCGAGTCATCCCAATCCCTGACAGGTTTCATCAGCATCTCTTCAATTCAGCAGCAGATGCAATGGGAATTGAGCAACCCGCTGTGCTGCCGCCGCCTCGCTCTTTGCGGCGATTGTTAGAGAATCTATCCAGTGCTGAGGTGCAGTTTGTCTTATCGATTCGAGAAAAAATCCTGTCCTACAGCGATCGCATGATTGAAATTGGGCGATCGACAACTACTCAGTACGGGTTAAAAAAAGGAGAGCGAGACATTTACAAGACCAAGATTTGTGCTGAGTTTCGACCCTTGAACTCGCGTAGCCAATATCCTAGATTGCGTCTGCGCTTGCCTTACCCTAAAAAACAAAAAGGGGGACCCGCCAACACGTATCTTCGACAGCCCGTGAAAGGGTTGGCTTGGGTTGAGATTTCAATCAACACGTGGTGCGATCAGCCAAAAGATATCCAGCTCTATTTCTACCTGGGTAAAGGCAACCGCTATAGCTACAGCTGCAATATCGGCGAATACTCCAAGGCTTACACCCAACTAACGGGAGGAGCTCGACCTCTTTCAAGTCTCTCAAGCTTGGTGTCCTTAGCTTTAGATGAATGGCATAGCTTGAGCGATTCCCACGGATGAAGCTAGTGGAAGTCTCTCAAGCTATACCCTGTTGATGGTGCTCAAACATCTGCTAGCTCCCTGCGGCAAATACCTGATCAACGGTCAGCTTCAATTCTGGAAATGTGGGGGAGAGGATGCGATCGCCCGAGCGAAACTGTTGTAACTCATACTCTCCATCCACCAAACGGCCAATCGTAAAGGTGGGTTGCTTGGGAGAGCCAATGTAGCGTCGTCCACCAAAGGCAGCATAATCCACCAGCCAAAGCTCTGGAATTTCGAGGGCTTCGTACTCCCCTAGCTTAGTGAAGTAATCGTCACGCCAATTGGTCGAAATGACCTCTACGATGACTTTGATCGATTTCCCTAATGTCAAAATTGATCTGCTTTCCCACTGAGGTTCATCAATAAGGGCTGGTGCATCCAGGATAATGACATCCGGTTCATAGCCTGATTCTTTATCCAGCGACCGCACAATGCATTCTTTGGGAATGAAGTAGGGTTGTGCCAATCGCTCGATTTCAATACCTACTTTGAGGGCAATATATCCAGCGATCTGTGAGTGTTTTCCTCTCGGTTTTGGCATTTTAACAATGACCCCCCAATGGAGTTCGTAGCGATGTTCTGATGATTCTGGGAGCCACTCAATAAATTGGTCAAAACTAACAGGTGTTTCTAAAAAGCGGGCTGTCATGGAAACCTCCTGGGGCTGCAAATCGCAATATTGCAGGAGTTGCAAATATTCTTTGGTTTGAGCATTGCCACAATTGTATCAACGTTCAACTGGGCTAGAACAGGCTAAGTTGCTCGTCCTGTGGGTCGTCTCCAGTGGCTTTTTGCTTTTGGGTGATTTCTCTTCCGCCCTTTGGCCTTTTTTATGATGCAAGCTGTGGGCAACCTCTGCGGCGTGGCGTTGATGGTTTAACTATGTGCTCTGGCAATTTCTGAATATCGTCTGCTGCTTCATTAGGATTATGAAAGCGGTTGTAGGTTTTTTCAGCCCCTTCCGGCGATCGCGCGATCAGCGTCACTGGCTCAATCAATACGCATATAGAGAGAATCGGCTGCCCTCAGGATAGAGCGAGCCATCCACCAGTTCTGGGAACACGGCATCTTTGGCACCCAAATTGTGCCCAGAACTTCAGTCAGTGCAACTGCCTACTTCACTGCGAGCAGCCATCAAATCCTCAAAATATTTTGAGTTCATCTGTAAGTGTCAAAAATATTTTATGCCCAGCTCTCGCCAGGAATCTTTGGGGATTCCTGACGAAGCCTGCAACTCTTTGAACCTTTTGCAAAATACTTTGGTTTTAGTCATGATGGCTCTACTTCTTTCTGTTCTACCGCAGTGGTAAGGAATAACCTTGTTTAACGTAGCAACACAACTCGATTGATTCGCAATGAAACCTTACCAACGCCCGTCCGCACGCTCCCATGCTCCTGCCTCAATTGGGATTGCGATCGCCTTCTACGCCTTCATTACCATTGGTTTTGCCGAAAGTGGTTTGGGGGTGATACTGCCCTCCATCCTGGATACGTTTAATTTGACCTCTGCAACGGTTACATTCTTGTTTATCAGCCAGATTGCGGGGTATGTGCTTGCTGCCTTTAGCAGCAGCCTGATTAGCAGCCGACTAGGATTAGCACCGATGCTGTTGATTGCTGCTATTACCCTCACAACGGCGCTCGCTACCTATGGTTTAGCGCCTGCTTGGGGCATCATGGTTGCGGTAGGAACCCTATTGGGTTTAGGCATTGGTTTAATTGATGCCGGAATCAATGTCTATATGGTGAGTGACCAGCAAGATGCGAAATGGATTGGGCTACTGCATGCCTTCTAAGTGGGTAGCCAGAATTAAAAGTGGTTAAGTTGAGGATGTAGAAGATAACTTGTTTCTTCTCTTGGAGTTAAACCTAAAGCGTTTCACCTGACATCCTGTTTGTTCTCCTCGTGATTGTAAGCCTGCAATCACTCCCATCGCTAACTCATACTCATCCTCGAACATCCGGCCTCGAATTTGGTGAGCTTTAACTTGATGCCACTCCCCTTCAATCGGATTCAGTTCTGAACTGTAGCGGGGCAGATAAAACAAATACAATCCCTGTTTCTGCCACTCTCGAATCTGCTGCTGCACAGCTTGGCTGGTGTGAATTGGAGCATCGTCTTGGACAATTACGGTCATTTTGCCTGTTCGCTTCAATAACCGTTGCGCCTGTTTAGCCTGTGCATTCATAAAGCGAATGTAAGTGGCACTGGTGATACTTCCCACCACCAAACCATAAGCAAACTTGCAATGGGGTTCCCATACGCCAATGATATTCACCCGTCTACCATGTCTTGGGGTTTGTTCTTGCCGTTTTTGAGTGCCAGCGAAAGACCAACTGTAGCTGACTGGACTCCAGCAATCAAATCCGGATTCGTCCAGATCCTTCAGCTTTAAGTGCCCCTCCCTTGCTGCTTGCTGCAGCAATTTGAGGTCTGCTTGTTTCTGTTGGTTCTCGACCGGGTTCTGTAAGCCTCGATGGCTCGCTCGGGTGCGCTTCCAGCGGTAGCCCTTTTTTTGAGAATCCGCCGCAAGTGCCGTGGACTCAAGCTGACTTATCGTTCCTGCTGCAATTGCTGCACTAACTGCTTGGAGTTGTGGGTTTGAGCCTCCTGCTGCAACGATTGCTCTAAGTGCGCAATATCGGCTTCCTGCCACTTAGGACGACGTCCCGGACGAGGTGCATCCCACAATCCCCCCAGACCTTGGTCTCTCCAACGGTAAATCGTTTCTCGCACTGTCTCCACCCGCCACTCAAAATACTCGGCGATCTGCTGGGTCGTCCATCCTCGGTGGCTCAGGCGTAGTACCTCAGCACGGTCTTTTGTGCGTTGGGGTACGCTGGTGGCTGTTCTAAGTTCCAGCAGAGTGTGGTCTTCTTCTGCGCTCAAGATCGCTTGAAGTCGAGGACGAGTCATTGGAAAAGGGGAACTAAAACGGGCTTCCCACTAATTCTGACATAACACCGTTTACTTCTGGCTCCCTACTTACGGTATTGGTGCATTGCTAGGACCCGCGATCGCCACGACTTTGCTGCTATTTGGACTCAATTGGCGGCAGGTATATTTTGTGATTGCCAGTTTAGTGGCACTCCTTGTGATTGGTGTTGGATGGGTGATTGTCATTCGTTATCCACCTATGATGCGGCGAACCGCGACATCAAATTCTCACGCCCTTGCCAATCTCCGCTTTGCGCTCAAAACACCCGCCGTTTTGATTTCAGGGTTGTTTCTACTAGTTGCTGTGGGGACAGAAGCTTCCTTGGGAAACTGGGCATACACCGTTCAACAGGTCAATCGCGGCATTTCACCTTCCATTGCCGGATACAGTATCAGTGCTATGTGGTTGGGATTTACGATTGGGCGGATGCTGCTGGGCATTTTGGTGAACCGTTGGGGAGCCGTTCGGCTGGTTACAGCGTCGTTGGCTCTGCTTGCAGTTGGATTATTGACCTGGTGGCTCCTGCCAGGACAGTGGTTAAGCTTGCCGATAATTGGGTTCGCAATCGCCGCAATTTTTCCCACCACGATCTGGCTGATGCCTCAACGAGTTCCAGCGATGGTTGTACCTGCGGCGATCGGATTTGTCACGAGTGTTGCCAGTTTAGGATCGGCGATTATTCCCACAACGATTGGCTGGGTTGCGAATCGGATAGGCTTAGAAAGTATTCCTATGTTGATTTTGCTCCTGGCGCTCGCGCTCGCCATGCTGCATTCCTGGTTAATGAGGCAAGATATTTCATCTTTGGATTAGGGAAAATAGAAGGCAGTATTCAGCACTAGAATGCTAGGTAAAGCCACAAGAACCATTAGACCTCTTCAAAAATAAGTGAGGCGATCGGAGAATGGAGGATGTTGAGCGGCTGAAGTGAAACATGAAGCAAGCCTTCTTCAATCGACTCCTGCAGCTGATTGAGCAACGACCACAACAGGGGAAACGGATGCTCGGGTTAGACCGTGAGGCCCTGTGGGAGTTGTGGCAGCGGATAGCCGAACTCGATCGCCAGAAACGCTTACAGCAGGCGCAACGCCCCGGACGTAAACGGCAAGTGGGAGGGGGACGCAAGAAGGATGCCCAACTGCTGTGTCGGTTGCTCGTAACGCTGCTGTACCTGCGGCAGCACTGGACGATGCAGGCGATTGCTGAAACACTCGAGTGTGCCGAATCAACCGTGTGGAACTACATCTACGAGATGCTGCCCCACATCCAAGCGCAGTTGCCGGCGAGTCTGCTCGAACAGTGGCAAACGGAGTGTCCGAGTCTGGAACGGGCAGAGCTAGAGCAGTGGTTGGCGGAGTTACCTGAGGGAGCGCTGCTGGTTGATACGTGGGAACAACCAATTCCACGCCCCAAGGATGACAACGTGCAGGAAGCGTACTATTCGGGCAAACAGAAGGAACACACACGCAAGAACCAGGCGATCACGTTGTCCAGAGGAGTTGATTTAGTGGATGTGGTATTGGGAGAAAAGGAACCACGCAGTGACAGCAAGTTGTTGGAACAGACCCAGCAGGAATTGCCAGAGGAGTTGTCGTTCATTGGGTGATAGAGCGTATGTCGGTCGTGACCGTACCACGACCCCGCACAAGACTCCCCCAAAGGGGAAATTAACGCAGGCGCAGAAGGAGTTCAATCGCCAAGTCAGTCAGAAGCGCGTGTTTGTGGAGCATGTGATTTGAGTGATTAAGATCTTCCGAGTGGCTAAGGAGGAGTTTCGGATGCGTTCAGGGATGTACGAGATGGTGATTGCTTGTGTGTGCGGTTTAGTTCGTTTACGGGTGCAGTATGCCTAAAAACAGAGCTTGAGCAGTTCAACCTGTCCGCTTTTCTTATTCTTGAAGACCTCTATTAGATGATTGGGTTGTGCATCAGAAGATTCAAACCTCTGAAGAGAGCCCGTAGGAGACCGCCTTTGCCCAGAAAATACCAATTACCAGTGCGTCAGGAAGCCTTTCATGAACGCGGTTACGAGCAGCCGTGAAGTGAGCACCACTGGTCAATACATCATCAACTAGAGCAATGATATCGTTGGACTTACAGTGCAAAGCGATCGCTTCATCAAGCTGCATCGCTAAATAAATGTCATTGGGGTTTCTTCCATCGGAGCGCAAATGGTAGCTCTCCATACTTTTAGCCGTATAAATTAAAGGCATCCATCTGACGCCTTCGATGCTTTCTGCTACTGCTTTGACAACCTGCTCAACACGATCATCGTATTCAGGCTCAGAGCGCTCTTTGGATGGTGGCATTGGCACTAGAATCAGTGACAACTTGGGCTCAAGCCGATCGCGTAGTAGTGCTGAAACTTCCTGGGCAAACTGTTGGATTGCTCTTTGTTTGTACTGGAGCCGTTGAGGATTTCGCTTAATATCATCCTGGCGAATCTTCAGGTTAAGAATGAGTTGATTCGTTTCTGAATATTGGTAGCCCTGACCAGCAGTGTAAGTACGGGCATAGAAGAGAAAGCTCCGCTCGTGATCTGGGCAATGGGCTAGAATATCAGACTCATCAGTTTTTCGCCAGCGGTACTCTCTGCGTTCAGTCATTGGGAGTTAGATGATCAAGAATTTCCGAACCATTTACTAAGCGAATTGCCCCTTTTGCCAGAAACTTCTCGGGCCAGTCGAAACCTTGCCGGAAACAGGAATCAAGGATAAACAGCTTTCGATGCTGTTGGATAGCTGCCTCTGCTTGAGTGAGAGACCCACTACTTTCAGACGCTTCTACAATTACTGTCGCTTCACTTAGTGCAGACATCGTCTTGTTACGCTCTGGAAAGAAGAAGCGATTTCTGCGATAGTCCTGTTGTGAGTACAAATAGAAAGGAACTTGACTAATCAATAAATAATTTCGAGCAATCGCCTTTTGAAGATCATGATTTGCACGTGGATACACCTCATTTAATGCGGTACCAATGACTGCGATTGTTCTTCCTTTGGACTCCAGAGCAGCAGTATGTGCTGCGGTATCAATGCCCTCTGCTAGTCCTGACATCACAGTAAAATCATGTTCCACTAAGAACCGTGCTAGTTTTCTAGCACGCCGGATACCATTCTCTGAAGCTTTACGCGCACCTACCACAGCAATTGATCTTGAGGAGAGCAAGTCCAATGCCCCTTGGTAGTAAAGCACCTCTACTGGATGTCGGGCATCCTTTAGCCGTTCAGGATACTCGAAGTCTTCATAAAACAATGCCGAGAACTTGTGATAAGGCAGCAACGACGCAACCTCGTGTTTGATCCTGGTAATTTCCTCAACTGAGATTCCTACTTCTGCTGCCACCTTGGAGGGTAAGGCATGATCGTAGCGTCGAAACAAGTCAGCTACCTTAGGAAAAGTAGAATAATGAGTCCAAATTGCTTCATAGGCAGCAATTTCCTCAGCAGGACTAATAATGGGAATGCTGTTTTTAGCAAAATCTAGCAGCATTGAAGGTTTTGCCAGGTAATTAGTTCATTTGTACTATATTAACAGGGCTTAGTCAGCCCGTATAGATCAGTAAGATGCTGATAGTTGTACCAGAATTGCTTAGTTTTATATAAAAATTTACATCAGCCCCAAGTCATGTCAAAAGTCTAATGCATAATGGTGGCTGCTTTTAACCTGCTCTTTTCACTGCTCGACGGAGATATGAGTTATACGTGGGTGATTTTACTGGAGGCTAAGCCCCCAAAAACCATTCACAGTTCCTATGAGTCTAGACGAAGCGCGCAAGCCCTGGTAGAAGAATCTGCATTGCTAGGAGCTGCTGGTGGAGTTAGCATACTACTCGAATTGGGTGCTATCTGAATCAAAGTTCAATAGAACTTGCGTTCAGAAGCGCTGACTCGGTAGAGGTAAGCTCCTGACTCGCATTCACCAGGCGAATTCGAGGATGGTCGCTCAACTGCTGTACGATCGCCTCTGGGCTGGTGTAGCGGGTTTGAGCTGACGCGGAACGGGGTGTCTCGACCTCTGGCAAACCCCAAACAAACAGCACCAGCTCAGACCAAAGGTTTAAGGGCTCAGGTGCCACCAGATCGCCCGCCACCACAATGCGCTCGATTGAGTAGTGGTCCCGTAGAAATGTTGCGGTATCTCGTGCCAACTTCCAGGCAGCGGCTTTGTGATTTGGGTCAGCCGCTTTCATCCGTTGTGCCAGTAGAGCCGCCACCCAATCACGTGGGTGAGCCAGTTTGACGACCTCTGTCAGCCCAAAGGTCATCATGAGCATGCCTGCCAATCCCTTGATGCCTTCTCGTCCACCAATGTCAGGTCGTCCATTGAGGAACTCAAACTTTGCCTCTGGGCACCAGTAGATATAGTCGTCAAACGCGATCGCCACCGGGTCTAGTGCCACTGGAAACTTCATTAGGGCTTTGCTCCAATCCACCCCGTCTCCCACTCGAGGTATCCGTGTGAGTCGAGGCACATCTGCTGCCACGTCAAACCAGTTCTCAGCAAGCGGGTAGTCCCAGTCATCCTTTTTCGCTAGCCAAACCTGATCCGGGAGGAAGGTTAAGCCTGGAATGCTGGAAACAGCATATCGTCCTGCCGCATTGGTTGTTTGCCGCTGGTAGGCTCCCTCAACGGGCCGCCATAACTCAATTTGCTCCTGAGCCGTATTCACAATCCAAAGTTCTGGAACGCCCGCTGCTTTATAGATTGGCTTTTTGACGGTGTAGGTGTGCTCCTCACAACCCGGTTGGATAACCTCCACAACGATATCTGCTGCTCCATCCAGGTAATACTCATACAGCCGATTGCGTGGCTCACCTCGGAAGAACAAGACATCGGGCATGAACCCATGCTGGCCTAAGCGATGGACAAACCCATTGCCCAATGACTGTCCTAGTTTTTCATAGCGCATTCCCAGCTTAAACATCGCCAGTCGTAAGGCGTGTCGCAGTTGCGAGCCGGAAAATTGCCAACTGCCGTGATAGGGCGGGTTCTCGGGCTGATACTCAACTCCATCTGCCCACCGTTGCATTGCAGAAGCATCAGGGCTGGTGGGTATGGGTGTGCCCAACGTGTGGGATAACGCCTGCCACCATAACTGTTCTGGGGCAAGGGAGGCGATCGCCTCTACTCCCCACCCTCGAATGATTTGGCTGAGCAATCGACGGCTGTGAACGAGGCTATCTCCAACAATCAATTGCCCATGTACCAGTTCGATCTTGAAACCCGCCGACCAAGCATGATAATCGTCTAGCAAACTTGCAGACATCAGGAGCGTCTCCAAGGGTTAACTGCACTTGAACGGGTAGCCTCTTGACTTACTACCATTGCCCCCCGAAGCATTTTTGACGCGCTAGACGTTGAGTTACCACGAGCTAAGCCAAATTTTTTGCTGTTCCACTTCGACTGTTGAACACTGGTTTAGCGATGGTGCAGGGAGGAGAGCACCTGCACCATCGCTATCAAAAACTATTGGCGATCGCAGATTTCCTGCTGACTCACTCAAACTTCATCCAACATCTTCGCCAGGAATAGGGCATTAAGCTTGTCGAGAAATTGCGAGAAAAACGACTGAAAGTCTTGCTATAGATGAATTTTGTCAAAATAACTAAGACACTGATTTGGAGAGCTTATCAGGGATTTCCGCGCCTATTTTCGGGTAACTTTATTCCTCGCATAAAACTTTTCATGAATTTCCGGTAAAAATACTAGCAGCCATCCTGCTTCCCCTGGTTAAAGCTGGAGAAGTACTGGGAACACTTGGGTACGAAGAAAAATATTGAAATTGCAGAGTAACGAATGAAGCGGCTGCTTTACTTAGATGCTCAGCCCTATTTCTATGCAAACGAAGTGGCTGAGCAAAATCAGCTTAATGTGTTGACTCCGACCCGAGCTGCCGCGAGAAGTTTAGGCTCCCATAAGCGAACTGCAAAGCGGATTCCAACTAAGTCACTTCAAGATCTTGCCACCCAATTGTTACAAGCCGAAGGGATTGCGATCGCCTCTCCCCTCAATGCCCAAAGGGCGATTCGTCAGGCAATCGAACAAATTGTGCGACCTCAAGATCCAGAGGGCATTGCCCGAGCGTGGATGCCTACGGTTCAAGCGTTACTCAAATCTGCTCTGTTGGCTGAGATTCAGCTAGAAGCCTGTTCTAATCGGGCAAGACAACTGCTTGAAGTAACACATCGCTACCAACAGATTCTACGACAACAGAACTGGGTTGACTCAGCCGAAGCCCTATGGAGATCTGTAGAGCTGAAGCCCCCCAAAATTTCAACGCTGATTTATGGGTACTTTCAACCTCGGTCTGACGAGTTAGCATTCATCAATGCAATTGCCGCAGAGGGTAGCCTCTTTTTCCTGCCTCTTGGTGATGAAGAGGTTTTCCAGGAAAACCGAGCCGCAGTCGCATGGTTACAGCAGCAAGACTGGGAGGTAGATGAGTTTCAATCACCCTCTCAAACGGTTGGTGAACTGTCAGCACAACAGTTTCTCACCAGTTCTAAATTGCTGGAACAATCCTCAACGTATGCTTACAACAATATTGAGGCAGAAGTTCGAGGCACACTCGCTCAGGTTAAAGAGTTACTACATGACGGGGTTTCTGCTAGGGATATTGCAATCGTCGCCCGGAATGAAGTGGCTTACGGGCCTAAACTGCTAGAAGTTGCCTGGGAATATGGGGTGCCGTTGCGAGCTTTGTATTTAACTCCGCTGAATACGACTCGATTTGGGGCCTGGATTGCTTTGTTGCTAGAGGTCATCGAACAACGGTTTTGCTTTGAGGCAACGGCAAAACTGCTGAGCCATCCACTCTGTACCAACCCAGATGCGGAGTTCTGGAGTACTGTCCGGAGTCGTCATCCGGTAGGGTTCGCAGCTTGGCAGGAGATTTGTCAAACCACTCTGAATCTTGATTTATCCATTCTCAGGATCGGTCATCAAGCCCGTCGAGATACGTGGGTTGCCACGCTGCAAACGATTCTGAAGACGTTTGATTCGCGACGGCGCTGTTCTCGATGGGCACGGGAAAGCTTAGCCTTCAATGCATTGAACCAGGCTCTGGTGGATTTGTCCAAGCCGGAGGACGAAAAGTTGACCTGGAGTGCGTTTGCTCAAGAGTTGCGAGAGCTATTAGCAATTGTGGGAGTACCCGCTCAGCCCGGTCGCGGTGGTGTAGAGTTACATGGTCCTACTTCGGTAATTGGAGCACGTTATCCCTACCTATTTGTCATTGGCATGGCAGAAGGTGTTTTACCTGCTCCAGTCCGAAACGATTGCGTGTTGGACTTTTACGAACGCAAAGCCCTGCGGCAAGTGGGAATTCCACTCGAACTGGCTTCTGAGGCAGTCCGGAGAGAATCACTGCTGTTTTATTACCTCTTGCAAATTGCCACTCAATCTGTGGTCTTCTCCTATGCCCAATTAAATAAGCGTCAGGAGCAGCTACCGAGTCCCTATCTGGCTCAGTTGGGTTTAGAAGCAACGAAGCCACCCGAAATGCCGATCGCAAGCATCGAGGAACTCCGAAAGATCGCCTTACGACGGGAAAACGATACTGAAGATCTAGTTCTGCAGCAGGCCCTTCATACCTGGACTGTTGAGCTTCTTCGTGAAAGTAGTGAGCCTCCCGATGAGTATGACGGCATCACGGGAGTGCCGCTCGATTATCACGATCGCACTTTTAGCGTGTCCCAATTAACCAACCTAGGACTGTGTCCGTTTAAGTGGTTTGCCGATAAGGTGCTGAAATTAGGTGAACCACAGGAAGACGAGAACGAGCTTAGCCCCAGTCGGCGAGGCAACCTGTATCACCGAGTGCTGGAGTTAATCTTCAAAGAATTGCAGGCCCACCCGCAACGCTCACTCCAAGACCCCATACTGCTAGAGGCTAAGTTCGAAGAGGTTGAGCATGAGTTACGGTTAACCTCTCTGCCATTGTGGACGGCTCAACGAGTAGAGCATTTACAAACATTGAGGCGGGTTCTGAACCAACCCGACTTCTTTCCAGATGAGTCAGAAGCGATCGCGCTTGAAGCCACATTTGAAGGAACTTGGCACGACTTGAAGTTAACCGGGCGAGTAGATCGCATCGATCGCACCCCCCAAGGGTTAGCCCTGATTGATTACAAAACCAGTTCTAATCCTCCAAAAGGCGTGAGTAATGCCGCAGGCAAAGCCTGTATCGATCTGCAACTGCCCATTTATCAACAGGTTGCAGCCCAAGCCCTTTTCCCAGGAGAAGGTGTTGCTACAGCGTACTACTACTCGCTGATGAAGGCGAAAAAGTTATCGAAAAAGATCCTAGACGAGGCAGAGTTAGCAGGAGTTGCCGAACGGTGTAAAGCGCACCTCAATCGTGGCCATTTCCCTGTGCAACCTGATGTAGAACAGGTTGCCTGTCAATATTGTGCTTTTGATCTGATGTGCCGAAAGGGGAGCCGCTTAATCCGCAAACTGCGCGAGGAAAATACCCATGAGTCTGACTGATCAGCAACGAGAAGCAGCACGTGCTGACCGCAGTGTAGCGGTGACGGCAGGGGCGGGAACAGGGAAGACCCATATGCTGGCAGAGCGTTACCTGTACCATCTGGAGTCAGGCTACTCCCCCCTTTCGATAGTTGCTCTGACCTTTACCGAAAAAGCAGCGACTGAGTTGCGATCGCGCATTCGTCAAACAATTCGGGAACGGTTATCGAATTCTGAGTTTATTGCAGAACTTGAAGCAGCTCAAATCAGTACCTTTCATGCATTAGCCGCCCGGATTTGTCGAGAACATCCAAATGCGGCGGAAGTGCCTCCAGATTTTGTAGTCCTCGATGATTTGGATGGCAAAGTATGGTTGGCAGAAGCGTTTGATGATGCACTTGATCAAATTCCGCTTCATCTTTATGAGCAAGTACCCTATTCGTCGATGCGATTGATCATGCGATCGCTTTTGGATGATCCATTAACGGCAGAAAAGGCGCTGGAGAAAAGTCGAGCGGACTGGCTACCGACTATAAAAAATCTTCGAGAGCAAGCGATAGAAACTTTACTCAATGATCCTGATTTTCAAAGTGCTTGTTCTATCTTGGAGAATCACTTAGGAAAGACAGGTGACAAATTAGAAACCATGCGAGTAGATGCTTTAAGCGCAGTTCAACTCGTTAAGAATCAACAGAACATCAATAATTCTTTAGTTACTTTATCAAAGCTAAGACCTGACTATGGTAGTCGAAAGAATTGGTTAAATGAGGATGATTTTCTGAGTGTTAGGGCAGCGGGTGAAACGATTAAAAGATTGACTAAGGACTCAATCGCAAAAGGCGAGATTACATTAGAACCCAACGAGTGGGATGACCAGGCTGAAGTGATACTGCCTGCCCTACGAGAAGCATTTGTGGAAGTGAGGGCACATCTCAACCAAGCAAAACAGCGCCAACGAGTTTTGGATTTTAATGATTTAGAGGTTCACGCCCTCAAAGCCCTCAAAGATCAAGCTGTACAAGACTATTATGCTCAACGCTGGCACGCTTTCTTAATTGACGAATTTCAAGATACTAATGCGATTCAAGGTGAACTTTTAGAACTATTAACCGCAACTCAATTGCTGACCATTGTCGGAGATGTCAAGCAATCAATTTATGGTTTTCGTCGGGCTGATATTACTGTGTTCCAATCCTGGTGCGATCGCATTCATACTATAGCTGATCCGCCGAAACAACTCAGCCTTAGTTTTCGGACTCATCAGGGGTTAATCCAGAGCATCAATACCATTTTTGAGCCTGTACTCAATGGCTTGCATCAAAACCTGGATGCGTTCCGGCAAGAGGCACCGCGTTTAGCCCCTCATTTACGGGCATTGACCGTTCAAGACGCCGATGGCGCAACACTGGATCAGTGTCGGCAGATTGAAGCCCAGCAAATCGCTGAACTGATTCGGCAAATGATTGATGCTCGGGCGATGGTGTATGACAAATCAACCAGAAGTTTACGCCCAATTCAATACCGGGATATTGCGATTCTTTCCCGCACGTGGAGTCCGTTGGAGCTGTATGGACAGGCATTAGAGAGCCAAGGAATTCCCATCTTGCAAGCTGGAGGTGGGAGCCTGCTAGAGACTCGTGAAGCCAAAGACGGCTGGGCGTTGCTGCGCTTTTTGGCAGACCCAACAGATGATATCTCGTTATTGTCGGTACTGCGAAGTCCCTTTTTTGCCGTTAGCGATCGCATGCTGTATGAGTTTGCCCAAACGTTGCGAGAGCAAACTTCTTGGTGGAAACATTTGCGAAACAATGCAACGGATGAAATGAATAGAGTGATTCAAGTCCTCGAACAACTGCTGATCGGAAGACGCAGTGAACCTCCGACTCGACTTTTGCAACTCGCAGATCGCCTGACGGGCTATACGGCTGTGATTGCTAACCTACCTAATGCCCCCCGCCGTGAAGCCGATTGGTGCGGCTTTTTGGATTTTGTGAGGGAGTTAGAGCAGGGAACCAATGATGTTTTAAGCGTTGTGCGGCGGCTCAAGGTATTGGCACGAGGTGAGGTGGAGGTGTCCCGTCCTGCTTTGGAAGCAGGAGATGCCGTTCAGCTGATGACTATTCATGCATCTAAGGGCTTGGAGTGGGCAGTCGTTGTCGTTGCAGATTTGTCACGTAAATCGGCAGTCGATTCTGCTCAGGTTCGGTTTGATCCCGCTCTCGGTTTAGCCTTCAAGGTGGAAGATGAGGAGGGAGACAAACAGAAATCTGCTCTCTACACGCTGCTGGAGTGTCGGAAGCGGCAAGCTGAAAAGGAGGAAAGCAAGCGAGTTCTCTACGTTGCACTGACACGGGCGCGAGATTGTTTGATTCTTACAGCCGCTGGTAATAAAGGTGGTGGTTTAGATGTTCTGCGACCCGGGTTAGAGGAGACTGTGCCGATTGAGGAAATTATGGGCGATCTCAAGCCAATGCAAGCGCTCGATGTTGAACCTCCACCGCTATCCACCTTACCTAAACCGATTTTGACTCACAAGTTGGGTTCAGGACTCTGGGAATTACCTGTGACCGCTCTCAGTGACTATGCTCAATGTCCCAAACGCTTCCAATATTGCTATTTGGATGGACATGTTGGGCTTCGGAACGGGAATGGCAACTATGGCACCGAAATTGGGACAGCGACCCATTGGGCATTGCAGCACCGGATCGGGAATTTAGAACCGCTAACGACTCGGTTTCCTCATTTGCCAACGGCTATTTTACAAGAAGCCTTGGAACTAGCACAGCGATTTCATGAGCAAGACATTTACTTACCCTATCGCCACCCAGAAGGCATGGCAGAATATTCCATTACGCTCAACTTGGGGCAGATTACCCTAAATGGCGTGATCGATTGGTTGACTTCAGATTGTGTGGTGGACTTTAAAACCGATCGCGACATTAATCCACATCATCATCGCTTGCAGTTATGGGCATATGCCAAAGCGACTGGACGGGAAGTGGCTCATATTGCTTACTTACGTCATGACAAGGTTCATACTTTCAATGCCAAAGATTTTGTAGCCCTACAACATGAGGCAGAGGGAATAGTGGAGGCAATCTCTACAGGACACTATTTACCTCAGCCCACAGCAGCGAGTTGCCGAAATTGTTCATATTTAGACCTTTGCGAGCATGGGATTCGTTCGGGGTAAGACTTGTAACTAAAAGATTTGGGATTGCAGGAATGATTTGCAGGAGAAGGATGAATGTATGGAAATGGCAGTGGGTCTTGCTCTGGGGTTAATGATTGGTGGTACAGCTATTTGGCTTATCTTACAAGGAAAAATTCAATCAGCACGGGAGAAAGCAAAAGCTGACATTGTGGCTGAGCGTGCCAGTATGTTTGAGCGACTTCAGCATAAGGATCAGCAAGTTCAGGAGTTAAAGAATTCCTTGAAGGAATCGGGTACAACAATTGAACGATTGCAAGAGGACATTAAAACTCAATCTAACAGGTGCTCTGCTGCAGAAGCAAAACTTCTCCAGATCCCTGAGTTGACTACACAGTTAAGAGCAAAAGAGGAACAGATTCAACTACTTCAGGTGAGTGATACTGGATTAAAGACAAAAATATCAGAGCTTGAAACGAGATTAGCCGAAGAGCAACGAGGTGCAGAAGCAAAACTCGTCTTGCTCAATCAGGCGCAGCAACAGTTAGCAGATGCATTTAAAGCGCTTTCTGCAGATGCTTTAAAGAGTAATAACCAATCTTTCATGGAGTTAGCCCAAGTTACTTTAGAGAAGTTTCAAGAGCGGGCAAATGGTGAACTGGCATTGCGGCAACAGGCGATCGATGAGTTAGTTCAACCCCTGAAAGTTTCTTTAGAACGAGTTGATGGCAAACTTCAGGAGATTGAAACCAGTCGTGTTTCTGCTTATACCAGCTTGTCTGAGCAGATTAAATCGTTAGCAACAACTCAATCCCAATTGCAATGTGAAACCGCTAATTTAGTCAAAGCATTAAGGGTACCGACTGTTCGAGGTCGCTGGGGTGAGATTCAACTCAAGCGAGTGGTTGAAATTGCTGGAATGGTTGAATACTGTGATTTCGTTCAGCAGGAGTCGGTGAATACTGAAACGGGCAAACTGCGCCCAGATATGGTGATCAAGCTGCCCAATCAAAAAAACATCATTGTTGATTCCAAAGCCCCACTTCAAGCGTATTTAGAAGCTTTAGAAGCACAAGATGATGTAACTCGTATCTCAAAGTGCAAAGAACACGCGCGACAGATTCGTACCCACCTTTCTCAACTTGGGAACAAAGCATACTGGAACCAGTTTCAACCGACACCAGAATTTGCCATTCTATTTCTGCCCGGTGAAACCTTCTTTAGCGCTGCTTTAGAACATGATCCTCAATTGATTGAATTCGGTGTAGATCAAAGTGTGATTTTGGCAACGCCAACGACTTTGATTGCGCTGCTGAAAGCAGTTGCCTATGGTTGGCGGCAAGAACAAATCGCTGAAAATGCACAGGCAATTAGCAACCTGGGTAGGGAGATGTATGAACGCACTCGCGTGTTTGCAGGTCACTTTATCAAAATGCGCAAAGGGCTAGATAGTACGGTTGAGTCTTTTAACAAAGCTGTTGGTTCATTGGAGTCCAGAGTCTTGGTTACAGCCCGGAAATTCAAAGAGCTTGGAGCTTGCACGGGAGATGATATTGATTTGGTAGATGGAATTGAGCGAGCACCCAAATTATTCCAATCGTCATTGCTAGACCTCGACCCCGTTGATCAAGGTAATGGCAAGTTGTTCAAGGATTAAGCCAAATGGTGTTATCTAGAGAGTTGCTGGGAGTATTGAGATGTTGAAATGGGTGTGGCGATTTTTAACTGGGCAACAAGATTCTACAACCGCTGAGCATAGTAGTGGAAGCACGGTTTCTCAGCCGAAAAAGGTTTCACAAAATAAATCAGCAACAATATCGACCACTGCCTCATCCCAAAAAGGTGATCTACCATCAATCAATCAATCCTCTCCTTCCCGTCCTCACGGAACAACTCAAATTAATTCTGGAACCTCGAAGGAGGTAACTGAGACTTTCAAGCCCCAGCCAGCGGAAGTAGCGAAGTCAACTAAGTCCGGACAGAATTCATTCATCGCAAGTCGTGCAAGCAAAGCTCCAGCATCTTCGATATCCCAAGTAGATATTCCATCAGCACGATTAAAATCAACCTCTTCCACGAAGGTGTCTACTGCTCCTGCTCAATGGATTCCTGCTGGTCAAACAGTGACGATTGCTGGTTACACTATTTCGGGTGGAATGCTTTACGTAGGCACCAAATTAGCTGCAATTTGTGATTATGGTGGCATTGAACCATGTTTAATCAATCCCCAATTAAACGTTGATCGTGCCCATCCCGACCGCGAAGGTTGTGGGTTGAGTTATTGGCCCTCCTATAGCAAAATTTCGCCAGCTTGCCGAGCGGCTTATCTAGAATGGCTAGCTGGCGGTCGTTGTGATCTAAGTGCACCGATTGGCTATGTATTTCTTTTCTTTTATGGATTAGAGCGCCGAGTGCTGCAGGAGCTTAGAGGCGCTAGAACTGAGATCGCTCAGGAATTGCGGCTGATTGTAGCTGAGGTGGAGCGGCTTTTGTCCATCTATGGGCTGAGTAACTCATTCAATGGTTATGCAACCAGATTTTTAGAAATTTGTAAGTTATTAGGCCCCACGATCCAACACTCGGAAGTTGTTCCTCCTCTAACAAGAACAGCATGGGAATTGCCGTTAAGGATTCGACTGGGGTTAGGGCAATTGGTTGCGGAGCAAAAGCCAATCCCAGCTGATTGGGCATTATCCTGGTATGTGCATTCACCTCAAGCAAAGTTACGAACTCCTGCTACTCGCTGTTCATCAGAGTTTCAGCAACTATTTCGACTGCGGTATGAACAGCAGTTTGGACAGGGGTTGGTGATCAAGCCCAATAAAACCAAACTTAAAGCTAATTATCACGCTGCAAGTGCATCATTTGGTGGGAGTTTGGTAGAACTGGATGTTGGCGATTTGCCTGATGTGGCGGCTCTTTCAGCTCCTTTAAATCGATTGCAAATATTAGTCGATGAATGTACCGATGCTCTAGAACCTTTTAGCCGCTGGCTCGGACGTAACCCTAAAGGTCAGGGTAGTCATGCTGCGATCGCCCTTTTGCCACCTGAACTAGTCAAGGCTTCAGAAAGCGAAGATACAAAAACATTTCGCCAGTGGCTAGAAGGATGCCTTGGCTGTGATGAGCAAACAATTATTTCTAGCAAAGACCTCCTTCAGCATTGGCAACCAGATGGGCTTGGTAAATTAGCGAAAGCGGATGTGACAATGCTGTTGCAGTTTCTGGAGAAACAAGGGTACGGCGTTGAACCTGATCTGCGCTTCGGCGGTAAAGCGTTATCAGCTGACGGGAATGCTGTGCTGTTTCGCTTGCCGTTAAACTATCCTGAAACCCCCGCTCCTGAATATACCGCAGCCACCTTACTACTTCATTTGGCAACTGCGATCGTGGGTGCAGATAACAGTGTAGAAGCTTCAGAACAAGCTTATTTAGAGCTGCATTTAGAGACTGCTTTAGATTTATCTGAACCGGAGCGGTTGCGGCTCCGAGCGCATTTAAAGTGGTTACTTCAAGAGAAATTGAGTTTGCGAGGGGTAAAAACGCGCCTTGATGCCCTGTCACCTGGAAAGCGGATGTCAATTGCTCAGTTTCTAATTAGGGTTGCTGGGGCAGATGGGCATATTAGTCCCAAAGAAATTGCTGTCTTGGCTAAAATCTATCCTCTCCTTGGACTTGATCCTCAAGAGGTGTACAGTCACATTCACAATTTGAGCACTTCTGAACCTAGAGTTGATCCAGCGGTAGAACCCATAACGGTACGTCCTGCTTCATCTGCTCAAAAGGGATTTGTGATTCCCGCATCACCGCCCACTGCATCAGCGGAGATGGAAAGTGTTGAACCGAGTTTCACATTAGACTTGAAGTTGATTGAAGCGAAGAAAGCAGAGTCCGCCGCAGTCGCAGCGATTCTGGGCGATATTTTTGTTGATGATGAGCAGCTAAACATTTCTCCAGTGCCAACAGCACCGCTTAATAGCAATACGATCGCAGGGCTAGATTCATCCCATTCTGCGTTGGTGCATCGATTGTCGGAGCGCTCGATCTGGAATCGCAGTGAAGTAGAGCAAATAGTGGCAGAACTGGGCTTAATGATTGATGGGGCATTAGAAATAATTAATGATGCCGCACTTGATAAATGTGAAGAGCTACTCACAGAAGGCGACGAGCCAATTGAAATCAATGCTGATGTGCTAGAGGGATTATTGTCATGACTGGTACAACGAAGATTAAGGCAAAAGACCGTGATGCTGTAATTCAATCCCTCCGCGCAGGGGTTGTGCCCCGCAGTGGCCAGCATTTAATTCAGGTCGGACGACTACGGGAAATTGAGGCCGTCAAAAATGACATTGAACGAATTGGAGAGGGTAGTTCAGCGATTCGGTTTGTGATTGGTGAATATGGTTCCGGTAAAACCTTCTTCTTGTCTTTGGTTCGAGCGATCGCGTTAGAAAAGAAACTGGTGACTGCTCATGCGGACTTAACTCCTGATCGACGACTTCATGCCAGTGGTGGACAAGCGCGATCGCTTTATGCGGAACTGATGCGAAACGTTTCAACTCGCACTAAGCCGGATGGAGGTGCTCTAGCTGGAGTGGTTGAGAAATTTGTTACTTCTGCAATGACAGAAGCTCGCGATCGTGAAGTTAACACCGAAGTTGTTATTCGGGAACGACTGTCTCATTTGTCTGAAATGGTGGGTGGTTATGACTTTGCTGAGGTAATTGCTGCTTATTGGCGGGGGCATGACAATGGTGATGAATTACTCAAATCCCATGCAGTACGATGGTTGCGAGGGGAGTATTCAACTAAAACAGAAGCTAGAAAAGACCTAGGAGTCCGAACAATCATTGATGACTCCAATTTCTATGACCAACTCAAGCTATTTGCTCAGTTAGTTCGCCTTGTCGGTTACAGCGGTTTCCTAGTTTGTTTGGATGAATTGGTGAACCTGTACAAACTTGCCAATACGCAGGCACGCAAGAGCAATTACGAGCAAATTTTACGCATCTTCAACGACAGCCTGCAAGGAACAGCAGTTGGTCTAGGGTTCATGCTGGGTGGTACCCCTGAATTTTTGATGGATACCCGTAAAGGGCTTTATAGCTACGAAGCCTTGCAATCCCGATTGGCACAAAATACCTTTGCCATTAACGGGTTGGTCGATTACAGCAGTCCAGTCCTGCGCTTAATGAATCTCAGTCCTGAAGACTTCTTCCTTCTATTATCGAAAATCCGCGATGTTTATGCCTTGGGTGACGCTGAGAAATATTTGATTGATGATGAAGGTATTACGACCTTCATGGCACACTGCTCGAAAAAAGTTGGAGACGCATATTTTCGTACTCCTCGAAATACCATCACGGCTTTTATCAACCTCCTAGCAGTTCTAGAGCAAAATCCGCAAGTTCAGCTATCTGATTTGATTACAGGAATTCAAATTCAGCCAGAAATGAATTCAGACCTGCTGCCTCTACCTGATGAAGAAACTCAAGCAGAACCTGTATTAGCGGGTCCTCAGACTACGATTGTGAATGAGGTGAATGAGGATGACGACCTTGCCGCCTTCAAACTCTAACAACGACTCTCAAGTTTCCTCTGGCTTTTACCAGCTACACGAGAAGGTGCAGCGATGGATTTGGCAAAAGGGTTGGGGACAACTACGAGAGGTTCAGGAACTAGCGATCGCGCCTATTCTAAATGGGCATCAAGATGTAATTATTTCGGCGGCAACGGCTGGCGGAAAGACGGAAGCAGCATTCTTGCCTATCCTATCTCGGATCATGGAAGATCCAGGCAAAGGTATTCGAGTACTGTACATCAGTCCACTGAAAGCCCTAATTAATGACCAATACCGTCGCCTTTCTGAATTGGGGGACATGTTAGATATTCCCATTCATCCGTGGCATGGGGATATTGACGCAGGTCGTAAGCAAAAGGTTTTGAAGAATCCGTCTGGGATCGTCCTAATAACGCCCGAATCATTAGAGGCACTGTTTGTTCGGCGGGGGCCTGAACTAGTTACGACATTTCAATCACTGAACTACATTGTCGTTGATGAATTGCATTCTTTTGTTGGCGCTGAACGGGGCAGACAACTTCAAAGCTTGATGCACCGAGTTGAATTAGTGGTGCGGCGATCGATTCCTCGAATTGGGCTAAGTGCAACGCTGGGAGATATGTCCCTGGCTGCTGATTTCCTGCGTACGGGTAAGGCCAATGTGGTAACAATCATCAATCCACCTGGTGATGATGGACGAGAGTTAAAAATTCAAGTCCGGGGATATCGCAGGGTCATGCCTACCTTGAAAACTGATGAGACTGATGGAGCAGCAGACCCAGAAGAAGAATCGAAAGATGAACTAGACATTGCTGCTCATTTGTTTAAGGTGCTAAGGGGGACTGACAATCTAATTTTCATCAATCGACGCTCAGAAGTTGAAGCGTATGCTGACCGCTTGCGGCGTCTGTGTGAGCAGAACTACCTGCCAAATGAATTTCTGCCTCACCACGGCAGTTTATCAAAAGAACTCCGGGAAGAAGCAGAAGAAGCTCTGCGGAGCGATCGCCCTGCTAGTGTCGTCTGTACAACGACGTTGGAAATGGGGATTGATATTGGTTCTGTTCATTCGATCGCTCAAGTTGGTGCACCGTTTTCGGTCGCGAGTACCCGCCAGCGATTAGGGCGCTCGGGTCGGCGAGAAGGTGACCCAGCAATCATGCGCTTTTACATTACAGAGCCAGAAGTGACCCCAGAGACTTCCCCGGAAGATGCCATTCACTCAGACTTGGTACAGACGATTGCGATCATTAATCTTCTTCTGGATCGCTGGTGCGAACCACCTATCACCGGCAAGTTGCATTTATCTACTCTGATTCAGCAATTTTTGTCGCTGATTGCTCAGCATGGAGGAGTGAAGGCAAATCAAGCATGGCAAGTACTTTGTGAAACTGGACCCTTTAGAACGGTGGATCAAGGGATGTTTATTCAACTGCTGCGGTGTCTAGGGCAGCACGATCTCATTCAGCAGTCTCAGGATGGACTATTGCTATTAGGGTTGACAGGTGAAAAACTGGTTAACCACTATAGTTTCTACACTGCATTTCAAACCCCTGAAGAATACCGAATTGTTACAAGTGGTAGAACGCTTGGGACTCTTCCTATCGATTCACCCCTTGTGGAAGGGATGTACCTGATCTTTGCTGGGCGACGGTGGCTCGTTCTCTCAGTGGATCAGGAGCATAAGGTTGTGGATGTAGCAAAAGCCGCTGCTGGTCGAGTGCCAAAGTTTGGTGGGGATGGTGGAATGATTCATAATCGAGTCCGCCAGGAGATGTACCGAATTTACTGTTCCCAGGATGTACCAATTTTTTTAGACGCGATCGCGCGTGATTTATTGCTAGAAGCAAGGGCTAATTTTACTCGTTATGGGTTGGGAAAAAGCTCGATTCTAGCTTATGGTAGCCAAACGCTTCTCTTCTACTGGATGGGCGACATTGTGCTCAATACAATCATGATGCAGTTGATTGCCAGTGGCGTAAGGGCCTGGAGAGACGGGGTAGCGATCGTGGTAGATAAAATTTCCTCCAAAGAGCTGTCCTTACAACTTCAAAAAATCATTGATGTAGGAGCCTTAGATGCACTTAGTCTTGCTTCCAACATCGGAAATAAGGTTGGTGAAAAATATGACTCTTTTTTGAGTGAGGAGTTGCTTTCACATCAATACGCAGCCTGTCACTTGAATGTTAATGCCGCACATGAGGTGCTTCTGTTGCATTCGAAATCTGGTATTTATAGCAATTGAGGGGAAAGTTAAGACAATTGCCTGAAGGCATTGTCAACTGCATCCCACAGGTTCTGTAAACTGATGCACTGTCTTGCGCAGGTGATGCTTGAGCCGTGCCCAAAACTTCTCAAGCTGGTTCAAGTCTGGAGAATAAGGCGGCAAAGACAACAGGGTGCACCCGCTCGCTCAATCAACTCGCGAATCAGCGTCGATTTGTGGAAGCGTGCCTAAATCGTTCCGTTACCGCCATTGCGGAAGTCCTCTATAACCAAAATTGCCGACCGCCCTCTAACAAGTTGCTTGGATAGATCCCTTGAAGCCGCAATCCAGCCACCCGATCTGCTCCATAAATTGGCATAGGTAAGCGAGGTGCCCTCAAAGCCCCATGGTGGAGCAACGTGAGTTTCAGCGTTGTATCGACAATTTGCTCAATTGGGGCGGGTTCTCCTGCTTTATGCACTGTCAATCGGAGGGGTCTGGCTAACCCTACTCGTTCAGATACTTGGGTTGTAATCAGCACTGCTTCACGCGAGGATAACCGCAATGCTAAGCCCTGCGATGGTGCAACCAAAGTTTTTTGGCTCAAGTTGTATAGCCTTGGGATGCCAGATTTTCGGCATTCCACCAAAATAAACTTTGATCCGATAGCCTGTGCTCGCTCTAACAGATGTGGAATCTCTTGACCGCAGAAGCGTCCATCACGATAAATTAAAACCGTTTTGCCTTCCAGCGTTGCTGGTAATAGGCGTTCTAGTAGTCGTTGTGGGATCTCTTCTCCCTCCAGTAGAGCATCCTCCAAGACATAACGAATAAATTCGCCCTGCTTGCCATAGAGTCGCACACTAGCACAGGCATTCAAGGTCCCAGCAAGTTTGGTTTTGGGCGATCGCGAGATGTCTAATCCGATGAAGTGATCGGCAATCTCTAACGGCTCTGCTAGAACGAAAGGTAAATTTCCTAGCTTTGCTAAGATTCCCGGAATGATCTGGTTCAGAATTTGTCCATGCTCAACTTCGGTTAACGTGTCATCGTAAATCACCTGACTGGCAATATTTCGACGCAGAAGTAGCGAGTAGACTAAATCATAGAAGCTACCACCGTCTTCCTCATCGGTTTCGCGATCGCTCTGTGGCAGAAAGGTCAACACGATATCAACTGGAACTGTGATTAACTTATTGACGGTTCTCTCCAAAGCAGCTCTTGCCTCGGCAGCACTGAGACCGCTAATCGATAGAGCTTTGCGATCAATGATTTCACTTTCAAACCCATAGCGTTTTAGTCGCTGTTGAGCTGCTTCCAGGAAACCGTTCACACTACCATCACATAACTTCAGCGCAGCAATCCGAATCACGCCAGGTTGAAAATTGGGATGACGATGATAAACTCCACCACTTGATAGTCCCTGTAAGATACGCCCTTGAACACCCGTAACTCCCTTGCCGAACAGCAAAGGGGTTTGGTCTATAGGAGTCGCTGGTTGCCAGAAGAGATCAGGATGTTCCAAGCTGTTCAAGCTCCGTCCAATTTCAAAACCGTAAGGCATCAGCACATCTATTGCCTGCGTTTTGAAGGTGGTCAGCAACCGTTGCCGCTCTGCATGAGGAATTTTTGTGAATCGTAAAAACTGTCCGTAATCAAATCCGAACCGTCCTGCCGTTTCAGCCGTAATCGAAGGACGAAGAGCGGAAAGTGGATAGTGAAACTTTTTTTTTCCTTTACCAAACTGGATTGCAACCACCAACTCATCGTCAGGAGCAGTCTCGATGATGTGCCGTGTTGAGTAACCTGCTGTAAGTCTGAGTAGGCGATCGCGATGCTCCCTGACGACACCGACAAGCCGAACAATACTGCCACTACCACCCATGTCAAAATCCTGAACGGGCAAGCCCACTAGCAAACCTTCTGGATTTCCTTGAGCCGCATTGTTGGCATAGAAATCCGCCAAGCTCCCTGAGTATGCAATCTCAGTCTGAACTGCTAATGACAATGCTGCGCGTTCTTCTCTTTGAAGTTCGATCGTTTCTGCCCAAAACTTAATTTTGCGATTCACCGCTAATCCTGCGATCGATGTGACAGAGATTGGTCTGAAGGGCTGCCTGATTCGTAGAATCTGAAACGCGAGTTTGGACAGAACAGATGATGAGGCGATCGCAGCGCTGTCTTGTTGAAGTCGGAGAGGTTGATCACATAAATCTGGAATATCTTGCTGGAGGGCTGAGAGGGCTGTCTGGCACTGAGATAGATTCAATGGTGGTCGTTGTATTGGAGTTAGTACCCACAGCCGATACTCGTACCAAACAACTAAAGCTTGTTCTAGTTTTCGCGAGAGATGGAAACTCAAGCGATTGCCAGTTTCTTGATCAATCTCAGGAGCTACTGCAAAGCTGACAAGTTTAGGCTGAGCGATTGACAGCGGAAACACTTCACTGAGGAAGACCAATTCTTGTGAGGGAGCAGCGGTAATAGCAGTCATGCAGAGACCTCCTGGACAGCAAATTGACAAACTGAGTTGAACTGGCAATATTGGCAGCGAAAGCCGGGGTTGGGCGGAAAAATGCGATCAAACTCCGCAGGGTTCTTGCGGTACTGTTTCTTCTCCAGCTCATGTCGTTGGGCTAACCGCGCTAGCTCTATCCGAACGGCATTCAGTTGGCTCGTGGTTGCCGTGATTGGTTCTGACCACTTGCAGAGTTCAAGGTTATAGAACGAGGCGATCGCTCGTTGGCGAGGGAACAGGTAGCTTGCCGCTAGCAGATAAACAAATGCTTGCCGTTCATCAAAATCAGAATGTCCCGTCTTCAAATCCAGAATGTGTAGCGTACCATCTGGTTCAAGCAGGATGCAATCGATCGCAGCGAAGAGGTTGAAGGTTATGCTTCCGTAATAGAGCTTGATGGGTTCTGGGAAACTCTCATCACCTCGGCTCAGGCTAAAAATTCGCTTTTTGAGAAGAATAGGGTTCTCATAATACTGAGACAAAATTTGGTGCAGTCGTTCCTGCACTTCATCAGCTTGCTGATCGAGTTTAAGAATCTCGGCAACCTGTGCGGCTCCATCCGTATCCTTAAGTCGTTGAGAGTTCAAGTGAAATTCATAAACCCCCTGCTGGGCTAAGAGACCAATAGTTTGCGGAACGGTGTCTTGTGCCAAGATTGCCGCAACATCCGGTTCTCGCTTCCGAACCTTGGCATGCCCCCGCTTCATGTCACAGTGCCAATGCTCCTGCCCGACTGCCGAAGCAAAAAGTGACCAAAGATTGTAGCTTGCAAACGGTAGCCAGCTTTTTCCCATCTCACTAATCTCCTCATATGGCTGCTAATAAGCGTTGCGCCTCAATGCCAGCCCTGACTTCAAACTCTAAATTCGCAGTATTTAAGGGCGCACGTTTGACAAAACAAAATCGTTGTGTTAGCACTATAGCACAGGAAAACGGCAAGACAACTTTTTCGTTGTGTTATGATGATTTTATGATTCCACCCTTTAACAAAGATGGATTATTACCGCCCGGAATCCACACCGCAGCTTCGTGGCAGGAGTTTGCTCGTCGTTTTGGGCACACTCCACACCGACAGAACCTACTTTCAGGAATGAAAGTGGCTCTGTTAGGGCTGCGAGGGGCTGGCTGCCAAGTTGTCTACGTCGATGGCAGTTTCGTGACGGCCAAGGAACATCCCAATGACTTTGATATTTGCTGGGATATTACGGGAGTCAATCCCGATCAACTCGATCCGCTGTTACGTAACAACAGTCGAGTTGCTCAGAAGGTGAAGTATCTTGGTGAATTTTTTCCGGCACAAACCACTGAAGGAGTGAGCGGAAAAATATTTCTAGATTTTTTTCAAATCGATAAGGCAACGGGAAACTCCAAAGGCATTGTTGCCCTAAACCTGTGGGAGATATGGTCATGATTAAGAATGAGCGGCAATACCGCATTACTAAAGCTCAAATCGAGAAGTTTTCAAATGCCCTCACTCAATTGTCGGCTTCATCTCAGCAGGATCAGTCTGTCCATCCCATCCTGCGGAAAGCTGAAAGGGAGGCACTGGAGTTTCAGCTTACGGAACTGCGCGTCCAAGTCGAAGAGTATGAGGCATTGAAGGAAGGACAACAAGCAGTCCTGGAATTAGATTCGCTTGAAGCCTTACCATGCGCCCTGATTAAAGCTCGGATTGCTGCTGGACTGACTCAAAAGGATCTGGCTGAGCGATTGGGAATAAAGGAACAGCAAGTCCAACGTTATGAGGATACAGAGTACGCTTCTGCCAGCTTCGCACGGTTGCTAGAAGTCAGTCGTGCGATCGGCGTTCAAGTACGCGAAGAAGTCTTGTTGCCCAGAGTTTCACCTGCTGATTTGTTGAGCCGATTGAGTCAGGCTGGAATTGATCGCGACCTTATTCTCAACCGTTTCTTTCCCAACTTGAGTGCTGAGACTTCACATGATGAAGATGAAGTCTCTACTAATGCCCTGGTACTCCGTGCCGCAACTGCTTTGAAGCGAGTATTTGGGTGGTCATTGGCTGATCTATTCAGCTCTAGACCGCTTCAGCTTGATTTAACTCCCCTTGGAGCTGTTCACTTCAAAGTTAATGCAAAAGCAAATCAGAAACGATTAAGTGCGTACACAGTTTATGCTCATTTCCTAGCATTGCTTGTACTAGAAGCCACAGTAGATTTACCAGCGAAGCCGATCCCAACCGATCCAAAACAAGTTCGTGAAGCCATCTGCTCAACATATGGTGAACTAACGTTTTCAAATGCTTTACGGTATGTCTGGAGTTTGGGTATACCCGTTCTTCCACTGAGGGATGCTGGAGCATTTCATGGCGCATTCTGGCGCGTCAACGGACGAAACGTAATTGTTCTGAAGCAGCGCACTAGATCCTCTGCTCGCTGGCTGCTCGATCTTCTCCATGAACTTTGGCATGCTGCTCAAGAACCAGAGCGACCTGAGCGAACTGTGGTTGAAGAAGGGGATATTGCACAGGAACGGCAAGACTCACCTGAAGAAAAGACGGCTACAAGATTTGGCGAACACATTCTACTCAACGGTCGTCAAAAGGAACTGGTTGAGATGTGTACCAACGAAGCAAAAGGTAGTATTGAGCGCCTCAAGAATATTGTCTTTAAAGTTGCTACGAGGGAGAAGGTTTTAGTTGGGGCTTTAGCAGATCACATGGCTTATCGGCTATCACTCCAAGGTGAAAATTGGTGGGGTGCTGCAACCAATCTACAAACCGAAGATATTGAGCCGTGGCAGATTGCTCGTGACGTACTTCTGGAGAAGATCAATTTTGAAGTTTTGAATGATGTGGATCAAACACTCTTAATAAGAGCTTTGTCGGATAACTTGCCTCAGCAGGAATTTTAGAAGTTATGGAGGTTAAACGCAATGTCGGATGATTGGGATGTTGAGGAGGAGTTAAAACCACTCAAACTGAAATGCACTAGCTCAGACTGCAAAAACGGGCAACACGCATATAGACCCACACCTAAACAAAAGGCAGCAAATACAGTGGGTCAGTGTCGATCATGTGATGAAGCAGCTCCTTTTGATTGGGAGCGATTACACAAGCTTGATCCTGGAGACATTGACTACACGATCGCTGCCTTGAAGAATGAACTCATTCGCCAACATTACTGGACAAACAAGATTCCTCAAAGAGCCGAGAATTATGCGCGACGTAAGGGAGTGAGGGGAATGGAGGCGGCAGTGGAGAAGCGGATTCGCAAATCTGTTGGTTCACCTGCCAACGGTTTCGATAATCGCCAGACTCCTGTAGAGGATTCGCCAAAAGTCAACGCAGTTCATTTCGCTCAGCACGCCACTGCTTCTTGTTGCCGCAAGTGTATGGAGTATTGGTATGGCATTCCTCGAGATCGATCGCTGACAGAACACGAAATATTATATTTGTCCAAATTGGGGATGAGATTCATCAGTGAGCGATTTCCGCTATTAACTGAAACAGGAGAGAAAATCTCTCCCATTCGTCGGGCTGGCAGATCAAATACCAAAGGTCAAAAACAGACGGAGTGAAAGTTGTAATGTTGATTAACACTGAGGCTCTATCTGCGCGTTATCGAGAAGCATCTGTGGATTTGCACAATAAGCGGTTGCTGATTACAAATTTCCACAATACACAACAAGAAAATGATCTAACAGAGCCTCCTAATTGTAAGGGATTTGGGCGTATTCGACACTTCAGGCGATCGAGCAACAATGACTGGCCCTCTAACCCATTACCGATCGATCCAGCTTGTAGAGCACTGGGTCTACAAGCAACCAACATGATTCGAGCGCAAGTTTTCCAAAGTGCAGCTTGTAATTGGCGCTGTTGGTACTGCTTCGTTCCATTTGAGCTGCTGTCTGCCAATCGTAAATATTCCGAGTGGATGAGTCCATCTCAATTGATTGATCTTTATTTAGATCAACCTGACCCTCCTTCAATGATTGATTTAACAGGAGGACAACCTGACTTGGTTCCAGAGTGGGTACCTTGGATGATGGCGGAACTGAAAGAGCGAGGTTTAGAGCACCAAGTTTATCTTTGGTCTGACGACAACTTGAGCAACGACTACTTCTGGCAGTTTTTATCAGACGCAGATCTTGAACTTATCGCGACTTATCCAAAGTATGGTCGTGTTTGCTGCTTTAAAGGATTTAATTCTGAGTCTTTTGCATTTAATACTTGTGCTGAACCTGATCTCTTTGATCGGCAGTTTCAATTAATGAAGCGATTGCTGGAGTTAGGAATTGACATCTACGCTTATGCAACATTCACAACACCAACAGCTTCAGAAATTGTTGCAGATATGGCTCGTTTTGTCGATCGGCTTCAGGCAATAGATCATAATCTTCCGCTCCGAACAGTTCCGCTAGAAATTCAAACGTTTACCCCGGTTAAAGGGCGGCTCAATGATGGTACTCAAGCTGCATTGGGGAACCAATACCTTGCGATTGAAGCTTGGAAAACAGAATTGGAAAATCGATACCTCAGTATTGAGCGATCACCAGCAATCACAGATATTTCCTTACACATAAAGCAACTTCTATGACAATTACTGAAATCGAGTCACAAGCGTTTGAACAGTCTGTTGAACGATGGATTTTGCATGCGATCACATCTGGAGTAAGCACGTTCAATCAGTTGGTTAAGGCATTACCCAGTGTTGATCCAATCATCGTCGCTCACACGTTGCGAAGACTAAGTTCTAATTCAGCCATGCCTCAAGATATTTGGGAAAAATTGAACATTTCAGCAAGTCAAACCTCAACAAGGATTCCCTATTCTCACTACCAGATTGGATTGCCCCTGCCACATCCACTTGACTTTGACTGGCGTTTTACTGATGGATCGGTGGATCACTTGTTGAAATCTTGTGAGACATTGACGAACTCAAATGATACTATAGTACTACTTGGAGCTCCTAGCTTATTTCGAGGTGGTCTTGCACTGTCCTGGCAACGACGGATGATTTTGCTTGAGGTAAACACAACCATGACGAATCATCTAACCTCACTGACCTCCCGATCTCAAGTTGTGCGGTCTGACCTCTTGAATGGTGATGTCCCAAAATTATCAGGGGCTGCAGTCGTTATGGATCCGCCCTGGTATTTCGAGCACATTCAATCATTTTTATGGGCTGCTTGCCAAATCTGTCAATTAGGTGGGCATATTTTTGTAAGTCTCCCACCCGTTGGTACTAGACCTGGAATTAATCGGGAGTGGAAAGAAGCATTGGCATGGGCAAAGCGGCTTGGGCTTAAGCTCGTTCATCGAGAGGACTTGTCACTCTCTTATCTAACCCCGGTGTTCGAGCGCAATGCTTTTAGAGTTGCAGGGCTTCCTGCAATCGAACATGACTGGAGGCGAGGGGATTTAGCAATTTTTCAACGAGTAAGCAGCGCCCAGGTTCCCCGTCCTGACGTGGCCCAGCAACAGGCTACTTGGTCTGAAGTTAGTTTGCTCGGTGTGCGGATTCGAGTTCGCCCTTGGACTAGTTCAGAATTTGAAAATCCAAAGTTAGTACCAATCCTGCCAGGTAATGTACTCACCTCTGTGAGTCGTCGGGATGCTCGACGACAGTTAGCTGACGTCTGGACATCTGGAAACCGGGTCTTTATGTGCCAAGGGCGCGATATACTTTGGCATGTTTTGCAGGCAATTTCAACCGGAGATCAACCTCATGCTGTAGTAGAAGCATTTTTGAAGCGATTGCTGGATCCAAACGAAGGAGTCCTGATTGCTGAAGTAACCAATCAAATTCTGTCTCTGATCAGCCTGGAACAAAAGGAGAACTTACTCTTTAATGACTACTGGAACGATACGAACCTCACTCTTGCCGCTAGTTAATGAGCTGAAGTCAGCTGTGAAGGGAGATTTATTTTGGGAAAATTATCTCTCCCCTCTGTCTGAGCAGGTTTCTTTCCCATTCGCATTACATCTAGGAGTTTTTGTAGAGCCGTATCTCCAGTTCATTTTAGAGGGCAAAAAAACGATAGAATCTCGATTTGCCACTCGCCGATTTGCGCCGTACAACCAGGTTGAGCAAGGGGATGTGCTCCTCCTAAAGCAATCTTGTGGCCCTATTGTTGGAATTTGCCAGGTAACCCATTGCTGGTTCTACCAACTTGATCCAGAATCCTGGGAAACCATTCAACGCGACTTTACCCAAGCTTTGTGCGCTCAGGATCCGGAGTTTTGGCAGCAGCGGCAGGCTGCCTGCTATGCAACCCTCATGAGAATTCAATCCGTTAAAGTGATTGAGCCAATTCCATTTGTTAAACGCGATCGTCGGGGATGGGTCATTTTGCAATCTAGCGATCAGCAGCTAAAACTTGAGCTATAGCCTATGAAGCCAGCCATAATTGCTTTTTCTGGGAGCATTGCCAGTGGAAAGTCTACTCTCTCTCAAGAAGTTGCCGAGGCACTCCAGTGGAAGCGCGTCAGTTTTGGTGATTATGTTCGGTCGATTGCTCAAAGTCGAGGAATTGTAGAATCGCGAGAGGTTTTACAGGCACTCGGAACAGATTTGCTCCAAAGAGATACAAAATGTTTCTGTCGTGCAGTTCTAATCCAAGCAGCCTGGCAACTCGGACAACCCCTTATTGTTGATGGCATACGCCACATGGAGGTGCTTGCTACTTTGAAACAGATTGTTGCGCCAATGCAGCTATTGCTAGTTTTTGTCACTGTTGATGAGGCTGTTCGAACAAATCGATTGCTTGAAAGGGGAACGGTTAATTTAGAGAAATATCAACAGTGGGAGCAAGATTCTACTGAACAGCAGGTAAAATCAGCGCTAGCAAATGTGGCTGATTTGATAATCGATAGTGGATATTCACTTGAGGAAAGTGTAGAGCAGCTTGGTAGCTGGCTCAAACACATTGATTAATTCAAATTTCTCATATTGCCGCTTAACAGCCTAGTAAAAGGAAATAGTGCAGATCTGTGGAATAAAAGCCCTTTACTCTCTGAAAGACACAATTGGATAAAAATATTGAAGATTCAAAGCCGCGAATGATTGACCAGTGCTCTTCGCTTGTTAGAGGAAGTAGTTCCATAAAAACTTCAGGATAACCCTACAGAATAGCCAATTAAGAGGCTCTTCACTTGCGGGAGAAATCATTTGGGTAGCAGGCAAATGAGGCGAATTGTTAAAGATATAGAAGGATGCGAGTGCACCTATGGCTTTCCATTTTTTGGGAAATCATTTGGTAGGAATTGTCATTAATAATGCGTCAGAAGAGGAAGAAAGCCTTTTAACAAGCGATTTACGTCTTTGCTAAAACCGGATAATCTTGCATTGCTCGTTTGGTTAGCATCCAACCATGCTCCGTATGAAGCGTATGATGCACTCCGTCCATCATCATGGCCGCGATCGCCACCCCTTGCGCCTTTGCCCAATCAAACCACTGCCGAAACCCTTGGGGAACGGCTAACTTCTCAGAAGCCACAGATACCTGCCATCCTTCCATGATTGCAGTGTAGAGATAGCCAATTGGGTTCCCAATCTTGCGCCGTTGCTGCTGCTGTTTGAAATACTGAATTGCCCCTTCAACTCGCTCTGGGTACTGCGCGATCGCTCTCTTTAACGTGGTAGACAGTGGTTGTCCTACAGCCTGAGTCACCGCATCCATTAGTTCTGGGAATTCCACATCCTTAGTGTTTGAAATGTTCCCAGAACTAGCTGGGGAAAGGCTGTCCTCTTTAGCCCCTTTGACTTTCACATCAGGAATTGACCCTTGCTCTGACGCTGAGAAAATATTTTCAAGATCATTTGAAACCTCGAGTTTGGACTAATTCTGTAAAAGAAGGCAGTCAATGAGAGCCACTGACTGCCGTAAGGTCAATGAAGTACTTTAATGACATTGACCCTATGATGTTCAAACACCTTCAAGACTTTCGTCAAA
>NZ_JBNXVR010000055.1:0-38529 GCF_050565595.1 Leptolyngbya sp. AN02str | reverse complement strand
CTAGATGGGGACGCAACGCATCTCGAAGTAGAGTAACCTGATTCATGAGGGTTTCATGGACGAATGTGGTAATTCTCATGAAACCCTCTTCTACTCAAGCTTTGCAAGTTTTTGTCCTGTACTTAGGAAAAAATTACCATTAATTTCCAGAGGGAGATGAAATCTGTGCCAGAACTATAGGTATTGCTCTACGGGATAGACCTCATGGATATTGCCCTGCTAGCCTCATTGCTTTCTCCCTTTCTTCCGGCGTTGCTGAAGTTGGGCAGTCAGACGGCTGACAAACTGACTGATGTGATGTCAGATGGCTTGAGTGAAGCAGCCTGGGAAAAAGCCCAGAAGATCTGGGGAAAGCTCTCCCCCCATGTGGATGAAAACTCTGACTTAAAAGTGGCGACTGAGCAACTTGCTGCCAAGCCAGATAGTAAAGGGAGAAGGGAGGTCTTTCAGGAAGAACTGGCGTCTATGTTTGAAAGAAATCCAAAGTTGGCGGCAGCGATCGCCCAAATTCTACAGGAAGATGCATCGGATGGTACTCCCACGACCCAGATCATTCAAACTGTGACGGGAAATCAGAATCAGGTCATAGGCCAAGTGTCTGGAGGAAATGTGACCTACAACATGTCTGGTTCTATTGATGATTCAAAATCGGCTGATGCTCCTAATGCACCACCAACCAAAACGATTCTGATTTTGGCGGCGAACCCAAAGGATACGTCTCCTCTGCGGCTGAACGAGGAAGTACGAGAAATTCGACAGGGTTTAGAACGAGCACAACATCGCGATCGCTTTGTGCTTGTGGAACGCTGGGCCATCACCGCAACCGATGTACGCCGAGCGCTGCTGGATTGCAAGCCCCAAATTGTTCACTTTTCAGGCCATGGATCAGGCTCTGAATCGTCTCCAGCCTCTGGTGAATCACGGAAAGCGAAGGTCATCGCTGGCCCCAGCGCAGTGCCAGAAGGACTCATGTTTGAAGACGAATTGGGACAATCCAAACTGGTTGCAGGTGAGGCGATTGCCAATCTTCTTTCCAATTTTGCAGAACATCTGGAGTGTGTGGTGCTCAATGCCTGTTATTCGGAAGCTCAGGCAACGGCGATCGTCCAACATATTCCTTACGTCATTGGAATGAAGCGGGCAATTGGAGATAAGGCTGCGATCGAGTTTTCAGTTGGGTTTTATGATGCAGTGCTGGCCGGAAAATCGGTGGAGTTTGCTTACAAGCTGGGCTGCAATGCCATTCAACTGGCAGGAATTCCCGAATCTTTGACTCCTGTATTGAAGAAAAAAGATTAGTTTGCTGTTTAGATTGTTTATTTGAATAAACGCTGGATTTAATTGAAGAACTTAATGATGGAGACTAATTCAAGGTTTTCCAACCCTGAAGATACGAATGAAACATCTTATGTGGATCAGACTGTAGAAGGCTCGCGATCGCCCAGTTAACGTCTAACGACTAGTTCCCTCCAAACAACAAGTTAGTGACCGTTTATCAATTAATCCAGCGTCATTAACTGTTTAGGGGCTAGCAGCACAGGCGTAAGGTCAGCGTCAGCACTATCTGCCGCCTCGGAATCAGGTTCTGAGCCTCGAAACATCACTTCTTGATTCGTGTTTGGATTGAGCCGAAACTTAAGAGATTCTCCCTCAACGTCAATCCAAATGGGGCAGGCTTTGAATCCAAATCCCAGCGGGTTTTCCCCACGATAGGACATCTTCAAATCTTCATTCTCTTCGAGCACTAGCTTAGAATCGATCCCAATAATGTCTTTCAACAAACTCAGGTTCACCGAGATGCCCTTGCCGTTTTTTTCATAGGCGCGCACTCCAAAGGAATTGGATTTTAATACATCAATGATGACGTAAGCCTTTTTTGTTTCTGCAAAGTGAGTCAATACGTCGCTATCCACATAGGGGGTTGCAGTTCGCAGAAAACGGGAAGCCGACGCAGGCATCACTGTGTCATACAGAACGTTCTCATACTCAAACTCAATGGAAGACGCATCACCAAAAGCCGCTTCAATTCCGGCAGTTTTTCCCCCGAGTGCCGAAATCAGAACTTTGAGAAAGGAAATACCAAAATTGAACTCAAGTTTATTGGTTTGTAACCCACTGATCGTTGCTGCCTGTAAATTCTCAAATACTTGTGGCATTAAAGGAAGTGGCTCCTCCAGCAGATCGGTGATGTAACCGTAGAGGCTTGCAACCTCAGTGTCTGAATCAGTGACTAAAATATGGAGGGGAGTAATGCCTTCTCTGGGAAGTGCGATCAAGTTGTATCCCAAAGAATTGAGATAATCGACCGATTTGTCGTTGCATAGTGGCATATCAGTTTGGAAATATCAAAACCATGGATAAATGCTTCCTCTCAGGTATAGTCTAAAGTTCAGCTAACGTAAATTCTACGCAAGGGAAATTAGACTAAATTAAGGAATCTACATCCTTGGCGATCGCATGAATTTTCTGGAAGACGCGATCGCTCTCGTTATCAGCGCTAACATTGGCATAAATCAAGACTTATTCCTACCTTCGGCAAGAGCGGTAACGATGACAACTCTGCTGATTCAAACAGAAGGTACTCCACTGACGGTCAATTTGCTTGCGATCGCCCCTATGACGAAGCAGCAGTTTTATGAGTTTTGTCTAGCCATCCGTTACGCCAAACGCTTGTCGGTTCCGAAACTCCACCTCAACAAAAAGATGAGTTCAATTCCTCACGACCTCAAATAAACCGTGTACTGGAGTTGGAGGTTGTTCGTTGCGGTGCTCGGTGCTCACCCGTATTCGATACAACCCTGGTTGCAGATCGTCGATCGTCAGCGTCCATTTGTCTTCCTGCTCTGTAAAGTTAAGAGACAAGGCAGCTTGGCTTCCAGAAATCGGTTCGAGATCTGCTCTCACGGTTGCAGTGGAATTTGACAGGCCAATGAGCTTCGCGTGCATTGTGATGGGCTCATCTGTTAGGTACAAGTCGTCCAGACTTAAGCTGATTGCTGTCTGAGGCTCCCCTTTCCTCACATCAGCAAGGTCAAACTGGTTCATGCGTAGGGTATTCAGGAGGCTGTCTAATACCTGAGCTTGGTTTTGGAGTGACCCATGCTGTTCTGCAATGAAGAAATTGTTGAGATCGCGCGATCGCTCAATCGGAATGGCAGACACTTTGGGAACGGTACCGTCACCATCTCCCAAATCACTTCTGTTTTTCAAGACATCGGGCAATTCTTGGCTAGCAGTTAATATTCCATTGGTTAAGGTGGCAGACTGAAGCGTCGGTTGATTCACGCCAGAAACTGGAACCGTAGTAAACGATGTGAGATAGCGCTCATCCTTGAGATGTCGCTCGACAGCCGCTTCGATTTCTCGATGAAATTTGAGAGCATCCTGTGCTTTCAGTTTATCTATGTTTGGAAGATGGTCTACTTCTGCGATGCGATGATATTCTCCGTTGATATTGATGACTTTGTAGATGGGTAGAAGCTGATAGATGGAAGTGAGCGATCGCATCACCTCCGTCAAATCCAGAAACAGCTTTTTGTACCCATTGGCCAGGAAGTTAACTGCATTGAGCGAACCGCGATAGGGCGTACCAAAGGTAAACAGGGCTCGGCTATCCTGCCACCCGTCCAAGACTTCGAGATAATAACGAGAAACCAGCCCACCCATACTGTGTGCCAACAGAATCACCTTCGCGTCGGTAACTCCACTGTGTTCACGCCAGCATTGGAGCCGTTTATCGATCAGCCTCTTTAGGATTCGTGCATTTGCGCGGTTGTCTCGTCGCCAGTCATAGGGAAACTGATAGAAATTGGCAGGTCTATCATCTGGATCATTGTAAATGTCGCCGGGAAAGACATCAAAGTGATCGGTGATTAGCCGTGCTGTTCTGGTATATCCATCAATCTTCCAAAATCCTGGAATGAGATGGGCATCCTGCATTAACCTTGTGGCAGTGATTCCATCATCTAGGTGTTCAGCATCGGGGCTGTCTTGATCTAGCTTTAGATTGCGTATGGTTTCACTCGTATCTGTAAAGAGTTGCCAAACCGCTTTGCCGGAAACTGCCCACAAGTCTTTCCCATCTTTCTGTAAAACACTTCCTAAAATACCGGGAAGAATTACCACTACATCTTTCATGGGGGCCTTGCTTGTCATGATTCAATCTCCCTGTGTAGCTCGGATAGATGTGTCTTGCGCACATTAGCGCATGTTACCAGTCAGTCAAAGTTGCTCTACAACGAAGTCACTGGAGACCTGTAGTTAAATTGCTATTCAATAAAGACTTGGACTTGCTTCGTCCCCCAATCCTCGTTGGGATCGACAATCACTTTTGCCCGAGTATGGCTTGGAACATCATCTAGATCAGCACCGATTAACTTAAGCAGACTGTTCAACGGATTCATTTCCTCTGATTTTCCACTTCTAGAGGCAATTTCTTCAGCCGTTTTCCTAAGTTCCTCATCTAGATTGGCTTTCCGTGGAGTTGGGGGTTCGTCGAGAGGTGGTAGCGTTAGCCATCGAAAATCAGCTAATCCATTTCGGATGGCAAATACTTTAAAGATTTCCCGCGATCGCCCATAGATGCTATCTTCTAATTCATCGAACTGAAGCGAGACATCGATTTGTCCCGGTTCCAGTTGAAAGAAGGGAGCCTCTATACCACCAATTTCTAGCTGTGAAATTTCCCACGTTGGTTCGATATCTAGAACAGCGATTTTTAGTGGTTGGCTCCCTTTGTTAATTAACCGAAGGCGAACAATATCCCCACCTTTGACGGTTTGGTTTTGTGGATCAGGAAAGGGCTGCTCATCCTCTGTAAGGACTTCGATCTCAAGTTCACTCGCCAATTTTGAGTTTGAGTTATCCAAACTTTCAACGGCTTGGTACTTTGCTAGGTGGACAAGCCTCTCTACTACTCGCTTGGGAGCCGTCGGGTCATCAATGGAAAGGGAAGGTTGGAGGTTGGGAATAGGACGATTTTTACAGATTTCATAGTTTCCCTCTCGATCGATCGCCACTTGATAGAGGGCTGTTTCTCCTTCTCCTTCTTCCACAATCCAGCCATTGTTACCTAAGGCTTGTCGAACTTTCTCAAGAGCTTCCTTTTGGCGATTGACCAAGCTTGGTGGCAATTCATTCTCCTGGCCGCCTTCAACCTTCTCATCCGTAAACCGAACCCGTTGGATTAATTGAGTTGGGGCAGACACCATGATGGCAGGAGCCCCTGGCTCTAGTGTACGGGTGACTGGAATGCCTCCGTCTTCAGGCTTTAAGACGCTGGCTGTAGCTTCAGATCCGACCACTTTGGTTAGCTCAACGATCGCCACCTGGTTCTGTTTCTCAGTAAAATCGGTTGTATTGAGGGGATAAATTGAGAAGCGAGTTCCCTTGCTTAATCCTTGAGCGAGTCCAGCATTCAGTGTGATCTGTTCCTCTGAAATGACTTTAATCACTGAAACTGTAAAGGGGGTAGACCAGCGATCGCTCCCAAATACCAAGCGATGACTCTCGCCTAAAATCATGGGAGTTTGCTGCGTAAATTTGCTTTGGATTTGAGCATGAATGCGATCGTGCAGCAGTTTGTAGGTTAGACGTTGTCCACTCGTTGCAACGCTGGTGAGCGTATCGATCATCCAATAGGTCAGCGCGCCGTTTCTTTGAGTACCGCCGTTGACTGGATATTCATAGGCAAACTCATTGGGACGACAGGCCGCAAGCAAAACATAGTCTCTTGGTTGTGGCAACCCAGCCGCTCCGATGACTCGATCTCGCGTAAGCGCCAGCCAGGTTCGCTCCAGTTCCTCAGGTTCTGCAACCAGGCTGGCTGAGGGCCGCTGCTCCGTATCTGGATACTCAGAGCTGCGAATTTGGGCATCACCCCGAGTCGCTCCTCCTGAGTGGCAACTGTCGAGAACGACAGTCACGATTAGTCCTTTATCGGTCATCCGCTTGAGGAGCGTCGTAAGTTCCACATCTCGGAGATATTGGCTCTCTTTAATATCCATCGGTACGATGCTTTCATCGTATGCCTCTTGTTTGAAGGGGTAGATGGATACTGCCCGTCCCCCATGCCCCGAGTAGTGAATGTATATCTGATCTCCCGGCTGAGCCATTGCCGTGATGGAGTTAAATGCGTGAACAATATTGTCGTAGGTTGGAACCAAATCTTGAGCGGAACGAGCGTCTAGTAGCGCAGTATCGTCTTGGTTTGGAGACGTCAGTTTATGAATGTGCGCGTCGGGAACGTTCAACGTGTCTTTGAGGAAGGTGTAGACAAGGTTGATATCTCTCACTGCCCCTTTGAGGTTTCGATAGAGCCGGTTGGGTTTGTAGTAATCAATCCCAATGAGCAAGGCGTAAATCGTTGGTGTTTGCGTCATTGCATCAAGCCCTCTATACCCTATTAAGTCTGAAAATTTAGCCGACCGATGGAAATCTCTCTAACTTCCCTGTGCGGAGAGACGATAACAGCAGAGAGCCCTTCGCGCAGAAGTACCGTTCAATGCTGTCGAACTAGAACTCAAGATTTAGTTCATTCGGCATTTCTAGTTGTTCTTTAGCAATTCAGGAAATAGTTCTTTCAAGGTATTTGGCCCCACCACGCCGTCCACCTTCAGACCCTTTGCTTCCTGGAATTTTTGGACTGCTGATTTAGTATCGTTTCCGAACATGCCATCGGCACCGATGCCCAAGGCTTGTTGTATTTTCTCAACGTCTGAGCCTTCTAGCATGGGTTGACAAAGCCGTAAAACTCGCGGTTTTTTATCCCAGGGGGCGATCGCAAATCCATTGGCTGGCGACCGCATCAACTTGCTTCGAGTCGTTGGGCCATACTCGCCATCTTCTGCAATTTGATCACTGGGTTGATTGCGGTTCCACAACCGCTGAAATGCGAGTGTTGCCGTATTGCGAACATCAACGGTCTTTCCATGGACGGTTACCGATGGAACTCGACCGCTACCCACATAGGTGAAATGGGGCTTATCGCCGTTGCCAAACCATTTCCAACTCTGCTTTTCTAAATAAGGTCGCCAACCGGCATAATCGGCTACATCAATGGCTAGACCCGCTTGATGCCAACTTGCACCGGGTTTAGCGACTGCCTGAAAATCGCACGTGCCATCGGTCCACCAGCTATAGAGTAAAAATTGCTGTGCTAGTGCTCGGTAGGCAGAATTCACGTGTAAGGTTTTTCCCCGATCCTCAATCGCTCTCTGCAACGCTGCCACGGCAGGGGGTTGTAAATAAGGATATGCAGCGCTCCCTAAGTTTACGTTTAGTTGATCAAAGCTCACTAGTAGATCAGCATGGCTGCCAGTTGCATCTTCCAAAATGACGTTAACTTCATGGATACACTGCTGAGACAGGGTGTTTGCCACCATCGTGGCGCATCCTGGTGCATCCTGAATGGGGCCAGCAAAACTAGCTCTAGGGCTAGCTTCCTCAATCTCGTTAATGACTTCGCAGTTCTCATGCACATGATCCTGCTCATCATGCATTAGCTCTAGATTGTCGTTATCCATCGTAACTTTCCCTTCATTCGTTACATTACAGACCCAATACACGGCGCGTTTTAGACCCAACTTTGCCATCTACAGTGAGGCCGTGCTGCTGTTGAAACTGCCGAACAGCTTCATCCGTCTTTGCGCCAAAGATACCGTCTGCTTTAATGCTCATGCCAATACGATTTAGAGCGTCTTGCAAGCTACGAACATCGTCTCCTTGCATGGGCGGATCGGTCAGCTTTAGCGTTCTATCGGCTGTTTCCTGGTAGATGATGAATGGTTCCCATGGCTGACTTTGAAACAAGGCTTGCTCCGCGAGGCGGCGGCGAGTGAGGCCCAACTAGGGTTTTCCCTTCACCTTATTCCAGACGGGAAACTGGTTCACAGCCCCTGAAATGTCGCCTTGATTAAGTAACTTCAATAACGTTGACCCGCCAAAGCCTTTTGGCCCTGGCCCCACATTGAAGCAGAAACAAACGAGAGCCGAAAATTGATCCTCCGTTAGGGAAACTTGAACGGCATCGTCTACAAAGGATTCAAACTTCTCCAGGTCCTCTTGCAAAAACGCCTCCGCCTGGGCTTGGGTGATGGTCATTCCTCTGCGAACCCCTTTGGTATGACCATAGCCAATGGTCCAAACGCCGCCACCGTCGTCGTAGGCTTTAAGCTCACAGCCTTCGAAGGTTGTGAGTAGCTTAAAGCCTTCTGGGTTGATCCGCCGTGCGCCGCGAGGTTCTGGAACATTTGGCTGGGGCTGATTGGGGGGGCAACCACAAACGTTGTGGCGAGGGTAAACTGCAACGCCTCAATTAGGGCATCCACCGTTCCCTGCGTCTCAAACCGCTTGATGGCTTGTCCGTCTTCTAGCTCGTAGAGGCTGCCGTCTGTGTAAATTTCGAGTATGCGCTCCATGGGAAGGCGTCCTCCTATCGCAACTTGTTCCGGGGGGAATGCACGAAGAAATCAGGTTAAGGAGTTTAGTGTTTTCAACTCGATAAGATTCAGCAAATTTAGCTACGATTTAGCTACGATTTCGGACAAAAATCTTCCTTTTCATCATGACTCTAAAGCTTCTGCAGGATGGCGTCGTTCAATAAAATTCAAAGCGTGTAATCAATCTTCATTCAAAGCACGCTGAGGAGCCGTTCGAGAACGATCGCTGTTGCCCAATCCTGATCCTTTCCTAGCAACTTCTTCAACTGCACCAAAAGCGATGTATGGAGATCCTCATCTTCTGGATGATTGGCAACCCCAGTCACTGCTTCATTCGCCTGCACTTTAGGCGGCAACTTCGCCCAAACTAATTGTCTTTACTCCCTACCCTTTCCCCCGCCTTTTCAAAGGCCTTTTGGCTCACACTATGGAGCTTCATAGCTTGCATTTTTTCGTGAGCAAGAATGGAATTCCGCAACAATACCGTCGCTTGCAACCCTGGTTTAGCAGCGTTGAGAACGCCATGAAAGCACTCCAAATCTAAAGAAGTTATAAAAAAAGCGACTTGTTTGAAATTGATTCATAAAATAAGCTCTGGCACCTAGCTGAGCGGCACGACTGGCAGAGCGCTGAGGACCAATTTGAGCTAACTACAGTGTCATGCTGGTATTCCTAGGAAACAGCGTTAGGAGCCTTTAATCATATCAATCCTTATTTCCTTAAAGAGGCATTAGCGTGACGGCAGACTCCACAAATAACGACATTAAGCAGCCCTTTGAACAGTTTGTGAGACAGTCACCAACGCTGAGTGAATCGAAGGAACCCAAAATCGTCACATTAGTTGGTACTGTAATTCGCTCTGCTAAAGAGGGAATGTTCATGCTGCTCATACAAGATTCGGAAGTTATTGAACTGCCACTTGAAGCAGTCAAACAGTACCAAATTCTGGAGGAGCGGTCGGGACAGCCTCTAGTGCAAATAGAGGTATCGGCAAGTCAAACTGCTCCTTTTATTCTTGCTACCCCCCATCGAGCAGAACAATCTGAACTAGAAATTCTGCACTCAGAAAATTTTAGAACATCTACGCTGAAGGATTTCATGTATGAGCTACCATAATTTTTTTAAGATTACTCAAATCACTTTTGGAGGGCAAACGGGATGATTTTAATCATTTCCTCCCTAATAGATGTTCATGCCCAGGCTGTGATTAAAGAACTATCTGAATTGGGAGTTAAAGACAAGTATCTATTAGATCTTTCCAGGTTTCCGATGCAACTTGATCTTAGTATCCATCTCAATAATGAGGATCCATGCCATTTCGCTCTCACTCCTTTGTATGAGGCAGCCTGCAATGTAGAAGATGTGGCTGCGGTGTGGTGGCGGCGTCCTCAACCTTTTCAATTGCCACTCAGCATGGTTGATCCGATATACTGTGACTTTGCATTCGCAGAGGCAAATACGGCGTTTCAAGGAATGTGGCAATGTAGCTCTGCCCTATGGGTCAACAATATTGTACGAGACGCTGCGGCTTCCCATAAACCCTGGCAACTCGTTGAGGCAAAGAAGGTTGGTTTATCCATTCCAGATACTTTGATGACCAATAGCCCAGAGGAAGCTCGTCAGTTTTGGGAGAAATATCCTGATAATACAGTAATTTTTAAAGCGTTTGTTGCTGTCGATGGAATTTGGCGTGAAACCAGAAGAGTGAGACAGGAAGAAAAAGAATTTGAGAAAAATATTCGGTTTGCTCCTGTGATTTTTCAGAAATATATTGAAGCGGTTGCAGATCTACGCATTACAATCGTTGGCACTCAAATTTTTGCCGCAGAGGCTGATATTAAGAACAGAGCTTATGAGGAAGACGTGCGCCTCAACAGCAGTATTGCCTATAAATCCTGCACGCTGCCCTCTGACATTGAACAGAAACTTCTCAGTCTCATGAACAACCTTGGGTTGGAATATGGGGCGATCGATATGCGAGTAACTCCAGAAGGGGAATACGTTTTTCTCGAAATTAATCCAGCAGGTCAATTTCTCTATATTGAGAATTCTGCTGGACTACCAATCTCTAGAGCGCTTGCAGAGCATCTTGCTTCTGGATTAGTCAGCAGAGCCTGACATGTGGGACAAGACCTAGTTCAACTGTGTAGTTGTCAATCACTCTCCTGCACAGACTTCTTGAACGTTTTGGATAATTTCTGCATCAATATTGGGGGCTGCATTCCGAAGAAAAGGATGACGGCTGATTCGACGACAACCGATGTGAAGCCAACCTTGCCAGGAGCCATACCATCGTTTCACCACGTTATCTCTGCCGCCGCTCAGGACATATTGTCCATCTGGGCTAAACGTAACAGCAAAAACTTCCCCTTCCTGTTTGTCGAGCGCAGGACCAATGGGGTTGCCCTGCAGATCCCAGAAACGAACCGTGCCATCAGAACCGCCGCTAACAATCATCTGATCATCGGGGCTAAACGCAACGGCATTGACTGAGCTACCGTGTCCTCGAAAGGGCTGCTCCATTAAGTTTCCTTCAGCATTCCAAAGGCGTATCGTACCATCGTCGCTGCCACTAACGAGCATTTCGCCGTCAGTGCTAAAGGCGATTGCTCGGACAGCATCCTCTTGTTGAATCGGTTGACCGATTGGGTGTCCCTCTAAGTCCCAGAAATGGATTGTCCAGTCATCCCCACCACTAACAATTCGTTTTCCATCGGGACTAAACACAACCGAGAGTATGCCGCTCTGATGCCCTTGAAAGGGCTGACCGATTGGACGTCCCTGTAAATCCCATAAGCGGATTGTCCCATCATCGCTACCGCTAACGATTTGCTGCCCATCAGGGCTGAAATTAACTGCTTGTACTGGTTTCTGATGTCCCTGAAAAGGTGCGCCAACAGAGTTTCCCTGCAAATCCCACAACCGGATCTCGCTATCTTTACCTCCGCTGGCAATGTATTTCCCATCAGGACTGAATGCAACAGACCAAACGGAGTCTTGGTGCCCCTGGAAAGGTTGCCTAATAAGGTTTCCCTGCAAATCCCACAGACGAATGGTTTTATCCTGGCTGCCCGTCGCAATCAATTTGCCGTCAGGACTGGAGGCAATTGCAAGAACAGCACCTGTATGACCTTGAAACGCTTGACTAAGCGGATTCACTTGCAAATCCCACAGTCGCAGTGTCCCGTCTGCCCCTCCACTAATCAGGCGCTTGCCATTAGTGCTGAACTGAACTGAATACACTGGTCCACCGTGACCCTGTAGTGGTGAACCGATTGAATTGCCTGATTGATCCCATAAACGAATGGTCCCGTCCTGCCCGGCACTGGCGATTGTTGTTCCATCTGGGCTAAAGGTAACGAACCAGACATAATCTTCATGTCCCTGCAAGGGCTGGACAATTTCTCTACCCTGCAAATCCCATAACCGAATCGTTCCGTCCTCACCACCGCTCACAATGCGGGTTCCATCTTGATTGAAAGCGATCGACAAAACACGGTTTTGGTGACCACGGAACGGTTGCCCAATTGAACGGCCCTGTAAATCCCATAAACGAAAGGTGCCATCTTCCCCCGCACTGGCAATAGTCTGTCCATTTGGACTGAAGGCAACCGAGTAAACTTTTCCTGTATGTGCCTGAAACGGCTGTTTGATTAATTGTCCTTGTAGATTCCAGAGATACACTTTGCCATCATTGCCCGCACTCACAATCTGCTGACCGTTTGGACTGAGAGCAACTGAGCGAACGTCTCCTTGCTGGCCCTTCAAAGGACTACCAATTGGACGACCTTGCAGATTCCATAGGCGGACTGTTCCATCATCACTGCCGCTTACAATATACCGTCCGTCACGACTCACTTCGATTGACCGTACTCGTTCCTGATTTGCCCGAAAAGGTTGCCCGATTGGGCTTCCCTGCAAGGTCCAAAGACGAATCGTGCCGTCGCCACTACTACTCACAATGGTTTCATCATCGGGTCCAAACGCGACTGAATAAACAGCATCTTCGTGTTGATACAGGGTTTCCTCCCTCGCCTGCTCAACAGCACTAAGGAGGCTAGACCTAGCGGTATTGAAGACATTCGGCGCTAATTCTTGACTGCGGTCAACGGCATCAATTGCCAAAATCAATCCCTCGGTTGCCTTTGCGGTAGGTAACCAGTTCAGCACGATCGCCGCCTGCTCTCGTAATTCGCTTTCATCTGCTTTATTCAAGGCAAACCGAGCGAGTCCTGCCATGGCAACCGAGAATCCAGAGAGCAACACTAACCCTGTGCTTAACATGAACACGACCCGCCGCCGTTGCTGTTTCTTTTCCCGCTCTCTGCGAATTTCAAAATCCTCTGAAGTTTGAAAGAAAGATAACTGGAGTGGGGTTAGCTCTTCACCCGTTCGTTGGTAAAAGCTTCTGAGAACATCCAAATCCGGTGGACGCCACAGCAATCCCTCTGGCTGCCCCTGTGCATCCCAGTGGCGAGCCGCTTCATCCAACCGACGTTGAAACCGGATATCGGTACGGCTACCTTCTAGCCAACTCTGCAACTGCTGCCAGTGCCCAAACAGTGCCTCATGGGTCACTTCAGCGGTTTCGGTGTTGCCATTGGCAGAAAGGGTAATGAGCCGTACACCAGGGGAAGCAAATAAGCCAATCACCCTTTTCACCTGTTCTGGCTGGTCTTGATAGGACACTAAACTATCGAACAAAGCACGACGACGAGTGTCTTTGCTGCCCTCTCCCAGTTGCACCAATCCCAGAAATAGACGACGGGCGATCGCCTGTTCATCAGAGCTAAGGCTGTCATAGATTCGCTGAGCTTCTCCGGCCAGGGCACCGCCAACTCCACCAATCTGCTCCAATGTGACTGCTGGTTCTACCCCCTGCCGCAAGCCTTCCCAAATGCGATCCAACGCAAACTGAAGCAATGGCAGTGCGCCTTCCCGACCCTCGGTATCCTTTAGCAACAGATCAACCGTTGCTGCATCTAGAGGATGGCCCGCCAGTTCGGCAGGTTTGGCGATCGCTTCTTCCAACTCGGCATTATCCATCGCAGGCACCAAAAAGCCCTGCTTGGAGAACACATGGTCTAGCTCTGGATATTTCTGGTTTTCACCCAGAAAGTCACTCCGCATGGTTAGCATTACCGATACATACCGGGCGCGATCGCCCGCAGCATGCAGTAGGTTTGCGATGAAGGTATTGCGGGTTTGCGAATCCTTGCAGAGGGAGTAAACCTCTTCAAACTGGTCAACCGCGACAACGAGCGGAAATGTTGCAATGTCGGGAAGTAGGCTAGCAATTCGGTGCAGCCCATCGTACTTTCCCTCGCTGGTTGCCAACCTCAGTTCTTCGGCAAACTCGCGCGTCTTTTTCACGGGTGTCAGATCATTCTCGGCGATTCGTGCCAGGATGGCGGCCAGCGCTTGCACTGGATCTGTTCCCGGTTTGAGGATGGCGACCCGGGCGCGATCGCGTCCTGGCAATGGGTGCTTATCCAGTTCTGGAATCAGCCCTGCCCTCATCAAGGACGATTTACCCGACCCTGACGCACCATAAATCGGCAGTAGCCGGATGACTTCGCTTTGTTCCCCTAATGTTCGCCACTTGTCCCAAAGAATCTGAACTTCGCGCGATCGCCCAAAGTAATAGCCGCTATCCGTTTCATGAAATGCCAGCAACCCTTTGTAGGGATTTGGGCCAATCTTGGTGCTAGTGTCTTGTTTGGCTTGTGCTGTCGTCGAGGTTGGATTGAAAATAACCTGCCCACCGCTGACATAGACAACCGTTCCTCCAGCCAAAACTTGACCGATAGTTTGGTTGCGATCGCCCGTTGTTGTTTGCTGAAGGGACGTATCTTCCTGAGATGGGGGGAATGGGTCAGGCATCCAGGCGTTTCTCCTGCTTTAATGGCATTGCCGCAAAATGTTCCAACAGCATTCGATGGACAAAGATATAGCCACCACCGACTTTTTGGAGGAAGAGGCGATCGGTGCAGTAATTGAGAAATTGGGCATAGTTCCAGGGGATTTTCTTGTTGTACCAGAAGACTAAGCGTAGGGTGAGATGTTGTAAACAAGCTCTTCCACCGCCACTGATAAACCCGACGATTACTCCGTTGCTTAATCCATGAAGGACTGCTAACTGATGAATGACTTCTGATTGTTGACCAAATAGTCTGACAAGACCACCGACGAAAACGCCGATACAGCCACCCACAAGAACAAACACGATTGAATTTGTAATCGATCGGCGAATTCCTTGATTAGGTAGTACTTTGGATTCAATTTCTAGTCCATTTAGTCCACCCCCTATCCCCAGAATGACTCCGCCAATGAATCCATCTGTTAATCCTAAAATCGCCCAAGGAAGATACCAGTCTTGAGTAATGAAGCTGTATATTAGTCCTCCAGCGAATCCAGCGATTAAGCCAACAATTAGCCAAACAACTAGGCTCTTTATGGCTGGCTTCCAAGACCATTTAAGAGTTTCAATGGGTTTGATGATGTCTCCATATAAACCCAAAACAAAGCCGAAAATGCTACCAAAAACTAGCCCCGCTGTTACTCCGTCAATAACGCTATAGCTTAGTCCAAAAAACAACCCAAACATGATTGCCATCATTAGCCCACTTATGATGAATAAGCCGAAGTGATAGGCTATTTTTTCTGTTTGATTCTCCAACCAATCAGGTTGAAATCTCTCAATGAGGAATACTGTTTGAGAGGTGCGGGACATTTGCTGAGCTAGCCAAATCAGCCAATACTGAGCTTGTTCCTTGGTGTATCGTTGCAGAGTTCCTCGGCGCTGAAACATTCTTTCGACATAGGTATCGAATAGGTGATGATATAGCTCGTTTGCTATGTTAGTTTTATAGAATTCTTCTAAAGTGCAATCCTGGTATGCCAAGCTCATAACGCTGATGATCAATGGGGATGTCGCCAGTTCCCGTAATTTTTCGTCTTGTTGCAACATTGTTTTTAAGCCTGCTAGTTGAGGCCCTACTCGATCTAAATAGTGTTGAATTTGTTCCAGTGTCAGGGGTTGAATATAGATCGCGTTGCGTAGCTTCAAACGCTCCGTTAGAGCTTGGTAATCTTGAATTCGGCAGCAAACGGTTAATTCGGTTAGTCCGTGAGTTTGAATAAACTGATTGAGGGCATGGACACAGGCATTTCTATGCTCAGCTTTGACCTCATCCAGACCATCCAGTAATACGACTATGGCTTCTGTTTCTACCCAGGCTTTTCCAAGCGTTTTGGAAACTTGATATTTTTCCGAAAGTTCTTGTACTAGCCATTTCTCGATCGCTTGTTGTTTTCTCGCCCAGGATGATAGGTTGAACACTACTGGAATTGGTTGTCTAATATCTTGCTCGGTACGAGCGATCAAGTCTTCCGCTAGTTTCAAGAGAGTGACGGTTTTGCCGGAGCCCGGTTTACCTAAAATCAGGAGGGTTCGTCCCTGCCCCATTTGTTCAAAGGTGGTGGTAGCAGAGGTTCCATCCGGGAGGGGTTGTACAGCGATGTCAGAGAATTCAGCCGCGTTTTGAAACGGCCGTTGCACTAGGTCTGGTCGTGTGTGCAGCCCCAGTTCGATTATCGCTTTAGTGTGGAGGGAAGTTTTGAGGACACCTTCAACCCAGTAGTCTTTGACCTTATTCAACAGAACTTGCCGTTGGCGGTACTCTTGCTGGGTGAGAGATGGTGCTATAGAGATGGAGTTTGGAGTGGCTACAACTGGAACTCGGTCATGGATGGTCAGTTGGTTGATTACGATGCCGCCTAGCATCTGCCCAATCACTTGATTGCGATCGCCCTGTACACTCTGCTGAATATTGGGAGAATCATCCGTTGGTGGTGAAGCCTCAGCCATCCAGTGTTATTTCCTTATTCATCGATCGTTACATTGCCCTGCACGGTGCCAAACACCTTGCCACCCGTCATCTGGCCAATTATCTGGTTTTGGTTGCCCGTCACCGTTTGGATAATTTGAGCGCTGGGAATGCGATTCGATGCATCGGTTTGGAGGATTTGGGCGATCGCCGCTGCCAAATCGGGGTTTTCAGTCAGCACTGTCTCCAACTCTTCCTGGAAAACCGCCTGACGGGCTGTGCTATCGGGCTTTGTGGCTAACTGCTCAGTCGCCACCTTCAGGTCAGGGTTTTCCTCTACCTTGGGGCGAAGCTTCTTCCAAACTTGCTGTGCTTTTTCCCAAGCGGCTTCTCCCACCTTTTCTGACACCACATCGGTGATGTTGGCCGCAGCCTGCCCTCCCAACTCCAGCAGTTTGGGCATAAACGGAGAGAGCAAACTCACAATCAGTGCGACATCCATAAAGCCAACTCAGAAAGCTTATTTTCAGTTGTCGCACAAAAACCTCCAAAGTCCTCAACGCCTAGCAATGATTTAACAACTCAGAAGCTTCTACAGATATGGAATCCGAGGAAGTCGCCGCTAAGTGATAGATGTGCGATCGCGCCTCTATAGCTCCACATCTGTGTAGGAATGGATGTTGTCAAACGTGGTAGAGCACCCTGCCAATTCGCGCTACTGCGGGTAGCCGTGGTTGAAACTAAAGTCAATGCCAACAAACTGATTCTTGTGAGTGAGAATGACAATCCAATGTTCGGGGTCCCAGCTCATCGGAACAGCCAAGCGCTGGAGCACTTGCCCTTCAGGAGTGGAAATCGATGTCATTTGGCAGTAGATGCGATGCTCAAGGACTTGTCCTGAGGGGCGATCGCTCAAAATGTGCCATACCCAGTCCATTGAACTGGATTGGGGCAATTGAATCAGTTGGCTGAGTTGGGGGCGACTAATGCGCACCCCGGCATTGATGCTTCCTGTGCAGCCCCGATGAAGCGATTGAGATGCACCCGCCAGTGTGAAGCCAGGAGACAAGAGAAGTGCGATCGCACTGAGCGTAGACAGAACAAGATGTTCCTGCTGGAATGTACCAGCACGAGTATTTTTTGGCATGATGAATGTGCTCCGTGAGTTGGGGATTCAACTAGCGGGGAAGTCTCAGGGTACGTGTTGGCGCACTGCCCTGAGGCGACTTTTTGTGTGCAAGAGAAGTTTCAGGGTACGTGTTGGCGCACTGCCCTGAGGTGACTTCTTTAGTGCAATTGTACTAGCTTTATTCTGAATGTGATCAACAAAATCTTGCGCCTTGATTGCACGTTAGGCGAAGTTAGTTAACGTCAGTTCGGGTTAAGGGCTTTTCCAAAGGTCGCACATTGCGTGACCTTTGGAAAAGCTCAGTTTTGTGTGCGCAACGCGCACGCAAAACTGAGTGCATCAGCTGATTTAGAACTGCTGTTAACAGGGATTAATTCATATAGTAATCTCGAGTGCCTTTTGCTTTGATTGCAGCATCCAGACGGTTGAGGGCATGAACATAGGCGGCAGTGCGCAGGGAAACTTTGAGATCTCTGGCGATCGCCCAAATATTCTCAGTTTCGACCGTCATCGATTTTTCCAAACGGTTGTTGACTTCTTCCAACGGCCAATAGAAGCCACTGCGGTTTTGCACCCACTCAAAGTAGCTCACTGTCACCCCTCCCGCATTGACCAAAATATCGGGAAACACCTCAATGCCGCGCTCTTCCAGCATGGTATCGGCACTAGACGTGATGGGGCCATTGGCGACTTCAAAAATGTATTTAGCTTTGATGCGATCGGCATTTTCAGCGGTGATTTGGTTTTCCAAAGCAGCGGGTACCAGCACATCCACATCCAGTTCCAACAACTGCTCATTGGTAATAACGTCGTGCTCCACATCGTTGCAAACCGAGGCGGCACAGTACACGGCCTTGAGCTGCCGATTTGCTTCTTTGATATGTCGAACGCTGGGAATATCTAATCCTTGTGGGGCGTAGATTCCGCCTTTGGAGTCGCTTACGGCCACCACCTTGTAGCCCGCGTGGTAAAGCAACTCGGCAATGATAGCTCCGGCATTGCCAAATCCTTGTACGGCAACGGTGGTATCCTGTGGCGATTGCCCCAACTGAGGCAACGCTCGCTGCATCACAAAGAAGGCTCCCATGGCGGTGGCCGTTTCGCGCCCCAGGCTGCCACCCATGCTGATGGGCTTTCCCGTCACTACCGCTGGAGTAATCTTGCGCTGAATGATACTGTACTGATCCATCATCCAGCCCATCACCATTTGGTTGGTGTACACATCAGGCGCAGGAATATCGATATCTGGCCCAATAAAGTCGGCGATCGCATCTACATAACCTCGCGTCAGCCGCTCCAGTTCAAACTTCGATAACTCTTTGGGATTGAGGGTAATGCCGCCCTTCGCGCCTCCAAAAGGTAAGTTCAACACGGCACACTTAAACGTCATCCAAAACGCCAAGGACTGCACTTCATCCATCGAAACGCTGGGATGAAACCGAACTCCGCCCTTTGTGGGGCCACGGCTATCGTCGTAGCGAACCCGGTAACCCTGAAACACCCTCAGCGAGCCATTATCCATGCGAACTGGAATTGAAACCATGAGACTGGCTTTGGGATAGTGCAGTCGAGTGGCAACATCCTCGTCGATGGTGACATAGCGGAGTGCTTTTTCGAGCCGCTGGTTCGCATCAGACAACAGTGACGACATGGACATAGATTCTCCTCAGAGTCAGGCGTTAGATTGAAGCGATATCCTGACCCGCTTATGTTCATGGTGCCCGCCAAACTGTATATTTCGCTACTTTTTTAAGAAGTCTTCATTTTCTCGATGATTAGCCCTTCTACCTAAACCGTTGTGTAACTCCGCCGCGCAACGGGTTGAAGGATGTTTGCAAAGTGCCAGTTGTGACCCGAATCGCTCTCTAAATTCCCCAATTTTGGGGGACTGTAAATGACAAACTGGGTCGAAAGTCTCCCAAAATTGGAGGTTGGAGTGCAAATGCAGAACATTGGATGGGATGCGTTTAGAGCCTTACCAGCCCCAGGTGCCGGGTTCGCCCTTAAATGGCCCCACAATGTTGGAGGTAATCCACCCGCCATAGAAGCCGCCGGGTTGGGGGGTTACTTTTTCGCCACCCACATAGCAAGCATCCATGGGCCCTGCGTAGAACGCAACGTAGTCTTTGATGGGGGCAAAGCTGGGGGTTGGCTCAGGATAATACCAGGCCACATCGGTTAGGGTGCGATCGCCCACTGTAACGGTGCAATAACCTGCCATTCCCTTCCATTCGCAAAAGCTAGAGCGCGGCGATGCCACCAAATATTGCATTTGAATATCGTCGGGTGGAATGTAGTAAACGGGGGGGTGGCTGGTTTCGAGCACGCGCATGGCGCGATGGGTATCGGCAATGGTTACCCCGTTCAACACAATTTGAATCGGTTGGGTGACAGGTTCTAGCCGAGGTGGACGGGGGTAATCCCATACAGATTCTTGGCCGGGAGCGGGGGGAGTGCGGTTTGCTCTCACGCGAGGTCTCCAATTTCGGATTTTGGGTTTTGGATTTTGGGTTTAGGTTCAGTCTTAATTCTATCGCCCGATTTCTATCGCCCTTTATCGTCCTCCATTGACCGATGGGGTTGGGGCGGCGGTGAGTTGTCCGCCATGCGGGGAGGTTGGCGTTTTTGGGTGCTAGGGATTTGGTGCCACGGTGTTGTGGGCGGAAAAACAAATCTCTGCACTGAGCCTAAACGGGCACATCTGGGGAATTCTTGTCATGATGGAGCAGATAGATTTTTGATGGATTGTGGGAGAAAGGGCGATCGCCATGCGAGATACCATTGAGCAACTGGTGCAAAACTTGGGGCAGACCGTTGTTGGCAAGTCGGATGCCATCAAGCTGGTACTGGTTGCGCTGTTTTCGGGGGGGCACGCCCTGCTAGAAGATGTTCCTGGTGTGGGTAAAACCCTACTGGCAAAGTCATTGGCGCGATCGATCAAGGGGCAGTTTCAGCGCATTCAATGCACGCCCGATCTACTACCAACCGACATTACCGGAACGAATATTTGGAATCCGCGATCGGGTGAGTTTGAATTTATGCCGGGGCCTGTGTTTAGCAATGTGCTGCTGGCAGATGAAATTAACCGCGCCACACCCCGCACCCAATCGGCTTTGCTAGAGGTGATGGAAGAGCAGCAGGTTACGGTCGATGGCGTATCGCGCCAGGTGCCTCGCCCATTTTTTGTGATTGCCACACAAAACCCGGTGGAATATCAGGGCACATTTCCCCTACCAGAAGCCCAGATGGATCGCTTTGCCCTATCGCTGAGCCTGGGCTACCCCAGCGAAGCAGAAGAGTTGCAAATGTTGCAGCAGTTGGGCCAGGGCATTTCGGTGAATGAGCTACAGCCCTGCATTTCGCTAGAAGATGTGCAGAAATTGCGCCAACTTTGTGCAACGGTTACGGTGGAAACGCACCTCCAGCAGTATATTCTGGATTTAGTGCGAGCCACTCGCCAGGATGAAGACATCATTTTGGGGGTGAGTCCTCGGGGTACGGTGGCCCTGCATCGGGCTGCCCAGTCGCTGGCCTTTTTGGATGGCCGAGACTACGCCATTCCCGATGATGTGAAGTTTTTGGCCCCCTATGTGCTGGCACACCGTCTCATTCCCAGTGGCGGACGCAAAGCCAAGATGATTGTCGATCGCCTGCTCAGGTCAGTCCCAATTCCTTAACGATGCACGATTTCCTTTTCGTCACCCACTCTCGTCACAAGCTGGCCGAGGCGGAGCGCTATCTCGGCAGAAAAATGAAACACTTTGGGCTAGACCTGCCAGAGCTGCAATCCATTGATGTAGAAGAGGTGGCAGTTCACAAGGTGAAGCATGCAAATGCAGCCCTGAAGCGTCCGGTATTGGTAGATGATACGGGTTTGTATGTGGATGCATGGAATGGGATGCCGGGGGCGCTGGTGAAGTGGTTTATGCAGCGGGTGGGCGATCGCGGCTTTTGTGAAATGATGCAGCAGTTTCCGGTACGCAGTGCGCGGGCCAAAACGGTGCTGGCAACGTGTGACGACGAAACGATCAACATTTACATTGGCATGGTGGTGGGCAGCATTGCGCCAGAACCTCGGGGCAGCGGGTTTAGCTGGGAGACGATTTTCATTCCCGAAGGCTGCACCAAAACCCTGGCAGAAATGACACCCGATGAAAAAGATCCCCACTCGGTGCGGCGGCTGGCCTTTGAGGCGTTGCTAAAACGGGAAACGGCAATTGCACAGATCCCGGTTCGCCTCTGATAATGAGGGAATTGCCAATAGAACTGACCAACGGCTGTTTTCGTTGGGGCTAACCTGACGAAAATAGCCGAAACCTCCAGGACGCTACACAGTGCGCAAGTCCTGAACACTACATGCATGGAACGGGGAGCGGTTACGAACGTGGACACACAGGGTCAATCAACATCGCCATTCGCAATCAATGCAAAGGATTGGTCGTGGAAGCTGTGGCCGCTGTTTCCGATTTATCCCTATGGTCAGCGGCGATCGCTCTTGCAAGAAGTGGTAAAAGACACCATTTGGACGATTGACCAGGTGCAGGGCATTTTCTATGTGGTGGTGCCCATTCGCATGACGATTGTGCGGCTAGAGGCAGGCGGCTTGTTGGTCTACGCTCCGGTAGCGCCCACGGTGGGGTGCATTCGGTTGATGCGCGATTTGGAAGCGAAGCATGGCCCGGTCAAGTACATCATCTTGCCGACGGCATCGGGATTGGAGCATAAGGTCTTTGTGGGGCCGTTTGCGCGGCACTTTCCCCAGGCGCAGGTGTATGTGGCCCCTAGCCAGTGGAGCTTTCCGCTCAATTTGCCGCTGAGCTGGCTAGGCTTTCCGCTGGGACGCACCCAGCCCATCCCAGCAGATCCCAAAGATGCCCCCTTTGCCAATGAGTTTGACTATGCGGTGCTGGGGCCAATTGGCTTGGGTTTGGGCAAGTTTGAGGAGGTGGCGCTGTTCCATCGGCGATCGCGCACGCTGCTGGTGACCGATTCGGTGGTGTCCATTCCCAACGATCCGCCTGCGGTGGTGCAGCTCGATCCTTATCCGCTACTGTTCCATGCCAAAGATTCTGCGGATCAGGTTGTAGACGATACGCCCGCCAATCGTCGCAAGGGCTGGCACCGAATTGCGCTGTTTGCTTTTTTCTTTCGGCCTAGTGTGCTGGATGTGGTGCAGTTTGGGGATGTGCTGCGCAATGCCAAAACGGCGAGCGATCGCTCTCGCAAAGGCTATTTCGGCTTCTTTCCCTTCAAGTGGAAGCCCAATTGGGAAGCCTCGTTTCAAGCGCTGCACTCTGGCGGACGCTTGTTTGTCGCTCCCGTACTGCAAAAGCTGATTTTGAATCGAGCACCACAGGAAACATTGGATTGGGCAACTTCGGTTGCAGGCTGGGACTTTCAGCGCATTGTTCCCTGCCATTTGGATGCACCCGTGCAGGCCGACTGGCGGCAGTTTCGCCAAGCCTTTGCCTTTCTAGAAAAGTTTCCTCTCGTCAGCGACACACTGCCGCAACAGGATTTTGAATTCTTGCAGGAGTTGAATGAAGGGCTAACTCGTCGGGGCATCACACCACCTGAGCGAGAAAAGGTGTAAATGTTAGGCACTTTACCAGATGGATTTATTTCAATACGTTGACAATCCAGACCCGCTTCTAGCAACTGTTGCACGCTTGCTTGCTAGAGATGGCAGTGCAGCAGAAGTATCAATTCTTGCCAACGGTCAGGCAACATTGGAGCAAACCAGCTGTGACAGATGGAATGGATATGGCTTCACAATCAAAATCGTATTGCGGAGCGATCTGTTCTACCAAGTATGGAAGCATCGGCAACTGTACGAGAAGAATATCCTGAATACTTCACAGGAAGTCGCACGATCTGCGGAGAATCAATTTATTGAGGATGTTTCAATTTTTGTTGAAGTTAATGGTTCTAACGACTGGCGTGAGCGGGCAAAAGACTGGATTGCAGGAAAAGGTATCACAAATCAGGGGCGAGTACGTTCGGATAACGTTGCAGGAAGAGATTGTGATGGACTCTTGTTTCGATCTCAGCCAGAAATTTACCTTTATCAAGCTCTGAAAGCTAGGGGAGTCTCCTTCGCTCCACTACCAGTCTTTGTGCGAGGTGGAGTTGATTACAAGCGAATTGAACCAGACTTTTTTTTGGTAAAAGACGGTCTCATGATGGTGGTTGAGGTTGACGGAGATACTGTTCATCATGAAACTCCCGCAGAGGCACATGATCGGACTACCATGCTTTTGCATGAAGGAGTTAAGGTCGAACGTGTGTTAGCAAGTGAATGTGCAACACCAGACTTAGCGAAGACTTGTGCTCAGCGATTACTCAGCGTACTTAAGAAGATGAAGGATAATCGATGACGATTACAACATTAATCTAATGAACCAAATGCTCAACGACTGCCGAAAAGTAATTGGTTGGAAGTTAAAGGTTGTCTATTGTTCGTGATTGGGCGTCAGTTTACTTCTCTTTGCCATCTACCGAATGCATTGAATCTCTACTAAAGGCAAAAGGTAGAAAAGCGATCGCACTAGTACATCCACATAACGAAAGATGTATTGACGATGTAAATACATCATGCCTACATTAGAGGTATGGATGTGTATTTCGTACTCAACGGCATCACCTTCGCATGGAATGACGAAAAAGCCAGGATCAATCCAATAAACCATGATGGTGTCACGTTTCAGCAGGCTACAGAAGCTTTCTTCGATCCGCTGCTTGTAGTTGTTGATGCTAGCCGAAATGATGAAGCGCGCGATGCCATTATTGGGTTAGATAGGCGTTGGAACTTGCTGTACGTTGTTTTTATTGAGCGCGAAAACGACACCATTCGGATCATTTCGGCTCAAAAAGCGACACGCAAGGAGTGGGAATATTATGAAACCTGAGTCCTTGAAAAAGCGGTTGGATAGAAACCGACCTATGACGACGATCACCATTCGGATGCCCGAAGATGTGATTGAGGATTTGAAACGAGTTGCACCATTACTTGGCTTTTCTGGGTATCAGCCGCTTGTGCGTGCCTACATTGGGCAAGGGTTGAGGGCCGACTTGGAACGTTTGGACAGTGATACGGTCTCTGCTTTGGTTGCGAGCTTGAAACGTCATGGGGTTAGTGATGAGGTGATTCAAGCAGCTGTGAGTGAGGTGACTGGGCGTTAGGGCGCGGGCTCGCGATCGCCACACTGTTCTCCGGTTGGGCCATTGGGATGCAAGCCACAGCATAGCCAGTTTACCCCTTTGCCACCCACATAGACCTGACCGTGGTAGTGAATGCAGCCTCGGCAAATGGCAGGTTGCTTCAGCTCTTCATAGCGATCGCGCTCTAGCGATTGCAGCAATAGCTCAACAAAATCGTACGGTTCCGATTGCTCACTTTCCCATTCTTGCCAGTCAACCGTAATTGACACCTCCCGGAGCGATCGCGCTTGCGATGGCACAACGCGCACCTGAGTTGCATGGGCGATCGCCGGAATTTGCAAGCTAATGTCGTGGCGAGGTGGCGTGGCCGAAACATCCAAACTCCAGCCCATCACTCTGCCCTGCACCAGCTTGTTGTTGAGGCGCAGCCGAGTTCCTCCCACTTCAACCTGTACAGCCGGGTTCGAGATGCGAAACCGGATCAACGTTTCGATAGTTGAGAGCCTGCGGCGACTACCAATTCCCAAAAAGATAACTGGAGTCCGCTGTCCGCCCATTTCGAAATACGACTGCTCAGAACTGTCCAGAAAAAACTTCCAATACTGGCGCTCGAAAGGCTGCTCGCTGGTGCTCATTGCGTCGGACGGGATGCGGTTCTGTGTACTTTATTCTGTGTACTTTATCGAGATTAAAAGACAAATTAATTTTTGTTCATATCATCTCATGAAAAATGCTGAGAAGCAAAATGTTCATAGCTTGACATGGCTTACTCACTGACCAGCGATGAAAGGGTGATATTGGGTACATCACCATGGGATATGAATCCAATATCAACCATTGGCAAAATCAAGGCTATAGCTCGCGATCGCCAGATGTTGAGCATTGTTTGAGCATAAATCTATAAAGCGATATTCCGTTGGTCGAAAATTTATCTGAATATAAGAAATTTGGATTGAGTGAATAAAGAAGTCAATCTAACAAATCAGTTGGCTTGATTTCATTCTGAGTCACATGGTGATGAAAAACGGATCGCAATTGATAACAATAAGTTGATAACAAAAACCAGGGAGCGATCGCTCCCTGGTTTCAAGCAAACTCAACAATGAATGATAGCTTTAACTAAGCAACTTTGAACTTTTCGGTGATGCGTTTCATTGCCTCTTCTACATTCTCGCGGCTATTGAAAGCGGAAATGCGGAAGTAGCCTTCGCCAGCTGCGCCAAACCCTGCGCCGGGCGTACCCACCACGTTGCAGGTGTGCAGCAGCTTGTCAAAGAAATCCCAGCTGGTGAGGCCGTTGGGTGTTTTTACCCACACATAAGGGGCATTGGTGCCACCATAAACTTGTAGGCCAGCTTCGGTTAGCTTTTCGCGAATGATGCGCGCATTTTCCATATAGAAGCCAACCAACGCCTTAATTTGCGCTTGACCCTCGGTAGAATACACCGCTTCGGCACCCCGCTGCACAATGTAGGACACGCCATTGAACTTGGTGGACTGGCGGCGATTCCATAGCTTCCACAGTTCTACCTCCGAACCATCTGCCGCTTTGGCCGTCAGCGTTTTGGGAACGACGGTGAAAGCACAGCGAGTTCCGGTGAAGCCTGCATTTTTGGAGAAGGAGCGGAACTCGATTGCACAGGAGCGGGCACCTTCAATCTCGTAGATGGAGTGGGGCAATTCCGGATCGGTAATGAAGGCTTCGTAGGCTGCATCAAAAAAGATGATGGAGCCGTGGGCGTTGGCATAATCGACCCATGCCTTGAGGTGGTCTTTGGTGGCGGTGGCTCCGGTGGGGTTGTTGGGAAAGCAGAGGTAGATGAGGTCAACTTTTTCGCTGGGAATTTGGGCGGTGAAGTTGTTTTCGGCGGTGATGGGCAGGTAAACCAGGCCATCGTATTCGCCGCGATCGTTGGAGTCGCCTGTGTGGCCCGCCATCACGTTGGTATCCACATACACGGGATACACGGGGTCTGTGACGGCGATCGCATTATCGTTGCCAAAAATATCCAAAATGTTGCCGCAGTCACACTTGGAACCATCGGAGATAAAGATTTCGTCGGCAGAAACCTCGCAGCCGCGTGCCTGAAAATCGTGGGCGGCAATCTTTTCTCGCAGCCATGCATAGCCTTGCTCTGGCCCGTATCCCTTGAAGCTGGAGCGATCGCCCATTTCTTCAACCGCTGTGATCATGGCATCGCGGCAGGCCGAGGGCAGCGGTTCGGTCACGTCGCCAATGCCCAGACGAATGATGCTGGCTCCGGGGTTTGCCTCGGCAAACGCATTCACCCGTCGCGCAATTTCGGGAAACAAGTAGCCCGCTTTCAGTTTGAGATAGTTATCGTTGATGGTTGCCATAGGTGCGATCGCGTTTGCTGTGTACCACTACAAAATACCAATCGGGCTGGTGCATCAGGTGCCAAAGGAGTGCTCAAAAATCTGCGGCCGCTCATCGCCAGACCCAATTTCCTTGCTGGCTCCCTTGTAGCCCATACAAAACAATACCAATAAGATCTCCCCGAAAGAAACGACTTCGTCAACCGCGGCCATTGAGGGCTGTGTTTCACCGTTGTGGATGTGTGTGGTGGAAGGGCGGTAGAGATGCCTTTCCACCACACGCATCCTCATGGCGAGAACATGATCGCCATCGGGGTTATCGATAAAACAGGTGTTCTGATCGTGTTTCAAATGTGTGGTTATTGGTTGTGGAAGGGGTGCATCGAACCCCTTCCACAACCAATAACCACACGTCTAGAACATCACCGATGTTCTTATGTTGAGAGCAATGCCATAAAATCAATTCCCATTTTCTGGTGAATCGAGTAATATTGGCTTGATGAAGGGGAGTAGCTGGCTGGTCGCGTCGCCTTAAGGAAGCCGATCAGTTTGCCTGAATCAACATACTGGCGATGAGCCTGGTTCAGGTGGCAGCGGCAAGTTTTGTACTGTGTCCGTTTTTGCAGGTGAGACCTTCACTAAGTTCACAACTACGTGAGCTTGGTGAGGTCGTGTTATCTCTTCAAGCTCCGTGTGCCGACGTTGAGAGGAGCTTGAAAACCGATGCTTGAGGCATTTACCGCTGGATTATTGCTGATTACGGTCTCTGAACTGGGAGACAAAACCTTTTTTATTAGCGCAATTTTGGCAACCCGCTACTCTCGGCGCTGGGTGTTTTTGGGGAGTGTGGCTGCCCTCGCCGCCATGACGCTAATTTCGGTTGCGATGGGCCAGTTGGTGTCTGTGTTTCCTCAGCTCTATGTCAAGCTGGCGGAGATTTTGCTGTTTTTGGTGTTTGGCCTGAAGCTGCTCTACGATGCCAGCAAAATGCCGAAAGATGGGTGCCTGGTGGATGAGCAGGAAGAAGCGGCTGAAGCCATTCGCAAGGCAGAAAAAAAGTTACCCTCTCGCCATACGCCACCGATGATTGTGGCAGAAGCATTTGGGCTGACTTTTGTGGCGGAATGGGGCGATCGCACCCAGTTTGCCACGATTGCGCTGGCGGCGGCAAAAAATCCGATTGGGGTGGTGGCCGGGGCAACGTTGGGCCATGCCATTTGTGCGGCGATCGCTGTGGTGGGTGGTCGCATCATTTGCCAATACATTTCGGAACGGATTCTCACAATGTTGGGTGGAACGTTGTTTATTGGGTTTGCTGCGCTGTCGCTGCTGTCGCTGGTGGGAATTGGGTAGGAGCTTGAAGATCGCGTGGAAAGTTACCCCAGTTGAGCCCGATTGCAAAATTTGGGCATCCTGAATGAGAGCATTCAGGGAGCAAGGCTATGTCAATTTGGCGAACCTATTACCATCTTGTTTGGGCAACGCGCGATCGCATTCCTTCCATTACCGACACGGTTGCTCCTGAGCTATACCGCTATATTCAGGCCAAGGCAGAGTCGCTAGACTGTTCGCTCCATGCGCTGGGTGGCGTTGCCGATCACATTCATCTCATTGTTTCGATTCCGCCCAAACATTCGATTGCATTTGTGGTGAAACGAATGAGAGGTGGCAGCTCACGCCACATCAGCACAGAGTTTCCGGGGCATAGATTGGCATGGCAACGAGAGTACGGCGCGTTTTCGCTGGGGGGTAAGCAGTTACCCGATGCGATCGCCTATGTGGAAAATCAACCGCACCACCACGCCACCCAGACTTTGATTGCCAGCCTGGAACCAGAAGCGTTTGCTCCGGCTCCTAAACTGCCGAATCCGTTTCAATGGGTTGCGCTAAACCAACCCATCTACCAATCCCATCTCTAACGTCTGCAATCGTCTGCAATTCGGTCGCACATGGGCGATGGATGAGCCCGATCGCAAAATTTGGGCATTTTGGATTCAAGCATTCAGGGAGCAAGGCTATGTCAATTTGGCGAACCTATTACCATCTCGTTTGGGCAACACGCGATCGCGCACCCCTGATTACCGATGCGATCGCCCCCGAACTCTATCGCTATATTCAAACCAAGATTGAATCGTTGGATTGCTCACTCCATGCGCTGGGTGGCATTGCGGATCACATTCACCTGCTGGTGTCCATTCCTCCCAAACATTCCATTGCCGAGGTGGTGAAAGGAGTTAAAGGCGGCAGCACGCGCCATGTGAATGCAAAATTCCCCGGCCAAACCTTTGCATGGCAACGGGAATATGGTGCATTTTCATTGGGTGGCAAACAACTATCGGATGCGATCGCCTATGTGGAAAACCAACATCACCACCATGCCACCCAAACCCTGATCCCCAGCCTGGAGCCCGCAACCTTCAACATTCTCCGCAAATCTTCTTAACCTCTGTCACCTAATCTATTTCGATGGGATCTACCCAATCAGCTCATTGTCTAGCCCGCTTCTCGCCCGCGAATGAATTGCGGGCTATCGAGGGGGAAGTCCACTGAAGTGGACTGGAGATGTGCGGTTGGATTTGGGATGCTGGATTTAACTCATTTCAATGGGTTTGCTTCTGGTAGCCTGCAATTCATTTGCGGGGTGAGCCATCGGGTTGAATTTGGGATGCTGGATTTAACCCATTTCAATGGGTTTGCTTCTGGTAACCCGCAATTCATTTGCGGGCGATCGCTGAAATTGACATAACCCATTTCAATGGATTTTCCGCAACTCATTCGTGGGGGACGGGCTGTTGTTTACGGATGGCGGGCGATCGCTTATATCTGATTGAGCGATCGCCCCAGCGGTTCTATGCGGTTGGGTTGCCCAAACGGCGGTTTACCGCACCAGCACAGTCATCACTTTGCCGTTGGCAAACGGTGCGGGAATAATGGGGGTGAACTTGGCGCGATCGCTCACCAGCTCTTTCACCATCATCTCGTTCATGATGTGAACCACTTGCTCTCGCGTGCCAATAATCCAAATCTGCGGCTTTTCGGCCTGCTGCTTGGGCAACAGGTCGTTAAATTCCGAACTCATATTTTGTTCCTCGCTAATGCAATGGAGATGTGTGGAGAAGAAAAGCTTAAGGCGTGGTACCCAACCACGTGTGTAGCATTAGCGAGGTGAAACGATAAAATCGATCCAGCCTAGCCCTCTGCTCGTACCAGAGAGTTAGGTTAGCTGGTTAGGCAGTGCGACCAACACTCCTAATCAGCGTCCTCACCTTAAGCTTGTCTGTTAATCGAATCGCCGGAACAAATTCCGGTATCGCCCACCATAAAACAAAACGCCAGGGGAACACAAGTATCACCTGGCGCTTTGTTATCATTTCTTGATCTTTCAACCCCCCACTCCATCTGCATAAAAATAGGCAGAAAAATTCTAGCGATTCAGTTCCAGCAGCATATTATGCAGAAACAATCTGCATAAGTAGTGAATTTGAGGTGTTATGCCGAATCAGTCCGCCTATCCACCCTATATGGGATCTTAGGCAAAAATTTTCCGTCTATTAATAGTTAGCCTGCTTAGCGCTTGGTTGTGTTGGTGATTCAATCTATTTGAAATCTCAATATCTTTTTACTTTGCTAGACTGAATCTTCGAGGCGATAACACTAAAACTTATGGAAAGTAGTTTAAGCAGTCAAGTTTCTGAAGATTCGGTTTTTCATCCAGTTTGGCAACGTGATCCGACAGCCTGGTTCCCAGGGGATGAAAAAACGTCTGCGTTGATTGCTGGGGAACATATCTGGGATGACATTTTGGGGCTTAGTAAGGTTCGTGATCGGTGCAAAGACGAGTACGACCGTAAACTGCTGTTGAAATACATCTGCATTGAGTTACGTTCTTTGATTGAGGTGATGGACAAGCTTCAAGCAGCGGTAATGTCTGCTGAGGTTTACGATGTTGACACGAAACCTCTTTGGAGAGGCATCACAAACGAAGAGCGAGAGGTTGCAAGAGAACTATGGAAGAATTACTCCACAGCCAAAAAGCAAGTAGAAAGTGATCTAATCAATATTCGTAATAGAATTGCGGCTCATCGAGATTTTTCCTATAAAAGTAAAACGATTGAAGGTGTAACAGGGTGGAATTTAGCCATGCTCCTTTGGGATCGTTTGGACGTTAGTCTGTTTAAGGATTTAATGTCTTCAATCCCACCTGCCTTTAACCACGCTAAAGATCTCAACATTTATGAATGGAATCGCACACCGGAAGACGGCACAATTGAAATTCTTGGAGGTCCTGTAAGTAAATGAGACTTTGCAGATTTCTCTGAGATTAATCAGGAAAACGAAATACAAGCGCAGGCTAACCATTCTGGTGCAGCGGATTGACCAAAGTTGCTTACGATGTTGCAAAGGATCGGCAACCGCTGACCAGAACCGTTAGACCGCTAAGTCCCTATAACTGGACGTTCGAGCAACTTCCTTGGGCAGAACTGCTGAATATTTCCTAGAAGGTACAGAGGAAGCTCAGCTTTAATTAAGTAAGTTTAAGGTTCATGACACAATTTGAGGCTTCACAAGTTCCTCACAATTTCTTTCTTAAAATTGCAGTGGAAGTTTAATCGCGTTACTTCAAGCAAGCTCAAGTAACAAACTTTTGCTGATCTAAGTACAGTCTTCAAATATTAAGGTTTAAAAGACTGGAGAATTTTATGGACTTATCTCTTCAAGAGTGCATTGAAAATTCTTCTCATTGGCTTGAAGAAATTCAAAACAAAGATGATGGAGGATGGGGACAATATAAAGGTGCAGATAGTAATTGTCTCAATACATCTGAGGCTATTATTGCTTTGTTAGAAACAGGCATGAAAGATCCTGGGGATCAAGCAATTCAACTAGGTGCAAAATATTTGATCGAGCATCAACTGAGTGCCAATAACTGTGCTGATCGAGAACACTACGGAGCTTGGGCAAGGAATGTATTACTACAAGACTCAGATAGAGTTCTCCATATATCGGATGCAGTACGTACGTCTTTAGCTGTACTAGCCTTGAAGTTAGCTGGAGTCTCGTTGCATAACCCAGCAATTATTCAAGGTATTGAATGGCTAATACACACACAAAATATAGATGGTGGGTGGGGTTATACTCGCAATCACGAAAGCCATCTTTTCCCGACCTGTATAACCTTAAAAACTCTTCTAAAAATCTGTCCTTTAGATAACACGAGTGATTACAGTTTGTGCCGTAACTCAAATTTAGAAAAAGTAATTTTAGATGCCTTTAAGCATATACGCACATATCGTAATAATGATGGTTCTTTTGGTAAAGAGCCTGGTCTTCTAGTTCCTCATACTCTTCATGTTATCGATTTAATTAACATGGCAGACAAACAAGATAGTTTTATTCCTAAAATGTACTTTAAGGATATTAAACCTGCAATTGACTGGATTGAGGATAACAAAAAATACGTTTTGCAGTGGACAACGGAAATCGTATCGATCGGAGAAAGTCGTCATAGCACATATAACTATACCTTCTCACACATCAATCCTTCTTTATACTTAAGGTTCGTCCTTCCAATTGTCCTAGAAAAAGTTGGTAGTAAATTCAATTCAGAAAATGCTTTGGCGCGGTATGCTCTTGAAGCTACTCTTGATAATATTGATGACCCTTCTTCTAACTCACAGGGTTTTTGTGCGAAACGCCCCGTTTCATGGGCAACCTCACATACAATCACAGGTCTTTCAAAAGCTAAATCCACATATATAAATTTTCCAGAGCGAGAACTTCCTTCAACCAAGCTAACTGAGCGTCACTATCTTTTGCTATTTCTCATTTTTATTATCATTTTATCAACTATTCTTTCACTTCTGGACAAGCTCAGTGGGCTTCAAAGTACTCTCTTTCTATTAGCTATTTTGGCTTTATTGCTGATTTATGGATATATTTCCGAGAGAAGTTTTATTGGGCTTATTCAAAATAAGATTCAGTTTAACAAAGAGATTTCCGAGTAAGAGTTTAGGGATTTTGAGAGATTATCATGATACGTGTAAAGATATGCGGCAATCGTACAATTGAAGATGTTTTATTGTCAGTCAATTCTGGGGCAGATGCAATTGGCTTGATTGTTGGCACAAAGTATTATTCGGAGGACAAGATATCTCCTGATTTTGCTGGAAATCTTCTTGAACAAATTCCTCCTCTCATTACTACTGTACTTGTCACACATCTTCAATCTTCTCAAGAAATTATAGAGATTTATAATCTGGTCCCTACTTCTACGATACAACTTCACAATGATATATCTATAGAAGAAATTCAAACTATTAAGAATTTACTTCCTCATGTTAAGCTCATCAAAGCTGTACATGTAGTTAATGAAAAGGCAATTGAAACAGCTCAGTATTTTGCTCCTTTCACTGATGCAATACTTCTAGATTCTCGTACAAACGGCAGGATAGGTGGCACAGGGAAAACTCATGATTGGTCTATAAGTGGGAAAATTGCGGCGCTTATTAATAAGCCTGTAATTTTAGCAGGAGGGCTCAACCCCGAAAACATATTACAGGCAATTGAATGTGTTAATCCTTTCGGTGTTGATGTTAACTCAGGCGTTGATACTTCAAGCGGTGATAAAGACCCTGATAAAATCCGAGCCTTTGTAGATATATGTAAGAAAGCACGATGCAGTAGTTATTAGATGAACTGAATGCCAAGGTTATCTGTGTCCAGTGATTGAGGTCGTTAGACCACATTACAAACCAACACAAAAGGCTATTTCCTAAAAATGATTTAATCTGGTTAGCATCATATTAGTTTCTTTGATTTCCTCATAAGATTCTCATCTTTTTATTCCAGCGTAAAGATAAGGCTAAAAAGTTAGTTTATATACTCTGAAGAGGTTAAGGGGGGGGAATGGGAAGAAAGTGGTATTGTTGTACTATCACTCCTGCTGCTCCAAATTCCATCATGGAGGATAAACAATTCCAGTATCGTCGCCGTTGGGACTGGGCTGCCAAGGTGCGCTGTCGGTTTATAGGATGGCGAACTGTTGGGTATAAGATGAAAAAAGTAACCAAAGGAAAATGTTGACATCCAATCGGTAGATTGTGAATTAAGAGATAATTGGAGCCTCGATCTGGCTCTTGTTGTGGTTTAGGAATGCGGCTAATTCCTGAGAGATGAAATGATCGTTTGGCTTCTAGTACAAGCAGTCCAATAACAGTGGTTCAGTGAATAGTTAGGAGATCTTGTGTTGAGTTCAAGATTGCTTGCTGCTGACCAAAATCGCTGCTTACTTCTGCTACAAAGTTGCAGATCGAATTGGTGAAAGCGCCAGATTAAGCAGTTTGATGCTGATCGGTGGGTGGGTGATACGTGCTACGCACAGGCGAAGCCAACGCCCCCACTTCAACGTTCAGTCCATCAGGGGTTAAGTCCATCAGGGCGATCGCAGGAATCGACTAGCTTCAAAGGGCTTTCGGCCACAGCGAAAGGTTGAGTTCATCCAGGTCACTGATCCGAGTGAATCTTCCAGGATGGGTTTGGGGGCGATCGCCCAAAAAGTGCTAGCTCACACCTCAGCGCTTGATGGGTGATGGCTGACCTGTTGAACCAATAGAATTGCGATCGCCCACAAGATCGGGCATTGGCTGAACCAGCGATCGAAGTGCAAGATTTGAAATAGCCACATTGCTGAAATATTCCCCCTGCGGTGCAGGATAATTGAGGGATTGTGACCCCCAATCAGGTCGCTGCCAAAACGCACAATCTCTCATTCCGCAAAATCCTATGCTTGCCTCCACTCAAGAATTGCTGGAAACCGCTCGTCGCAACATCTACGCGATCGGTGCCTTTAATGTCTACAACTTGGAAGGAGTGAAAGCCGTCATCAATGCAGCGGAAAAGTCGTGCAGCCCTGCTATGCTGCAGATTCATCCCAGTGCACTGCGGTATGGGCGATCGATGCTAGTAGCCATGTGTTTAGAAGCAGCTGAGGCCGCAACCGTTCCAGTTTCGGTGCATTTGGATCACAGTACAGATCGACAGGATATTCAGGAAGCATTGCAAGCGGGAATTCGCTCCATCATGGCGGATGGGTCGCCCTTTGAATATGACAAGAATTTGGAATTTACTCGCCAGATGACCCAGCTTTCTCATCAATATGGAGCGATTGTAGAAGCGGAAATTGGGCGAATTAGTGGCACCGAAGATGGGTTAACGATTGCAGAGAAAGAAGCCAAAATGACCGATCCGCTACAAGCGGTAGAATTTGTGCAGGCAACAGGTGTGGATGCTTTGGCAGTAACGATCGGGAATGTCCATGGGGAATACAAGAGTCCGCCCCGCCTAGACTTTGCTCGCCTCGCAAAAATTCGCAGCTTGTTGGAAATTCCCCTGGTGTTACACGGGGCATCTGGCTTGCCAAAAGAGATGATCAGCCGCTCAATTCAACTGGGAGTGTGTAAATTCAACGTTAATACGGAAGTGCGTCAGGCATACTTGCAAGCCCTCAAGGGTGAAGTTTGCGGCAAGAGTCCCAGCGATTTGCTTGATATTGCTGGAGAGGCGATCGCGGCAATGGAGTCCGTAATTACAGAAAAACTGGAACTGTTTGGCTCCGTCGGCAAAGCCCATTTGCACGAAACCCCCTATGCATTAGTGTTAGCCAGCCTGAGTCGTCTTGAACCAGTGCGATCGCCCAAACAGCGCTAGCTCACACCTCAGCGCAGCAGACGGTCAAAGCTTTCAGATTGGATGCCGAGGATACTTGCCGCCGCTAGCCTTCACCTCATGACTGGAGATTGCCGGATACCGCATCGAATTTCCTGGTAGTGTTTCAGGCTTAAGTATCAATTTTTTTCTATGGTAAGATTGCCCCAGCCTGAAGGCAAATCTCAAATGGGGCAGATGTGCTTAGCTATTTTTTGTGGCTAAGAGAAATTTCACTGAAATTCGATCCATTTGGTATATGTGCAGTCTATTTTGAAGCCCTTAGTTGCGTACTATCAGGCGATTGCCCTTTTTAAGGAAAAGAATATGAGTGGAAATGCAGCTCGAGTTCAGGCGATTTATCACATCACAAATCGCAAACCGATGACGCCTAAAGCGCCCGAGCAGTTAGAAAAAATTTGGGCCGAAAATGTTTTTGACCTTAAAAAGATGCAGGCAAGTCTGTCAAAGCCCGTCTTTAAGTCGATCCAAAAGACCATCATGACTGGCGAAAAGCTGGACATATCCGTGGCGGACTCGGTGGCGACTGCCATGCGCGACTGGGCAACGGCGAAAGGGGCACTGTACTACGCCCACGTGTTCTACCCCATGACGAACCTCACCGCCGAAAAGCATGATGGCTTTATTTCGGTGCAGGGCGATGGCACCATCATCTCCGAATTTTCGGGCAAGGTGCTGGTGCAGGGCGAACCGGATGGGTCATCCTTCCCGAATGGCGGCATCCGCGACACGTTCGAGGCGCGGGGCTACACCGCCTGGGATGTCACCAGTCCGGCTTACATTATGGAGACCGACAACGGCTCTACCCTCTGCATTCCCACCGTCTTCGTTTCATGGACGGGGGAAGCCCTGGATAAGAAGGTGCCCCTGCTGCGCTCGATCGCGGCCATGGATAAAGCCGCCAGAAAAGTCTTGCAACTCCTCGGCAATAGCAACATTGCCCCCGTCAACTCAAGCTGTGGGGCCGAACAAGAATACTTTTTGGTGGATGCTAACTTTGCCAGCCAGCGCCCTGACTTGCTGTTGGCAGGGCGGACGCTGTTTGGCAAAGCTCCAGCCAAAGGGCAAGAATTTGACGATCACTACTTTGGGGCGATTCCCGAACGGGTGCAGGTTTACATGCAGGATGTGGAGGAAACCCTCTACAAGCTCGGCATTCCCGCGAAAACCCGCCACAACGAGGTGGCTCCTGGACAGTTTGAAATTGCGCCCTTCTTTGAAGCGGCAAACGTCGCCAGCGATCACCAGCAAATGATCATGACGGTGCTGAAGCACACGGCGAAAAAGCATGGCTTTGTATGTCTGCTGCATGAAAAGCCCTTTGCTGGCATCAACGGTTCTGGGAAGCACGTTAACTGGTCGGTGGGCAACGCCACCCAGGGCAACCTGCTAGACCCCGGCGATTCTCCCCATGACAATGCTCAGTTCCTCGTATTTTGTGGGGCGGTCATTCGTGGGGTCCACAAGTATGGGCCGCTGATGCGGGCGGCGATCGCCACTGCCAGCAACGACCATCGCCTGGGAGCTAACGAAGCCCCTCCAGCAATCATGTCTGTTTATTTAGGCAGCCAGCTCGAAGAAGTCTTTGAACAGCTCAAAACTGGCACTGTGTCTGAATCGAAGCACAAAGGCGTGATGGACTTGGGGTTGAATGGTGTGCCGCCCCTGAGTAAAGATGCGGGCGATCGTAACCGCACTTCTCCCTTTGCGTTTACTGGAAACCGCTTCGAGTTTCGGGCAGTCGGTTCCTGTCAGTCGGTGTCTGGCCCGCTGATTGTGCTCAACACCATGCTGGCTGACTCCCTGGAGTGGGTGGGTAATCGTCTCGAAAGCGAACTGAACAACGGCACCGACCTTGATAGCGCTATCATCACCGTGCTGAAGGAAGTGATGGAACTGCATGGCAACGTCATCTTCGGCGGCAACGGCTACTCCGAAGAGTGGCACACCATGGCAGTGCAGGAGCGGGGCTTAGCCAACCTACCCACGACGGCGGATGCTCTGCCCGTCCTCAAAGAAGAGTACATCGAGGACTTGTTTAAGAAGACGGGCGTGCTTACCCCCGTGGAGCTGGAAAGCCGCTTTGAAGTCTACGCCGAGCAGTACATCCTCTCCATTGAGGTGGAATCGAAGCTGGTCATTCAAATGGCGAAGACGATGATTTATCCCGCAGCGATGGAATACCTGTCAAAGCTGGCGGCGACCATGACCAGCTTGGCAAATCTGGGGGTGAGCTTTGAGAAGGGCAATGCGCAAAAAATAGCCGACCTTGCTGGCGCGATGATGAAGACCACTGATGAGCTAAGCGCAGCTCTAGAAAAGCATGACTTTGCCTCAACAGAAGAGCACATGAAGTACTGCGCCTTTACGCTGCGTCCGTTGATGGATCAGGTGCGCGAGTTTGGAGATGCCCTGGAAGGGGAAATTGCCGACAGCTTCTGGCCCCTGCCGACCTATCAGGAAATGCTGTTTATTAAGTAAGCATCAGGTCATATCTCGAACCATGAGAAAAGTGCCCAAAGATTTCTTGGGCACTTTTTTCTATTCAGTCAAAACGAATGGATTTCTTGCATCAATGCATTTTTGAAGGCGTGAATTGTTGTGTGGCACTGCCACACAACAATTCACGCAAGAGGTCTAATCAAAACGAATATCTGAGCATCGGATGGCAAGCAATACGGTCTCTGATTCGACGGTAGCTAAGCGCAGCGATCGCTTCATCATCGCGCAGAGCATCCTCACTTTGTAACAACCAACCTGCTCCAATCCATTACCCTTCGGTTATGCCGACATTCCGCAGGTTGCTCTGGGAATTAAAGGGAGTGGGGATAAGCTGAGGGAGACGAGTTAGGATCGCCCCCTTGCAGATCGAGAACTTGGACCACTTGGGACTGATTGCGGGTGTTATTGA
>NZ_JBNXVR010000054.1:0-40405 GCF_050565595.1 Leptolyngbya sp. AN02str | reverse complement strand
CGCAGTCCGGTCAATTGCTTCGCCAACATCCTGTGTGGGCTGATTGCCTATTGCCACCAGCCGAAGAAGCCTGCTCTGAGATTAGATTGGGCTTTGTCTCCTGCGGCTTAACCATAACTGAGGTTATGAAAAAGTTCTTTTACTTTGCTAAGTACACCAGCCTGTCCCTTCTAGTTCTAATGAGTTGCAGCAAAATAGTTTGTGATTGCACGGGCTCACTGTGTAATGCAGCTTGATGGGCTCAAGTGACAAAGGCGAGTCCAGGGTTACTCTTCTACGCTGAAGAAGTGGACGCAGCCACCGTAGTCGCCCGCGATCGCGGTTTTCCCATCGGCTGAGAGGGTGGCGCATAGGAAGGGGCGATCGCCCACAAAGGTGGTGATAAGGGTTCTGGTATGCAGATCCCACAGTTTGAGGGTGTTGTCATAGGAGGCTGAGAGGGCGCGAGAGAAATCAGCGTTTACGGACACCGAGAGCACATGATCTTGATGCCCCTCAAAGGTGTGAAGCAACTGCCCTCGTTCAAGGTCCCACAATTTCAGAGTACAGTCACTAGATGCTGAGATAGCTTGAGTAAAGTCAGCGGAGGTTGCGATAGACAACATGTATTTCGTATCCCATGTCTTCTCCCGCATAACTTCCATCCTCTGTACGACGGCTCCGGTCTGTAAATCCCAGACCTTGATCTCATCCTCAGCCGCTGAAAGCAAACGATGGCCATCTGTGGAGAGTACAAGTGCCGCATTAGAGGTCCGTGTTTGCCGTTCGAGGGTTTGGAGCCGTTGACCGGACCGCAAATTCCAGACTGAGATGGGTCCTTCAGTAGTTGCAACAACCGCAATGGCCTGAGCAAAATCGGCGGTCACCGCGATCGGACTACCGTCCTCTAAGCGGACAGAATACCGTTCGTTATAGGGCAAAGTGCTGTCACCCTGACTGTGAAGAACGGCTTCCTGGGAGGTTTGCACCACTGCTTCGGCCTGAATATCCCAGACATGGAGGAGGCGTCCATAATGGATTGAGACAGCTTGAGAGAAATCATCCGACACAGCCACCGACACAGCTGAGTCCAAAATTCTGCCTCTGAGAGTTTGGATGGCTTGTCGAGTTTGTACATCCCAGAGCTTGAGGGTACGATCCTGGGAGACAGAAATGGCTCGCGTGCCATCGGCAGAGAGGGCTAGCTGCGTCACCTGACTGCGATGCGGTCGCGGTGGCGGAACCACCTCCCCCCTTTGTAAGTCCCATACCTTAAGTTTTCCTGAACCAACAGCGATAGCTCGAGTGAAGTCAGCAGACACCGCCACAGACCACACGGCTTCCCTCATTGCCGACTTGGAGAAGTCGGAGAGATAGCGGACTTCCATCGTCTTCAACACCGTTCCAGTCTGCACATCCCACAGCCTGAGAGTATTGTCTTTCCCAGCAGAAAGGGCTCGGGTAAAATCAGCGGAGGCTACCACGGCGTTCACCCCCCCACTGTGCCCTTCTAGAGTTTGAATGACTGTGCCCGATTGCAGATCCCACACCTTAAGAAGCTTTTCATAAGCTGTAATGGCTTGAGTAAAGTCTGTTGATACTGCAACCGCTCGAATAATTCCCCTTCCGTTTCTCAGAGTCTGAATGGCCTGACCAGCCTCCAAGTCCCAAATGATGATCATGCCATTGCTCGAGGAAATGGCTCGCGTAAAATCAGCAGAGACAGCGACAGAATCGACCTTGGCATTTTGGCCGACCAGCGTGTGCAGCAATTCTCCGGTTTGCAAGTCCCATACCTTGAGCGTTTCGTCATGGGAACCAGAAATGGCTCGTTTGCCATCCGCAGAGAGGGCTATGGCAGAAACCCGCTCTTGATGCCCCTTGAGGGTGTGTAGGACTGCTCCCTGTTGCAGATCCCACACAGTGACATCGTAAAAGTTATTACCTCCAGTAACAGCTTGCGTAAAATCAGCCGAGACATCCAGGGCAAAAACGTCCACCCTAGTGGCTAGCGTCTGCACCAGTTGCCGAGCGCCCAAGTCCCACACCTTGAGGCTGTACTCGGATACCGTCTCGGAGCCGTAGGTACCGTCTTGGCGGCGGCGGTCGATTGCGTTGCAAATCGCCCAGCGCAAGTCAGGAGAAACTTTGACGACCCGGACACTCCCACACTCAAGGGTATCGAGCAAGGCTCCATCGGGAGCAATTAGGTTGGCTTGAAGTGGGCGCAACCAGGGACGGGGTGCATGCTGTTGGGCTTGCGCCAGGAGCGCCTGAACCTCCGGTTGGGGTTGTGCCAGCAGATGCCCCAGCAAACGGCTTGCCAGCAGATGCGGGTTATCAACCAGCACAGGTGCCGAGATCTCCAGGGCATGCTTCATCAGCTTGAGCGGCAGATCCAGCGGCAATAATTCATAGTCGCGAAGCAGACAATCAACGCTGGTTGCCTCAAGCTTGGCTTGCAGCCAGCGGAAGTCAAGTAGCAGACTCCTCAGCTCTGAATCAGAAGATGGCGGTTGCAAATTGTTGGACGGTTCGCTCATGGTTTCTCCATGCTTCCACCGTTATTCATAACAGAGAAACCGAGATAGCACTCGATCGCCAACCGTACTCATCAGCTGTACTAGTCCACGCAACGGTTGCGATCGCTTCACGCCAACATTCCAGCAAGCTTAACAGCCCAAACGACCAAATCGCCCAGTTTGCCGTGTAAAGCAGACCGGGCGATCGCAAAGACTTTCTTAAAGTTCCGCTCGAAACGGAATTTATGCAAAATGTTTGATTATTTTTTAGTACACTAGTACTATTAACAGTACTCTTGTATCTATCTTTTTATAGGTTTGTTGGTCTCTCGTCAATCCGTTCCCATCCCATCCTCCCCCAGGAGTTGTCTATGAAAGAAACCCCAACTCAGCTCGAACTCAAGGAAATTCAGGCACGGCTACAGGCGATCGCATCTCGCAACACTCCCGCTCGGCCCAGTGCCAACGCCAGCATGGTCGAAATGTTTCCCAACACGGCCACCGTTCCTGCATCTCGCGTCACGACTCCTCAAGCGTCGTCTCCTTCTCTCCAAATTCACCAATTTCAAAGTCATCGTGTTGCCGCAGGTGGCTACGGCACCGTTGCGCCATCTCCTCGAACGGCGATCGCCACATCTCCAACCACTTCGTCGCGCTATGCCGTCATCAATCCACCGAGTCCCAACTCATCCAGCCCTGCCCCGCAACCCCAGGCCGCACAAGCGATCGCCAACGAGTTGCTGCAACAGCTAGAGGCCAAAGCTCAGCACATTAACCACCTGTCTGCCGAGCAAGAAGCCACCATGCTAGAGCTTAAGGCGATCGCCCAACGGCTAGAGCGCGACTTGCAACATGCCGATCTGCGGGATAATCCGCTGGGCCAGCGAGATCTATCAACCATCTGCGAGTACGAAACCTCTCAAGTGCTGCATGTCGAGCCCGATGCAGCAGGCGGTTGGGTTGTGACCACGCGAGATGTCGATCTGTTCAAACTAGAGCGCGAAGCCGAAATGATGGCTTCGACCTTGCGCCGTCGAGCTTCGTCGCGCCACAGCTACGACTGGACTCATGCCGTGGTGAGCGTGCAACACTGGCTCAAGCAGTTGACCGCATTGATTCCTCAGCGGCGGCCTGCTTCCTTGCGGGGCAATCGCCCAACCGTGCGGGCCGCCGCAAAAGCCGTTACCGCCCAGCCGCCGATGTCGCTTCCGGTGGCAGCAGCCTGGGTTGTGGGTGCCACGATCGCCCGGGTGGTGATTGATGGATTGTTGGCCTCGTTTCCGGTGCTATGGGTTCCAGCGGTCATGTTGGTGGTGACTCCAGCGGCGATCGCAGCCTATCGCACCACCGTCGCGCCTGAAACCAGCATGATTTGGGGCTATCGCCTGTTCATGATCATGGTTGGCCTACTGTTGGGAGGTCGGTTCTAGCGTGTCTCGTGCTCATCGCAACACAGCCCGCCAAGAGGAGCGGTTTATGAAACAACGTACGGTTGAGCATCCGCCGCTCAATCCCTTCCTGATTGGCGGGTTGATGCTTGCATTTGTTGCACTCATGTTCGATTTTCGCAGTAGCGCACCTCTCCTCAGTGGCAGTGTCCACGAGGCTTGTCAGGGTGCCGTTAACGAAGAGGTTCGGCTTTCTCGCGAGCAGTTGGCGCAGTTTTTAACCGTGCCCGAGCGTGACAGCCGAGAGCGGGTTTCCCAAATTGTGGGTGAACCCTACTGTCAACTTCAAAGCCTACAGGTTCGGGCGGGGGTTGCTGCCGAGCGGCAGGTTTATCCGCTGGCTTTTGACCCGCAGACTCGACTAGTCATTCTCTACGAAGGAAACGAGTATGCGGGTTATCGGTTTAGCTATCAATAAGATGCGGTGCAGGTCGTTGCTAATGGCCGGAGTGCTGCTGCTCGTGGCCGGATGCAACTCTGGCAACTCTGCGCAGGTGCGCCAGGTTCCCATTCAGCAAAATTGGGAGCTACAACCTGGAGTAGCCGTTGGAGAGCACCGCATTGCTGGCGGATTGGGCGATATTTCGATTGAGATGTCGGGCGATCGCGTCTATGCTCCATTCGACGGACAGTTAGAAGCCAACGATGTGGATGGGTGCTATGTGTTTTCCAGCCCTGAGGTGCCTGCCTATCTTTTTCGGCTGTGTGGCCTGCGATCGCCCAAGCTGGGTCGAGTGAAACGGGGCACCCACATTGGCTCTGCCGACTTTTTGCAATTTGCGGCGCTGCGGCGTCAGCCCGATGGCAACTGGACCATGGTTGAACCAGCCAACGAAGTGTTGCAACGAGTGCTCAGTCCCCAAGATATTCGGGTGGGCGGCGGCGAGGGCTAAGTAACTTTTGATTCCCTTCAGGTTGCAAATTCGCTTTTTTCTTCATCTTTCATCCCTATCTCCTCATCCATGAAACACCCTTACTGGCTGCTCGTTGGCTCAGTGGCGATCGCGCTGGGCAGTGCATCTGCGGCACAGGCTGATGATATTTCTCTCGAATTTGACCTGATGGCGGCCTCCTCCTCGGCTTCTGTAGAAGAGGCGATCGCCGAGGAAGCCGTCGATTTAGAAACCGTGGTTCGCCCCTTAGCCATTCCCAGCAAAGCGGCCAATGCCCCCGTCCAGCCCGAGGCCCACCGCAAACTCAAAGACCTGCCCCCACCACCGCCACTGCCGCAAGGGGTTGTTTTTGCAGCCGTTTCCACTCCCGAACCCCCGCCCCAATTCGTCCCCGAACCCCTTGTGGATTTGGGCCTTGCTCCCACCGTCGAAGCCGCGGAGCAGCCCGCTGACAAGCCCGATCGCGCCGCCCGCCCCATCGAACTCTCGTTTGCCTTGGACGAGTTGGAAATCACAGCAGCCCCCATGCCGCCTAAGCCGGTTGTAGCCGCTCAGGGGGGAATGGCGATCGCCAGCCTCGACACCTTATTTGAAGGCGCATCGGATTCATTAGTCGCGCGGACAGTGGGCAGCGCCGAGGGCACCCGCACCCCCGAGGGCTTGCGCACCAAAGCCTACTACGGCCATACCGATCCGGGCAATGGCGTGTGGAATTTGGGCAGCTTTTCCTATCAGCATGGGGCCGCCACCCCCGAAGAAGCCGACAGCAAACAGCTAGCACGCCTCCAGCGACAGGCCGCTACCCTCCAGCAAAAGGCCAATGCCTACGGATTAACCCTCACGCTCGAAGAAACGCTGAACGGCATTGACTTGGCGAACCAAGCGCCTCTGGCCGCGCTCGACCGAGGCGGATATATCGACTGGCTAGTTCAGGCAAAAGAACTGGGCATGACGGGCGATGAGGCCATCTTGTGGTCTCGCACTCGCTCCTTTATTGACCCCGATAGCCAGCAGTGGAACGCCCCGGGCCTGGGAAACAACATCCACAGCATTTCACACGACCAGGAACGACGCATGGGCATGATTACCAAAGCGCTGCAATCCTACCAGGAAACCGCGATCGCCACGGCACCTCCCCAATCCACGGCGCCGGTCACAGCAGCGATCGTTCCTGGCCTCGATACGGATGGCTCTGCGTCTGCTTCCCCAAGCGCAGGAGACGTAGCCATGGCGCAATCCACCCCGACCAACGCTACGCAGTCTAATTCAGGAGCGATCGCCAACCTTCAGCAAACCGTTGAGGACATTGGCCTGGAGCGCTTGTTTGGTCTGGATTTGTAGGCCCAGATTCCCTACACATTCCTCTAACCGTTATCGCCAATAACGACGTGCCGTAAAAAAGACACCCAAGATCACGCCCATCAGCGAGGCGCTGTCCGTTAATGGCAGCGCCACTACGGGGAACAGTTGCCGAATCAGCAGCATCACCAAAATGCAGCCCACCAGTGCCCACAACACCCCAACAGTAATGTAGATATCGCGCCGCACCCGCTCCAGCAACAATACGGCGATCGCTCCCAGTCCCGCCCCAATAGCCACCACCATTAACATGCCCAACGGCGGCGCAAACAGCAGTTGTATCGCTTGGCGCACCACCGGAGACGCTGCGATCGCCACCCACAGCCCAATTTCCAAAATTCCAGTAGCCAGCACCGCCAATCCTGCAATTTGCAGCAAGGGCAACCAGGGTAAACGCTTGAGGCGATCGAGAGGATTCATGAGCCAAGTTGAGTAAGGGTTTGCAGCACCGCAAAACGGCTGAGCGAGTCGTTCAATTCTAGTAGCCCGTCCGGAATAGATTTGAATGGTCTCTCAAATCTACAACAATTACTTTTCAGGTATGTTAATGGGTTGCATCCTGCAAAACAGTAGAGCTCTTGCATGAATCATTGCGCGACGGTGCTGCGCAATGATTCATCCTTCCAAAAGCAATTCGTGCAGGAGGTCTAGTCTTGATAAACGACTGGTGGATGAGGACTAAACCGACCAAAAGCCCGTAAATTCCCATGGTTTTGGGGCTACAGCACAAGACTATAAAGCAGCGATCGCACCACTTCGGCGAGGGTCTCCCGCTCCGGTCAGGGTACCATCCGTCGCTTCAAACACCGCATGCACTCCGCCAAAAAACATATTCTGCTGTTCCCACTGCACCACCTGCTGATCAAACGGAAAGGCAGTGCGATCGCCCAACGATTCCAAAGCAAACCCTGGCTCCAAGTTCAGCACGTCATTCTCCCAATGAATGCGGGGACTGTGCACAGCATCGGCCACCGGCATGTGAAAATCCACCACATTAGAGATCACCTGCAAAATCGCGGTGCGAATGCGGTTTGAGCCACCGGATCCCAGCACAATCTCCGGTTGTCCATCTCTCAACACAATCGTTGGCGCCATCATCGAGGAAATGCGCACATTGGGTTGCCAGCAGTGAAAGCCCGCTGGGTGCAAATCTGCTTCGCCCAGCATATTGTTCAGCATCACCCCCGTATCGGGAATGGTATAGCCCGAGCCTTCACCGTTGGACGTAGTGACGCTGGCCGCGTTACCCTCGCCATCGATCACGCTCAGGTGAGTGGTGCTCCCCCACTTATTCACCGCGCCCAATAGCGGTTGGGCATAGTGGCGCTGGTGCTGCTCCGACAAAAATCGCTTTGCAACATCTGGCTCATATAATCGCGCATCGTAGCCATCGGCGCGGGCCAGGTTGGTTTGGCGCATCGCTTCGGCCAGCAGCGTGATGTGGGCTACCGAACCAAACCCAAATTTTGCCAACTCCACAGTAGACAGCAGCCCCAGCGCAAAGGCAATAAGCGCTCCTCCCGAACTAGGCGGCGGATTCGTCAGCAGCGTATTGCCCCGATAGTCCGTCATCAGGGGCGATCGCTCCACCACCTGGTACTGGCTCAAATCCGCCTGAGTCAAATAGCCACCGCGATCGCGACAGTCCCGCACCATCTGCTGCGCCAAATCTCCCTGGTAAAACGCATCGGCCCCTTCCTCTACCAGCAGCGTTAGCGTGTCGGCCATGGCTGGAGCATGCCACACCTCACCTGGCTGCAACAGTTGGCCCAGCGGCGCACAAACCGCTCGGGCTTCCGGGCAACTCGTCAAAATTGGTGCCAAAATTTTGAGGCAATAGGCGGGAAAGGAACCCATTTCCACCCCCGTTTTGGCATAGTGAATGGCAGGCTCGGCGATCGCCGCAAAGGGAAGCCGTCCCAAGCGATTGTGCACATGAAACAGCCCCTTCACCACGCCAGGAACCGCCACCGACCCCAGCCCAATGTGAAACTCCTGGGTCACAGTGCCAAAATTCACCTCAACGGGGTAAAACTCAACCTCATTGGGCGATCGCGTTTGGCGCGGCGTTTGGGTAAAAAAGTCAAATAAAACATTTTGGTTTTGCGCCGTATGAGCCAGCAAAAACCCACCCCCGCCCAGCGAGGTTAACGTTGGCTCGGCCACACAGGCTGCCAACACCGCCGCCACCGCCGCATCAAATGCATTGCCTCCCTGGCGCAGTATCTCGATTCCAGCTTCAGCGGTTTTGGGATGCCCTGCCGCGATCGCACCTTGAACCTTTGCAGCCATAACCCCAGCATTCACACAAAAGGACTAGCTCTCAACGTTAATATGCTTTGGCCCCTTGAGCGCAATCTCTTCCGGCTTTTTAAGCAGAAGGGAATTTCCGCTCTGCTGTTTCCGCCTAAACCGGCTCAAACCGGCCCAGTCGAAAGACATAACCTCTCTAGAAGCAGGGCGATCGCCTCTTTTCCCGGCAAATTCCCCCCTTAGCCATCGACTGATTAAGTAGGTTTATATACCTATCGCCAAACAGCCGTAAACTTTTATAACAAAATGTTTGTGTATGTTGATACACTATTCTTTGGAAAAGGGTTCATCTGTTGTGTTGAATACACCAGATAACCCTTGAAAGACCCTTGCGCCCTGGGAACGCGCAGAGCGGGTTTCTTCCAAACTTAGAGAGAACAACGTTTTCAGTATTTAACAAGCTGGCGTGGGAGCCAGCTTTTTTATTGCTCAGGTGTAGCTCATTTTTTGTAGAAGTAAACGTCAGGTATGGAGCCACCAAAGCCCTCTTGATTGGCCTCGCGCCACAGCCATAAAAAAGCCTTTGGCGCGAGGCCAAAGGCTTTCAGGGTGCATCTACTAAATTAGTTATGCAAATTTAGTAGATGCTATCCGGAAAATTTGTTCAAGTTTGTGGGCGCTCAGCCCATGTCCAGCCCACTGCCTACTGCCCAAACCCTTTTTTTGAAAACGTGCATCGCTGAGAAGCGAAACTGTCCGACGATTCATGCTTAAGGACTCATACCTGCACTATATGATGAGAAGAATTGAGCGGTGCCAGCCAAATTTTAGGCCCCTGTTTTAACGTGTGAAGAGTACGGGTTAATTTATGGCGAATGTTCCTCAATTTGTTTTAGCGTCGGCATCGCCTGCACGCCTTCGGCTTTTGAGATCGGCTGGTATCAACCCAGTGGTGTGCCCCAGCCAGTTTGATGAGTCCCAAATCAAAACAACAAATCCCGTTGATTTGGTACAAATGTTGGCTCAAGGTAAGGCAGAGGCCGTTGCGGGGCAATTTCCCCAGTCGTTAGTCTTGGGTTGTGATTCAGTATTGGCGCTGGCAGGCGAAATTCACGGCAAACCCAGCAGCCCCACAGAGGCGATCGCCCGTTGGCAGCAAATGCGGGGTCGAGTTGGCGCACTCTACACCGGCCATGCCCTCATCGATACCACCCACCCAAAAACCCTCGTTCGCAGCCGCATGACCGAAGTGTACTTTGCCGATGTGAGCGATCATGAAATTGAAGCCTACGTTGCGAGTGGCGAGCCGCTCAACTGCGCGGGCTGTTTTGCCCTAGAGGGTAAAGGCGGTTTGCTCATTGAACAGTTAGTTGGATGTCACAGCAACGTCATTGGGCTGAGCATGCCACTGCTGCGTCAAATGGTGGCCGAGCTAGGTTATGACATTACCCAGTATTGGCAATAGTAGCGTCCGGCACACCCGATAGCTGGTTTACGTCAATTCATAGGTCGAACCCAATCGATTCCCTTGCATCAGGCATGTCTAGTTCTCGCCCCTCCTCACACACTTTTGGAGGCATCTGGCAACACCCCCCAGAGTTCACGAAAAATACCGAGGTAAAACCCCTCTAAAGTTAAGGAAAATCATGACGTAACTCGGCGTAGATAAAGATTCTGCTAAACATGCATTACCTTAGTAAGTAGTGCTACCGTCCCATCCACCTGAACCTGGTTTAATTGATGTAATCCGTTTCAGGTTTCATTCAAATCCAATCGCCGAGGTTTCCGCTTAGGGTTGGGTGCTGCATCTCGCAAATTTGCCAACGTTTGGAGTGACACTCCTTGCTGTTTATGGAACTCTCCACTGAGCCGCTATTCGCATCCAAACAAGCGTCCCAAGCGTCGCCATCCCTCAACGAAATGTGTCGTTCGGGGAACTTGTTTCGCGATCGCTACAAAATTATGAAAGCCCTAGGCCGGGGTGGCTTTGGTGTCACTTTTTTGGCACGCGACGCCCAGCTTCCGGGCAATCCAGTCTGCGTCATCAAGCAACTCTGCCCCAAGGTCAGTAATCCCACCACGTTCGAGCGCGCTTGCGAACGTTTTGAGCGAGAAGCCAAAACTCTCAGCCAGTTGGGAAGCCACGCCCAAATTCCGCGCTTGCTTGACTACTTTCAGCAAGAGGGCGAGTTTTACCTTGTTCAGGAATATGTACACGGCTGTACTCTAGCGAAAGAAGTTCGGCAAAATGGCCCTGCTTCGGAATACAAAGTCAAGCAGTTTCTTGTCGAAATCTTGCCCGTACTGGAGTTCATTCACAGCCAGCAAGTCATTCACCGCGATATCAAGCCACCCAACATCATTCGCTGTCAGGATGATGGCCGCTTGGTGCTCATCGACTTTGGTGCAGTCAAAGAGCGCATCGCCGAATTGGAAAACACCACTCAAAAAGGTCATACGACTCAATTTGTAGGCACGATTGGCTTTGCACCGCCCGAGCAGTTGGCTCTACGCCCTACCTATGCCAGTGATTTGTATGCGATCGGGGTCACCTGCCTGTTTATGTTGACGGGTCGTCCTCCCATGGAGTTTGAATACGATCCCATTACTGGCGAGCTGTGCTGGGAAAATGATGTGGCCGTCTCCGATCACTTTGGCAAGATTTTAAGCAAGTTGCTCAAGGTTTCGGTTCGAGAGCGCTATCAATCGGTCGGCGAAGTCATGCGGGCACTTGAACTAGAGCCCTATTTAGACAATCTGGCCGATTGTATGAACAAGCCGCGTCGTCCGCTTGTCGTACCCGAACCAATTGCAACCTTAGAACCCCCTGTACCAATTGGGCGATCGCCCTTTAGCAAAACCGCTGATCAAATTCGCGGCTGGCGCAAGCGCTTACAACAACGCCAAGATCGACAGCAATGGAACGGTGAACTCATGAGTTCCGGGTACCTATAATTCCTCAACTCCAGCCCAACTCCAAAGCACGTCACATGCAACCTACCTGCTGCAGTTTTAGTAGGGCTCCTCATAAATGGCTTTTTGCTGCATGAATCGTTATGCGGCTCTGCAGCATAACGATTCATGCAGACAGTCTTCGTGAATTGGCACTCATGCCAATCTATCGCTGTCGCGCAGTTAGAAACAATTTTGAGGACGACAAGGTCGTCCTCAAAATTGTCCTAATCGAAAATGTGTCATCAAAAACAGGCTGCTCTAGGAGTTGCGCACCATGCAATTCCCAGAACAGCCCTTAACCAAAACTGACGTTAAGCCGAATAAGCAGTTGAATCAAACTGAGCTGGATAGGCTACACACCCATACGCTCAATCTTGGGGGCTTGCGATTCCGAAACCGTCGCATTCCAAAATCCTTTCGCGTAGATTTTGGGATTGGACAAGGCCACCTGGCGGTACGACTCACGAACCTCTGCATTTACAGCAACAGTCTTCACATCGTACATCTGCGTTGCCAGCTTAGGATAAAACCCAAACGCCACAATCAGCGCTAAGAAACAGACTGCAATAAACACCTCACGCGGATTGGCATCTTTAAATTCCGCATCGGCGGGCAGCACACAGTTCGTTCCAAAACAGGCAGCCTCTTCAGTTCCCAACTCTTTGAGAGCAGCATCCTCCAAATCGCAGGAGGGCACCACATCACACATCAGCTCAGAGCCACATCCGTAGAAGACCTGCCGCAGCATCGATAGCAAATAAATTGGCGTCAAGATCAGCCCTACAGCAGACAAAAAGATGGTTACTGTGCGGAATGTAGAGCTGTAAATGTCGCTTGTCGTCATCCCAACAAATACGGCAATCTCGCTGGCAAATCCACTCATACCAGGCAGAGCCAATGAAGCCATAGCTGCCACAGTAAACAGAGCAAACACCTTGGGCATTGCCTGACCAATGCCACCCATTTTGGTCATCATCATGGTATGGGTGCGATCGTAAGTCACCCCTGCCAAAAAGAAGAGAACCGACGCAATCAACCCGTGGGAAAGCATTTGTAGCATGGCCCCACTGATACCCAAGTCACTAAACGAGGCAATGCCCAACAGAACAAAGCCCATGTGCGAAATGGAGGAATAGGCAAGGCGCCGCTTCATATTGGTTTGGGCAAAGGAATTGAGCGCGCCATAAACAATGTTGACAACACCCAATATGGCTAACACAGGGGCAAAGTAAACATGAGCCTGGGGCAACAGTTCTAAGTTAAAGCGGATAAGCCCATAGCCACCCATCTTTAACAACACGCCCGCCAAAATCATTGATACCGGAGAGGATGCCTCACCGTGGGCATCGGGCAGCCACGTGTGCAGTGGAAAGACTGCCAGCTTGACCCCAAATGCGACCAGCAAACCAACGTAGAGCAACAATTCCAGCGTGAGAGGGAAATGCTTGAGCTGAAGTTCTGCAATATCGAAGGTGGTGAAGTCACCATAAAAGGCCATGGCTAGAGCCGCCACCAAAATAAAGATGGAAGCTGCTGCTGTGTACAGCAAAAACTTCGTCGCTGCATAGCTGCGGTTTTGCCCACCCCAAATGCAAACGAGCAAATAAACCGGAACAAGCTCAATCTCCCACATGATGAAGAACAGCAGCAGATCTTGCGCGACAAACACGCCAACCTGAGCCGCATACAGCACCAAGAGTAACGCGTAAAAAAGGCGGGGCCTGCGATCAACCTGCCATGCCGAAAAGATAGATAACGTTGTCACCAACCCAGCTAGTAACACGAGCGGTGCTGATATTCCATCGACCGATACTGCCCAACTCAAACCAAGTTGGGGCATCCAGGCGAACTTTTCCACGATTTGAAAGGTTGCACTGCTGGGATCGTAATGTTGCCAAAAGGTGTAGCACATCAAAACAAAATCCGCGATCCCTACACCTAGGGCATACCAGCGCACGACCTTGCCATCCTTTCCAGGCAGCAAGGGAATGAGCATGGAAGCGATGAGCGGCAGCAGGATGATCGTGGTGAGCCAAGGAAATCGATCCATCATGTGAGTGAGAATAAATACTTATTCGTTGATACAGACATTTTACTAAAGTCTGTAAAGCAGAGTTAACATTTTTTCTGGCTCATCCATAGACAAAAATAAATGCGATCGCACTTTCACATAGATCAATAACGGGATTTTGCTCAGCGTTGAGCGACCTCATCGGCCTACAACCGTTGTGGCAGAAAAGGCGTATGACTTAACGGGCTGGCGCTCTATCCAGATCGAGCAAACTATCAATATCCGCATGGTCTCATTTGCACACCATCATTTGGGTGCTGTTCCAGACCTGTAGCGATACAAGAGGCTGACAAGGACAGGACTTACGCATTGTGTTGTGTGGGGGGTACGACGCACCCCACACACAACATCAACACACTACATTTGGTGGGCTTGCTAAGCCCTGAAGGAGTGTGAAAAGCGAGGACTGATGCAAGCAATGGTCTACGCTTTATCGTGCGCTACTGATCTAAGACCATGAGAATTTTGTCCACAATTCGTACATCATGAAGAGGCGAAATGACGTTCGTCACTGTGGTTGAGCAGTTTTAAGTTCGCTTGTAGATTTTGAATCCTCAGTAGGCAGCCCACGCTAAGCAGGCATCAACCGTACTGGTTTGCCGTTACACCACGTTTGCGATCGCCAGCACGTGATAAGGTTCGTCTTGATCCAACAAACAGAGGTTGATGTCAGGTTTGAGCTTCATCTTTTTAGATTAGATGATAGAACGAGGAAAGATTGAAGCATTTTCCCAACAGCAGGTCTACTTCGAATCAGATTCGGACTTGAGGGCTTGATCCAACACAGTTCGTGCTTGTTCTGCCTGCGATCGCGCCTCCCGATACCGCAAATTTGCCTGAGCAAACGACTTCAACACCTTAAACCCTTCCTTAAGATTTGTGATTTCCTCCTCACTTACCTCATCATCAGTAAATAACAAATCCATCTGCTCCCGAATCTTCATTGCATCCGCGCGCGAAGCCTGCACCTTGAGCTTGAGATTTGCTAAATTGCTCAACACTTGCACCGCTTGCGTAATCACATCTTCATCGTCGTGATTCATCGGAGCTGGCTCCTTCACTTCAATAAACTGCTGAGGACTAAACCCTTCAGAAAGGTCAGTTGGCAATTCACCAGACTCCATCAGCTCAATGAGCTGATCCATTGCCTTATCGCGGGCCTTGGCAGAGTCTTTTCCGGGCACCGTGAGAATCACTTCAGGGCTTTGAGCTAGCGTGTATTGAACCATAAGTTTATAAATAGTAATCTTGTACTAATTTTACTGCATTTGAAAGCCACGGATCGGCTAGCTGTTGAAACTCACTTATATCAAATCCCGATCAAATTCTGATCGCCAGTCAAATATTCAATCTGCGTTACCTTTAAACCGATACCCCCTGTAACCCGATCAACCGATGGCTGCTGATACCCCCAGCACTTCACCTTCATCCAACCGCTCTCACTTTGCTCACTTGCAAACACCCCATAGTGGATACCACTGGACGGGCTCTTCAGATCGCTTTTTTGAAGGCTGGTACACTCGTCTCACCCTACCCGCCTGCAAAGACTCATTTGCCTTCATGTACTCCATTGAAGACCCCATTGGCGGCCAGCCCCACAGTGGTGGATGCGCCCAAGTCCTCGGCCCAAACGATGCTTATTTTTGCCGCACTCTGCCAAATGTGCAGCAATTTTGGGCATGGCCCAATGCATTGGGTGTGGGACACTGGCGCAAGCACCGCTCCCCAGCACCAAAGCCTCAGTTTTTGCAGGGCGATCGCTTCTTTACCCATGTTCACGAGGGCTATCAGCTCACAGCCACCCACCATCAGGGGCAGTTGTACAACCCTAGGGCCAATGAGTGGATCCGCTGGCAATACACCATTCAACCCATTTATGGATGGGGATCTACCAACCAAGCTCAGCAATCCACTGCAGGCTGGCTTTCGCAATTTCCAATTTTTGAACCGGGCTGGCAAATTTTGATGGCGCACGGGTACGCCACAGGCTGGATCGACTGGTTGGGCAAGTGTTACGAATTTGTAGATGCACCAGTCTATTCCGAAAAAAATTGGGGAAGTTCATTTCCCGGCAAATGGTTTTGGATTCAGTGCAACAGCTTTGAGTCACAGCCTGATCTAACACTCACAGCTGTTGGCAGCCTGCGCCATCTCCTCGGCTTGCAAGAAACTGTTGGCATGGTTGGAGTTCATCACCAGCAACAGTTCTACGAATTTGTGCCATGGAATGCCCAAATTCGCTGGACAGTCCACCCCTGGGGTATTTGGAAGATGACCGCAGACAATGGACAGTACGTAGTAACCCTGAACGGTATCGCTCCACCACATTCCGCCACAACCGTGCGGGTTCCAAGCGAAAACGGCATGGTGTTCAACTGTCGGGATACCACCCATGGCGAACTCACGCTACAGCTTTACCAAAAACAAGCCAACCAACTGCATCTTATCTGCGAAGCCCATAGCCAAGCGGCAGGGCTAGAAACAGGAGGTGAACCATGGCACGAGATTTGGGAGCGCGCGTGATGCAACAGCTCGCCGAAATGAGAGTGTTATGATGGATGTCATTTGGGGCTGTAGCTCAGCAGGATAGAGCAACCGCCTCCTAAGCGGTAGGTCGCGCGTTCGAATCGCGCCAGTCCCGTATAGCCCAAAAGCATTGATACCAAAGGTTTTGAGCAATTCAGAGTAATTGCTGTCAAGTTCTGGAATAGCGTAGATTCGTCAGGTTTTGTCGGCAATGTAGGCATAAATTTAGGCATAATTTGCCCAATACCCAGAGTGAAGATCGTTCTGGGTATTGGTAATAGATAGTAACTGGCAAAACTGGCTAATGTGGCTAACTTTGAAAAGTAAAAGCTTTGTCCCATAAGGGTTTCGACTCTTTAGCCAGTGCCTAAAGCTGCCTAAGCAATCCTCTGATCTGCCTAACAAACTGGCTAACCTATGCCTTCTTCTCGAACAGAATGGACGCTCGAAGCGGTTAACCAACGGCTGAAAGATGGCCGTGTGCGTGTGCAGCTGCAACAGGTGGGCAACAGGCTGCTCATGCGGGCTACCCTGCCACCCAAACCTGGCAGCGATCGCCCAAAACCTTATCAACAAAGAATCTTTCTTGGACTGCCAGCCAACCCCGATGGATTCCGTCGAGCCGAAGCTGAGGCACGGTTGCTAGGCTCCCGACTGGTTATGGGGCAATTTGATTGGGCCGCATACCTGCCTGCTGGGAAAACCCTTGACGGCAAGCCAACCGCTCAATGGATAAGAGAATTCAAAGCACACTACCTCGAAACCCATACACTGAGGCCTGCAACGTGGCAAAACCAATGGGCAAAGGTATACAACCGTCTGCCACAGGAACAGCCACTCAACAAAGATGAGGTGCTGCGGCAGGTTCATGCTACGGAACGCAATACGCGGAACCGCCAAGCAACCTGCCAGAAGCTACAGAAGCTCGCTCAATTTGCCGGAATAGAAGTTGATTTACTTCAGTACCAGGGCAACTATGGGGCATCCAAAGTAAAAGCTCGGAACGTGCCGTCGGATGAAATGATCGCGGCCACGTGGCAACAAATCCCAAACTCAGCATGGCGTTGGGTCTATGGAGTGATGGCGGCTTTTGGGTTGCGTGATCACGAAGTCTTTTTTTGTCACTGGACTGATGAAGGGTTACAGGTAACGCAAGGCAAAACAGGCCCAAGGCTTGTGTTTCAGCCGCTTTATCCTGAATGGGTGGAAGCATGGGAATTGCGATCGCCAGTTTTGCCCAAAGTCCAGAACCTTCATGAACTATACGAAGCTGGCAAGCTTGGCGATAAAGTTGCGCGTCAGTTTCGGCGTTATCAGGTGCCGTTCACCCCATACGATCTACGGCATGCCTATGGAATTCGGGCCTCTGTCACGTTTGAGTTACCCGTCACGACTGCTGCCGCGTTGATGGGGCACACGCCGCAGATTCATCTGCAACGATACCATCGGCACATTGGCCTAAAGACAAATCAGGATGCGGCCAAAAGGGTGATGGAGCGAAGCGATCGCCCAAGGCCACCAGCCTAAATCCCGCGTCGATTCTCTGGATTTTCTGCCAGTCTTCGTTTGGCCGCCGCGACATCAACAGTCCAACGGGCTTTTCTGGCACCTGGCTTGCGCCGATCAAACACTTCCTTGCCCTGCCGTAGCAACCCAGCCTGAATATCTTTGTAAAGCGCGTCGTAGCTGGGGTAACCCAAAACCTCCCATGCGGTGGTGGCGTCCTGCCAGCCGTCGTCACTCGGCTGAAGACCTGGGGCGATCATTTCGATCAAAACTTCCCGTACAATTTCACGGACGCGCTCTTCGTTCATCGTTTGCGGGTTTTCCTAGAGGTTTCAGGTTGGTTGAGCAGGCTGGTCAATATCCAAACCTTTGCTCCGTTATCGATTTGAATTAGGGTGTGCTTTGGCATCTCCCATGCGGGCGGGAGTACCGTTGCAGCGTTATCTGCTGGCGTAACGACGCGATCGCCCGGTGCGAACGTCACGGGCTTGCCCTGCCGTTAAGCGAAAGTTCCGGCGCTAATGGCTTTAGCTCCGATAGGGCAAACCAGCCGAAAATTGTATCGCCGTCTACTTGAGCGCGATCGCCATCGATTAGCCGAATTTGTCCCGTTCGGCCTTTTGAGTCGGATACCAACTCGCCAACTTGCAAAAGTTCGGCGGTGGCTTGGGGCGGTGGTTCTGGCTCGGGTACTGGTTCCGGCTCAGACGCCTTTGGTTTGCCGATTGGCTCAAACTTCAGCCCTTTGATTCCCTTGCGGTTACCGCCCAGGTTGACCAGCTCGATCTGCGGGAAAAGTATTGAAAAACGGCTAAATACCTGGTTTGCGCCCTTTACCCAGTCGTCACCCCTGCGGATCGGCTCTGCCCAAGCGTTGCGATCGTTCTGCCAAGTCAAAACCTCGGTTGATCGGTACCAACTTTCGAGACGCGCCCAAAGCTCGCCAATCGGGATAATTGAGTCGCGATCGAGCTTCAGGCCAGTCTCTAGCGCAAACTCAAACAGGTGGCTATTGCGGAGTTGTATTTCTTCGAGGGCGCGATCGCAGGGGCTGTAGTCGATGCCGTCAACCATGAGCGCTTGGAGCGCTTCAACCAATTTATTTAACAACGCAGGTAATACGTTTGTCCTTAAGAAATCAGGATCGTATTTGAACCTGGAATCGGCTTCGATTTCACCTTTGCTAGGATCGGCACCGATTTTATAAAGCTTTCGATAGCTCAGAACCGCGTAGCGGCTTTTGATCGCTTCCAAGCCAGCCTTCAGGTTAGGCAAATCGTTGACGTTGAAGATTAGGACCGCCTTCGGTATAAATTCTTCCTGATCCTTCCTTTTAAATTCGCAGTAGAGCGGATCGCCCGTAATCGCCCGTTTCAAGCTTGGCGATTTGTCCAGATTGATTCTCGCTTGATTTTCAGAAGACCAACTTACTCGGGCGGTTCTTAACGCAGTAAGTGGAAATTTCCGACCAGAATCGTACTGGTCAAAATCTTCGAAGGCCAAAGAAGCAAAACCAGCACCGCCAAAAATCTGACTAAAGGCTTCGCGGTGGGCGTCTTTGCCGTTGCTGCCGACCCCCTTAGCCACGATCGCCCGAACCAAGCGACCGTGCCGACGCCTGACAAGTTTGGGAAGGATTGACGCCGCTATTGTCTTGAGTAAAATTTGTTGTTCGGGTGGATCGAGCGCTGCCAGCAAGCGATCGCAATCTTCCGTTGGAGCGTTTGGATCGTAGGCTGTTCCAGGAGGGCTAAGGAAAAAATGCTGTTTTGGATCGTGCGGCTCCAGCGTACGGATTATGCGATCGCCTTCCTCTTGCAGGACTAGAATCCCGTTCGTGCAGTTGACTTGACCTGACGGATTTACTAAGTCGGGCGAAATAGCAAACCGCTGCTTGACCCAGTCAAGTGCGTTCCTGACCTCTTTGGCAGTCGCGTAGCTTGTCTTAACTGTTTTTTTGCCTTGCCGATCGACCGTTTCGACTGTTTTTTCGTTTGCCAATTCGGCAATTCGTCGAAGCTCGACTTCGTCAGGGCTGGCGACGAAGTGCGTTTCGGCCCAGCTATAAAGTTTTCCCGAAACGCAGATCCAAGCAGTTTCCTGGTAAAGCTCGCGCTCGGCAATTTGAGCGAAAGTCGGAATAGCGTCGTCAGAAGTTTGATTGGCAATTGGGGCAGTGGTTGGCTCAGCGAGGGCGATCGCGTCTCCAGTTTGCCAAATTGCAAAATTCTCGATTGCTTGGCCAGATCGCGACCAGCCTTTGGTTTTTGCCTTTTTCCTGGCCGATTGCCCACCCTGTGCCGAGCAGTAGGCAACCGCACGGTCGAAACGGCAGCGCTGGCCAGCTCCGCAAATCGGGCAAGGGCTAGCTGGGTTGGCAAGCGGCGTTAGATTTAATCTTTGCTCGGAGGCGATCGCCATCACACCACCTCCTGAGCTGCTTGAGCGATCGCATCAGCGTAAGCTTCTAAAGCTGCCTGGGCTGCGTCGATCGCAACTTCTAGAACCGGAACTGCTCCGACGATCACAATTGAAATTTTGTGGTGAGTGCGATCGCCCTCGACCTCGACCCGAGCGGCTAGGGGATCTTCTAGATCCAAGATAGGGTAACTAATCCAGTGATCAGCAGAGCGGCTTGTTGCCGCAGTTGGCTCGGCCAACCTTGCAATTTTTGAGTTTCGCACGTTACTATTGACCTTAGGTTTTTTGATTCGGGGCAGAGCTTTCGGGCTTTGCCCCGTTTGATTTTCAGGTTACGGCTATCTAAAATTAAAAGATCGCCAGCCGTACTAAACCCTAAAACGCCTTCTAGCGAAGGGTTTCGGCGATCGACTTTTTCCAGGGTTCGGGCAACGCCACAACTTGGGTGCTACGGTTTTGGCCAGACTGAACCCGAAGCTGGCCTTGACCGTCGAAACTGCAAACGCCGTACCCTTCTCCGGTGGTGGCCTTTGCCCAGGCTTTGCCTGCATCGCAATAGGGCCAAAAGTTTTTCTTACGCCAGATATCAGAACGCTCCGCTAGCGCGATCGCCACCTGGTGCAGCAGCCAGGTTGCAGGCATCCACTGCGGGTCGAAGGGGTTTTCGTAACGAGCTAGCGATACCCAAGGCTGAAGTCGAAAACGACGAATTCCTTCCTTTTTGCGGCGATCGCCTTGCAGTTCTTCGACTGGCGTGAGGGCTGCGATCGTATCGGCTGTCGCCAGTTCCCGGACGATCTCGCGATACCAATCGGCAGCGTTAGGGAAGGCGATCAACGCACCTGCTGCCGATTGGTCAGCGTGGCACTGAATCGTCAGTTCCCGAACTGCTGCAAGAAATTCCCCGTACGGTCGGTAGGCCCGCATTAACTTAGGTCGCAGCGGAAAGCGGTGCTTCGAGTCCCAGGTCAATCGAACCAACCAATGCAGCCCCAGCTGCCAAGCCCGAGCCGTCAGCAGGACTAAAGCGAACTCACCTTCCGATAAGCCACCCCCCGGCTGTGGTGCAAGCGTTTCGATAATTTCGATCAAGGAAGAGTCCCAGGGAATCGGAACCCTCTCGACTGGATAAACTGTTAGTTTCGAAGGCATTTTTGGCTGTTCCAGAAAAGGTTTTTTTGTGAAGATAATCCAGATATAAAATTGCAGTTTCGAATCTGTCAAGATCAAAGCAATAAAATCATTGTCTTTTCAGAAAAGTCCTTAAAACCTTTTTCCACAAAGGCTTTGACGTTTTATATCAAAATATAAATATCAGGATATAAGGTGTTTTTGGAAGTTGCTGACTTTTCGAATAATTCCAGAACTCATCAAGCGGAAACATCCTGTTTTTTGGCAATGTTCCAGAACCTTTTCAACCTCTTGGCAATAAGGCTTTTGCGAGTTCTGGAAACAATAAAAAAGCGAAGCAAAACATTACCAAATGCGATCGCACTTGGTTTTGAGGCTTTAGCTAAAGGCAAACTTTATGCCCTGGCGGATAACAGTTGGCTCACCAGGTTCGTGAGGGTCGCGACCGTTTGGGCCTGCTGCTCGGCTAAGCGCATGTGACCTTCGAGTGAGCGATTCTGTTGTTCCAACGTAGTGGCGATGCGATCTAGCTTGGCATCCAACGCAGCAGAGCGTTGCTCAGCCTGACGGATGTGCATCGTGATCTGCTCGCTCAACGCTGCGAGCTGTTGCGCAGTAGCTTCCAATAGTTCGGCAATGCGTTCCAAGCGTTCATCAGTGCTGGGTTGATTCGTCATGGCGATCGCTTCCTCCCTTTTCTGCGGCCTTCTGAACCATGTACTCAAGATCGAAAATGCTGAACTCAGGATCTATTTCCCGGATCGATGCCAACGTTTGGGCAATAAACTGCTGTACCGCCTCACGCTTTCGCCGTTGCAGTTCTGCCTCTAATTTCTCAAACTGCTGCCGCAGTTCGGTGTTGCTCACGTTTTGAAATCCCATAGTGGTGATCGCCTTTAGTTACTTGGATTGTCTGGCGGTAGCTCCCCACTAGCTTCTGCCCTGGCAATTTCCTCGGCCAAGACAGCCTCAATCAAATTACTGACACTGCGAAAGCGCAAATCAGCAAGCTTCTCTAGCTTGCGTTTCATTTCATTACTGCAATAAGCCACAATACGGGCCTTTTCGGTTGCCACGCTTTCAATCGAATCCATGTGTCCACCTCTCAGGTTATACGATGGGGCCATTTTTACCCCTTAGTGGTTTTACCGTGACACAACTAAAACAATACAGTAGCAAAATAGTGTTGCAAAAGTGTGCACACTGTGGCTAGTATAAGGCACAAAAGCAGAAACAGATCGGAAACATTGCAGGAACTCATTTTTTGTTTGAGCGTTTCATTCGATCGCCCAAAACCCTTGTTTCTTCGTGTTTCGCTGAAACGGAATTTGTTTCAATCCAGTACTGATGAGGTTTCCATGATTTCGCTCACCAAGTTTTCGAAGGACAACAATCTTGCAAAGGCTACGGTTTATCGACGCTGCCAGGAATTGGGCATTGATACCAGCGCTGGCCTTAGTGATGAGGCGATCGCCACACTTACCCACGAATTCGATCTAATGCCTGTATCGCCCACATCGCCTGTAACCGTCGAGGTGGGTAACCATGCTCTCACCCTGGCAGCTCCACAGCTTCCCCAGCAGTACAGCCTTGAAACGTTACGCGCTGGCGAGGTGGTGAGCTTTGATGATCCGTTGGCAATTGCTCAGCAGTTCTTGACCGCTGCTGATGGGCTGCAAACTGCTATGCAACAGGACATTGAAGCGCGGCAAGCACGGTTACAGCAGACCCAGCAGGCCAAAGATGCGATCGCCAACAAACGACGGGAATTAGAACTAGAAGCCCGTTTGTATCAGATGCAAACCCAACAAATCGATGCATCCACTACGGCTGAAACCCAAAAGCTACAGGAAGAGTTGGCAGCGTTGCAGCGGTTGGGAAAGCCCTCGGAGCCCTCGCCCTCACAGCCGCAATCCTGATCGCCCTATCCCTTACCTTTTGGAGCTCCCTGAATGATTTACCTGAAAGCCCGTATCGAGACCACGCACCCAGCCAAGCGAGACCCCAAAGCGCCCCACGGTTGGGCAACTGATACGGGCATGTTCTATCGCCCTGATTGGGGCGATCGCCTATTTGAAATCGACGGCGAATGGTTCATCAGTGTCGGCCAGCTTTTCCCAGTGGAACCCACCCAATAAGCCTCAGATCCCCTTTTGTAAACCCTTCAAAACCCTTAACCCATGCTGATTCCTAACGATATTCAAAATGCTTTGGCCACCCACGGACTGTCGCTCTCGTTTGATGGTGAATTCTTCGATTTGTGGAACGAAACCACAGACGAGCACGTTTCCACCCACTTCACCCTCGAAGCAGCTTTACGCAAGGCCGAAAAGCTTACCCAGCAACCCTTGCTGTCCCAGGTTTGATTCTGTGAAGAGGCGATCGCCTCTTCATCCACCACTCACCACAGCTGAGGAATCCTCATGAGAAAACGACCCACACGCGCTAAGCACAAGAAATACACCCGCTATGACGCGCTTTACGATGCTCACCTCGTGTCCATGTTTGGCTTTGCAGCGATGCCCCTGTTGTTTGGTGAAAACCTCTCAGAAGCTGCATTTCTGGCCATTGTGCTTATTAACCTGCCGATCATCTGGTGGGCGGTGCGCGACAGCTTTATCAAGGCTCAATCCCGTCGAATTGCCCACCGATAAGACAGAGCGATCGCCCGATCCGCGAAAACTTGGCGATCGCCCCTGTTCCCCTGATCTGACAAAACAGGAGACCTCTAAATGTTCCCAAATCCTCGATTGATTAGCTCATTACTGGGCACCGTTCTAACTTTCGGCTCTGTTGGCGTGACCGCTGTGCAACTCCAACAGCAGCAGGCTAAGGACGCCGAACCCATCGCCGTAAGCGATCGCACCACACAGCAAGCCAACCTCACCATAAGCACCATTCCCGGCAACGTGTGGGTGAAAGTTAATGATTACACCTATACCGAGCGCATTCCTCCTCAAATCGACCTCTCAGGCTGGGCTGAAGGCTTCCCAGTGCAAGCCGTCGTGCGCGATGCACAAGGCCGTTGTATTGGCCGTATTACTAACGAATCAGGGCAGTTGGCCTTTATCTTTGTCGAGGCTGATCCGCCCATGTGCGGCGGTGCTGTGCCTGGTCCACGTCAGCAAGTCGCATCGGAGGCATTGGGCTAATGTCTGAATCACTGAAACTGTATCGACGTAAGGCCAAAGCCCGTGCTGCCAAAGGTTCAGCCGCATCCAGCGACAGCACTACACCCACAGCTGCAGCCCAATCGCGCGGTGATAGCTATCTCGATCGCCAGGAAAAGCTGCACGGCTCTGTAGCCAAAGGTGCTAGCGCTGTACACCTCGCCTTGGGTACTGCCCTAAGTTGGCTGAAAACGTTCTTTCAGCGCTCCATGCTCAGCATCATTGCCATGCTGGTGTTGCTTATCGGCATGGCCTTAGCTGCAGAGGTCTACTGCGTTGCCGCTGGTGTATTGCCAGCGCCCATCATCCCCAAACCCGGTGTGGGCTTCAGTGCATCTAAAGAAGTAGCTCAAGTGCTGCTCACCAGTTCCACTGCCTGGGATTGGGCCTTCATGGTGGGAGTTTCCATCTTTGCCGTGTTCGTTCAAATCCTGCAATGGGGCAGCGTTCGGTACATCGTTGCCCACGCTCGAATTGCCAAGAATGGCGGATTATCCCCACTCAACGGCTTCGAGCTGGTTGTTTTTGGGCTGTTCATGATTCCGCTCTGGTACATGGATTTATCCATCGTCAGCAGTGCCTATCTCGTCGAGGGCTTCAGCATTTCGGGCTTGTTCATCTTTTTGTGGGCAGCAGTCCCGGCTGAAATTGCCAACGCGATCGCCAACCTACAACGCTCACTACCTGAAGAGGAATAACACCATGGCATACGCAACTTGGAAAGACGAAATCGAAGCATTTGAGGCTGATTGCCAGCGCTTGCGGAAATCGCGCCGCGAATCATTCCCGGTAAAGGTTCTAGGCGTTGCGCCTACCTTGGGGCTGCTGTTTATTGGCACCATGCCCCCGCTGATGGTGGCGATCGCCCTGGCAGGGATGGCCATCTCTGGAATTAGCCTGCTGCTGGAAATGGACGCGCAACGCGAGGCATACGGCGGCAACCTCGCCTTAGACCTCAACCCAAACTCAGACTATGACAACTTAGCTGGAGCATTCAGAACGCGATCGCCTCGATGGGAAGCCCTCGCCTATCTGTACAGCCAGCTTGACCCAATCCACTTGAAAGACCGCTTAGGGCACCTCGACGACAGCACGGCAAAGCGCACCCTCGATCGCATGATTCGGCGCGTTAGAGAAGGATTAAACGAGATTCGAGAAATCCCAAGCCACCGCGCCAACTATGCCGAGTTGATCTTTGCCATCACTGCCGAATTCCGAGCGGAAGTCACCCACATTTTGGATAAGGCCATGTTTAAAGCGGGTGTGGTGAGTGCCGAAGATGTAGAGCTAGACGAAGACGAAAGCAACGTTTTTGAGGAGGGTGTTGAAGCGTTGGAACCCTTATTCCAACAAGATTCCAACAGTCCAACAGCTTCCCCAGAATTGCCCCTATTTGATTGGGCAGAACTGCGCGATCGCCCCAACATGTTCCCTCACTTGCTGCTGTTGGGTAAGACCGGAGCGGGCAAGTCTACCCTAGCCGAGATGCTGTTGCCGTTGGTCGGTGGCGAGCTGCTGCTGATTACTCCACATCATCGCCCCGGCGAGTTCCCTGGTGTGCGCGTGGTGGGTGCTGGCCGCAACTATGGCGCGATCGCTCAAGCCCTCGACGGGTTGCACCAGCAAATGCAACAGCGCTACCAGCGCTATGCCGCAGGCGACGAAAGCTACCCCATGCTGAATGTGGTGATTGATGAGTACCCGGCGATCGCTGCCAACTGTGACGATGCCAGCACCAACGTTAAGGCATTGGCGCGTGAGGCCCGTAAGGTCAAAATGCGGCTCATCATTTTGAGTCAGGGTGGCGAGGTCAAAGCGCTGGGCATTGCGGGTGAGGGCAGCTTGCGTGAGTGCTTCACCTATCTGAGAGGCCGAGGCTTTGTCGAAGACCATGCGCGACGCCTCAAGAATGATGCTCTAGTGCGCTGGGTTGGTCAGCAACCTTACCCCTGGATGGTGGAAGATATGGCCGCAGATACCAGCGTCCTGAAAGTGTTGGAACCCTTGTTGGACAACGCGCCCAACTTCGAAGCCGCAGCACCAGCGCCAGCGTCAGGGCTGCCACCCGCATGGGAGATTGCGACAGAGCCAAACTACTCACCGGATGCCCTGCGGTTGCTGCAATGGCTACAGCGGCAACCAGGTGTGGTTGAGATGCGAGCACTCCAGCAGGCTAAGCCGTTGGGTAAGGTCGTTTCCCACAGCCAAGACGTATTGCAGCCCATCCTTGCCGAGCTGCTCACCCATGAGGCGATCGCGGTCAACATGGAAGCCAAAACGATTTGGGCTGCATAGTGTTGGACTGTTGGGCATGTTGGACTGAGATCAGATGAGAGAGAAAACGGGGCGATTTACCCCGTTTTTTTGTGCCCAACGTTCAACAGTCCAACAAGCGCGATCGCTGTGATGTAATGGTGAACGGTGAATGAATGCTGTTAAACACAGCTAAGCCAGGGCAAAATACCCCGGCTTTTTCTTGCCCAATAGTTCAACAAATGAAAGCGATTGATTATTCTTCCATGCAAGTCATTAGACGTTGCGTTGCTCCAGTCGCAGCAGTTGGAGTACATCTCAAACCATCACAGCACCGATAGGTAACAATCTGGATTGGCTCCCACTCGATACAGGGAGGGTGTAGTCGCGGCCCCATTCTCCTCCCAGATTCATCCCAACGTCTACAAGTGCCTCCCTCTAGTGTAAAGCTGCCACATGTTTCACCTTTTGTTAAGCATTTTTCTTTGACGAGATTTACTTGTTCTGTCGAAAGATTGTTAATGCCAGCAAGCATTGATTGGCAGGAAGCCTCGGTCAATGAAGCTGCGGAAGAACTGAGCAAAACCCCTGAGAGTATGGAAGACGTAACAACAAACACTGATGTTAAGTTCTTCATTTCTGGCTCCAAGTTAGAGAGTAGTGCGTCCTAGATTCAGCTCAGATACTATGTGATAACTCTCTGGCAACTCAAAATAATCAACATTGTCTTTAATTTCCTAGCTGCAAGGCCCTCAAACATGGCTTGCTAATTGTCCCGAAGTGCGATCGCGAAGTTACATTTCGCTGAGGAGATACGGTATTGTGGTGCAGCACCTCAGGGGCTGTGGGGGCAAAAAGCCCCTGAGGTGCTTTTTCCATGTGAAAAGCATCAAAATGCGCAGAACCAACCTTCTATCGGTAAAGGGCGGCCCTGCGCAAATATTGTGATTGAGATTTATAGCAAGGGTCTTTATGAGCGTGACCCCATTGAACAAAATCTAAATTCCCACCAACCGTTAAGATTTGCTTCAGATTTAATTTTTTCTTTAGATTTTCTCGAGCCTTGCCCTGCACCAAAGTTATGCACTTTTCTGCATAGAGATAGGCGATCGACTCCAGCTTACTCGCATGCAATTGTGCCACTAATGAGAGTAACGACCTCATCTACTGCAAAGATTGACAACAATCTACGGATTAAATCCCATGTGACAGAAAAGTTGATTTCACAATGTAGTCACACCTCTAAATTAGGTTTTGCGCTATGCCCTCCCGCCAAACCTCCAATCATCAGCCTAAATCTCAGCAGTCTACTCATCAGTTTTATACGGCTCTAGCTTCTCGTCCGTTCGCTCAATCAGCACCACAAGAACCTCTTCTACAACCCCAAACAGCTTTGCAGGGAAGCAATCCGTTAACTCACATTTCAATTGTCGATCCTGACCCAAGCCCTCAGCTACCGATTCAGCCAAAGCTGACTATCGGTGCCGTAGGAGACAAGTATGAGCAGGAGGCCGATCGCGTAGCTCACCAAGTAGTGCAACGAATTAACGCACCTCAAACCCCAAACGAACAACCGATTCAACGACAGGAGAAGATTGAGGAAGACAATCTTCAGATGAAACCTTTGCTTCAATGTAGAGGGAACCTGGGAGGCATTGCAGCACCTTTAGAATTGGAATCTTCAATTCAGCGTTTAAGAGGCCAAGGTCAACCACTCTCAGATCAAATTCGAGAGCCTATGGAGCAGGCATTTGGTGGTGTTGATTTTAGGGGTGACCCACAGCGACAGCTCCGGCAACTCCGCAGGGCACAATTCCAGATGAGAAAAAGCCCGCGATCGCTGAGTATGTCGCCACTATGGCCAAGCTCCTGAGCTTTTGCCGACAGCAGGCACAGCAGTCCATGCCGGATGCCGATTCGGCAGCAATTCAAGCTGCAACCGCTGCATTGTTTATCGCAGCGCAACGCAAATTCAATCTTTAGTTTTGCTGCTGGTGGGCCTTTCCCATCAGCAAATATTTTCTGTTGTGGCACCAGATGGGAAACATAAGGATTGGTACCACAACAACACGATCCAACTGGAGCGGAAATGAAAAGCTACGGGGAAATTCAAGGTGAGGTAGAACGGCTCAAAGTTGAGGTGGCGACGATTCAGGCAGAACTGAAAACATGCAACGGGGAAAAGTATCGAGGATGCTGGCTAGACCAAACGAGCGATCGCACTGGCCAGCGCATATACACGCGGTTGCGTTGGTTCAAAAACAGTTCCACCAAACTCAAAGGTTGCCGCACCCTTAAGCCTTCTGAAGTTGGCGAGGCAAAGAGGGCGATCGCTCTGTGGACAAAGCTGGAGCAGATCCAACAACAGCAACGCCAAGCCGAAACCGACCTGGCGCATGCTGTGGAACTTATTCAGAAGTTGGGCCTGGAGGTGCAGAGGTGACTACCCACGGGCGCAGGGCGATGTGCAAAGATAGTGTTGCTGTTCGGCTCCCTTGCCCCGCTGAATTGCAACGCGCATGGATTTGGCCTTGTCGAGGGCTGACAGTTTTTCGGGCATCGAAGCACCGCCCATTTCAAGCGCTTCAGCGCGGAATTGGAGATAGTCCGCGAACCTTTCGGGTGAAAGGTTGCCCGGTGTGGCGGCAACGGTAGCAGCAGCCAGAATGGTTAACCCACGATCGGCCAAGCTCGTGGTGAGCCGTTCAATTTCGTTGGCTACTGCCTGTTGCCCCCCTGCGTGCTGAAGGCTGGGCAGGATTTCCCTGAAGCACGCAAGCTTTAAAGATTGTCGCTCTGCCGCGCTTTCGGCGATCGCAGCGTTGGCTTTTTCTTCGTCGCTCGATGCGGCGACAATTTCAATGACTTTGCTGTCACCGATCGCCCTCAGAACACCAGCGACGACAGTTTCTTGAAGCTTCTGAAATTCGTGTTGTTGCAAATTCATGGCCGGATTTTCCTCAATTTTTGGTAGAGAAAGCAAAAGCGAGCGCCCCTCCCAGTAGGAACGCTCGCTTGAGCTTGAGTTTTGTTGGCTTGACGAGAAGCGCCGTTTAGAGCAGCAACTCCTACCTCTAAGTTTATTCGTTTTTTAATGCGATCGCATTTTTCATGTTCACCTCAGCATTAATTTAAGGATTCATTTCTGGTTCCACTTCCGGTTCCACTTCCGGTTCCACTTCCGGCTCTGATTCCGGCTCCGGTGGTGCAGTCTCAAACCGAGTCCATGCTGCCATTGAATTCACAGTTCCGCCGCGGCTCGTATGCTCCAAAAATTGCTGTCGGCTTTGATAGGGTTGTCCGTTCCGCAAGGTGCGGATTTGCTGGGGAGTCGTGAGCCCAAATTGCTGCTTCAGGGCTTCGTCGTCGAGTGTTGCGATCGCCTGGTTGATTCGTTGCAACGTTTGCGCTTCATTTTGCGGAGACTGGATATTGAGTGCACCTGAGTTGCGAAGCCGCAGGCCACATGAGCCAAAGTTGCGCAACCTCTCACCCGCTTGGTTACCTGGCTTCAGCACCTCGTCAAACGTTTGGGAAGCGATCGCATCGACAACTGCTTCAAACTCCGGCTGTACCGTTGCGGCCTGGGCAATCATGAACTCTGGCAGGTCACCAGTTCGCCCACTGAGCAATGCATCGGCAAATCTGCGCGCATTGCTCGTGCTGCCTACCCCAGGCTCAGCCGCAGCCAACGTTGAGGCGACAGCAGACCGCAGCTGCGGCAACACTTCGGGACTATTGAGCAGTTCAGAGGGGAATAAACCTGCGATCGCACCTTGAGTGAATGCCGCTGGAGAAAGGCGTGCGATTGCATCCGTATCGGTCAACTTCCCCTGTTCAATCAACCCTGTCAACTGCTGATTGCCCTCAGCACCCACACATGGAGCGAGCACCAGTTCTGCAACGCGGCGTTGGCCCTGCTGCTGTCGCTCTAGTTGGGTCTGGGTGGCGCGATCATCCCCCAATGGGGTTGCCGTTAGTGGTTTGCCCAACGAATGCTCTGAATCTTTGCCACCGGGCAACCGTAACGTGATGCTGCACTTACCGGAGCGAAACCCCTTTTTCCCAGGATGAGGGAATTCCAACGTGTGGCTAATTTTGGTGCAGTACACCGGAGCCATTCGAGAGCTGCCCTGCACAAACATCAGCGCTGGTGGCTGCTTCTCTCCGTCGCCAATTTCTTGGGCAACTGAAATATTTTCGAGAAGATGGAACACATCTTCGGTGATGCTGGCAAAGTGCAGGTTGAGTTGAATTTCACGAGGTGAAAGCGAGTCAAACGCAATACCCTTACGGATGCCCTTCGACTGTTGATCGGGCCAGTCGGCTGTTTGGTCTTGCTGTACTTCGTTAACGGCTAAACCCAGATCCAATGATCGCCCCTGGTAAGGCCCACTCAGGATGATGATCTCGCAAGGCGTGTAGTCGGGTTGGCTTCTAGGGTCTTTATGCTGCCGTCGAAGGGGCGATCGCTCTTGAGCCGTTGTCACGTTTTGGGCACGGGGCTGTGGTGCGCGTGCTGGTGCTGCGGCCTGGGCAGCTGCCACGGGTGAAGCAGTCGGCTGAGCTGCCGGGGGCGGTGGTGGCGTCGTCGGTTGAATGGGTGTGGTCGTCATGCTGAAAAATTATGGAAAAAGGCGATCGCCCCAAATCAGGCGAGGAATGCCCAGCGATCGCCCAAACTACATGGAAAAGTAGCTCCTCTATACTAATTCAAGCGTTCTTGTTTTGCTCCTTTTTGTGCCTTAAAGCCACCGGGTGGCGGAGCTTTTGAAGCTTGCGGTTGGTGCTTGCCTTTTGCTGTGCCATGATGAATCTATGAGTTTGGTATCAGTTATCAATGGCTGAGCAGAATAAAGCACCTGAATCAGAGTCAGCGGGTATCATTGATGCCTTTGTTAATAAATTGCTTGCTTCCGCTTTGCATGAAGAAGGCGATCTTCATGGTGAGCCTGGTGTTAATAGAATTCGCAGTACTGATGCTGAAGACAATTTGATTTTCAGTGAGGCCGCTCAAACTGTAACGATCAGTAGTTTTGGTGGCGGCCCTATTTCTGTGATTAGGTTTTCTAGCAAAAACTTTTTGACTGAGCAAGATATGATTGGCATTGCTAAAAAACTTTCTGTGCATCCGCTAGTAGTCGAAGATAACGAGAGATTAACTGATGAGGCTATCGTCAGTGCATTGAATGAGCTAGACAACACTGATGCAGAAATCAGGGTCATTCAAGCTAAATCTGATTTGGCAAGAGATGAAACTCGCGAAACCCTTGCGGAGATCGGGAGGCTTGTGGCAGAGCTATGACTTGGATAAATAACCTCGCAGAATTTGTGAAGCGGCTACTTCAGCTAGAAAACCGAGTCGAAAAAAATTCCCAGCAAATCGAAGAGTTACGCCAAGACCTGAAAAAGCTAACAGATTATGTAGCTAGATTGGGCAATGCCGTACAGCATGACCGCCAAGAAAGGGCGCATGACCAAGAGTTAAACGCAACTGAGCGAGAAAACCTGGTTTTGCGTCTAAGAATCGAGTTAATGGAGATGGAAAAGCGTATAGGTCAGTATCAATCAAGTGTAAACTCTCCCAAGCTCCTATCCACCGAAAACAGCCAGGCCATCTCAAGCAATCAGGACACAAATCGAGACTTGTCCTAGATAGGTAACCGAGGGAGCGCTCAGCATAGAAATATTACCCTAAGCCATGCACCAGTCAGGTCTCACGCCACACGAACACATTGCCAGAATCACATTGCTCAGTGAGGCAGTCGAAACCGAGCTAGCAGAACTATGGGCAAAGTGTGAGGGATGCGATCGCATTCTCAGCAGCAGTGCTCTGGCCCCGGTGGTGACCTTCGATGGCTCTACATTGCGGATCAGCAGCCGAGCGATCGCGCTTGAGACAAATTTGAGACAGGTAGAGGCGGCTTGACTGGTTGCACGGGAGTGCGACTAATCAAAACACTGAAGGCCACGCTACACAAAGCTTTCGCCCCATTTTTCGCACTAGTCCAACAGTCCAAAAATCACAACGCAAAATCAAGGGTTTTCAGAACTGGCACAAGGGCAAAAAAGTCCAAGTTTAGTCCAAGGTGAATGTGACAGTTGGCGATCGAATTTCGTGAGATTGTGGTGTATTAGGTTGAGACTATTAATTGATTAACCTATTAGACCTTAAAGGTATTAAGAAATTAACTGTTACTCGCTTTATCTGTTTATCCCTGTAAGCTATGGGCGATGAGTGGACGGAGCCATGCTCACCGTTGCAATATTCACCTTAAAGGCGGAACCGGAAAAAGTACCGCTGCAATCAACCTAGGGGCGGCACTGGCGGGTAAGCGTCGGGTGTTGCTAATCGACCTCGACGGACAACGCACCCTATCTTTTGGCCTGGGCCTCGACGGGGCAGAACCAACGGCGTTGGATTGGCTCAACAACGAGACGATCGCCCCAGTTCAAACAGCAGTGAAAAACCTTGACCTGATTCCAGGTGATATCGGCATGTTTCGGCTCACTGCCAATGTCGATATATTTGCACCATCCCTTAAACGTATTAGATCTTTAGAATATGACCTAGTGTTGATGGACTGCCCTCCCTCGCTGGGAGTGGCATCGGTGCAAGCAATTCTGAATAGCGATCGCGTGTTGATGCCGACGCTATGTGAGCCTGCATCATTGAAAGGGCTTAGCGATGCCCTTAGCCTGATCCGTGGCGAGAACGACCGGATACCCGTTGATGTGTTGCGGTGCCGATATAGGCGGCAGCTGGTGTTGACGAGGGAGGCTGATGATCTACTCGTCGAGGGTGCCACCGATTTAGGTTACTCCCTGCTGTATGCCACGATTCCCGAAAATATCAGCGTGAGTGAGGCGATCGCCCAACAGCAGCCCGTATCGGAGTACGCGCCCAACTCAACAGGGGCGCGTGCATACAAAAGCTTAGCTAAGGAAGTTGCTAAATCTTGGGGCTGTCATGAGCAATAAAAACCGAATAGGAGGAATGAAGCTGGGAACCTTTGGTGTAACAGATGCACAGCAGCAGAGCACCACAGCAGCCCAGACAACACCCGCTAACATCGAACAAGATGAAATCACAAAGCCTGAAGCAACGTCTTCAGATGGCGATCGCACTATCGCACCCAGCAAGCCCAAAACGACTCGACGGGCTAAGCCTCCACAGTCAGACAAACTTGTAACCGTGAATATCAAGATTCAGAAATCACAGCAACAATGGCTATCCGATACAGCTCAACAGGTTAGGGATAACAATGATGAGCCGGTGCCACCAGCAGAGCGGGTCTATCCTCAGCATCTCATTGGAGTGGCGATCGCCCTGCTTCAATCAGCAGATGTTGACTGGGAAAAAGTCAAGAATGCTGATGAGCTGAAAGCAGTTTTAGGGATAAAGCACTAAACAGTTAAAGGTCTAAGACCTTTAACTGTTTAGTGCTTTATTTAAGGAAATCATAGAGTAGGGATGCATAGAATTCACGTCATATAAGCACAAACGAAGCTCCCTCCTTACGCAACATTTCGAAAGTGCGAACATAAGGAATGTTGAAGGCATTGCACACGACTGGAATTTTAACTTTTCGCTGTGTCGTTGAAGGAATTTCGTGAGAGACCACAGTGTGGTTGTGGGCCTTCGCATAAGCAATCAGAAATGAATCGGCAACACATAAAAACTCCCGCTTGGCACTATCAAAAAAATCTTCGTTTTGCACCCACAAGCTCACCTCCGACATCGCTGTAATGGCTGGTTGGTCGAATGGGAGAAAAAATGCATCTCCCTGCTTCCTTGCCCACCTTGAAAGCTCGTCACCGCCAGACATCAACTCATTCTGCACCTGCTGAACGCTAAAGACATGCCCTATCTGATTTTGCTGCTCTAGCCAGTCCCAAAAACCTGGACACAAATCGAAGCCGTAATAGTCATTTTTGGCTTGGATGAAGATGTTGGTGTCGAGAATATAGGCCATTAGGATATTAGATAGAAATTGCAAGTTCCTTGGCTAACTTTTGGAATGTCTCAACCTTGGATAGCTTGAGAAGTCTGAGGGCATCTCGATAGGGAGTGCGCCCTTCTAAAGTGCTCTCTACCAAAGCCGTAAGGAATTGGTTGCTGTAGCGAGAGCCTTGAGTATTGTAAAAGTCCCCTCCACCTATTCTTTCCGCTGCAACAGCTTGGAAGCGCTCCTGCTCTTCCTGGTACCGATTTTGAAAGGTTTCTCGGGAAATTAAGGCTCTGTCATTCAAACGACGCAAAACCACGAGTGTACTCACCTTAAACCGCTGAGTCAGAGGTTTAAGCCAATCCTCCTGTGAGATGGCTTCATTCCATGTGGCGCTCAATTCGTCGGCTGGGACAAGCAACTCAGCAGCAACCTGATTACAGAACCGCTCAGCCTCATCGTGGTCGGCATAAGTCTTATCTAGGTTGGAGATCCCAGATACTCCTATCCAAATGTGCACCAGTTCATGAGCCAGCGTAAACATCTGAGCTCCCTTAGAATCTCCACTGTTGATAAAGAGCAGGGGAGCGTACTCATCGACGAGGGCAAATCCTCGGAACTCATCTACAGAGAGTTTCCGGTGGTTATTATTGCCGACGACGCTGTTCCGCAACACCAGCACTCCACTATCCTCAATTTGCTGAATTTGCAGATTGAGAGCATCTTCCCAGGTGCGAGCATCGCGGCTGACATCAAAACCGATAACTTGGCGAATGCGATCAGCAGCAATTTCGACAGGCACATCCGTAGTTAAGCTGCCCACAAAAGCCAAAGGTTCCTGACCTCTCAGGAGCAGCTCGTCGCGAAACCAGCTCTGAATTTGCTCCGCCTGGTCAAGAGTTCCCAACAGGTCGGGGCTGGGTCGGCGAACAGCCTCACCACCAACCGTGCGGAAGTCAGGGATAGATAGAGTCTCTTGAGGTGGCTCTGGTAGGTAAAGGTAACCGAAAGGCGTATAGGTCACATCGGCTAGCTTTTGGGCTTGTTTGAAAGTAATTTCTCCGCTTTCCTCCCATGTTGTGACTTTATCGGATTTGACATTCATCTTCTTAGCCAGCATATCCACACTCAATCCAGCGCGTTCTCGCGCCCAGCGAAGGAGTGTTGGTTGCAGGCTAATCTTCATAGTTTTGGGAGAGTAGAGTTGCTTTTACAGCGTTAGGCCAATGATGAACTCAAGTAAACTTATGTTTATTGTCGCCTGAATGTCCCTTCGACGTATACTTTTCGCCTCATGACAATCCCTCGCTGTTGGGCATATCGCAGAGGAAACTACTAGATTTCAACACGTCTCAGGTTTTGTATAGCTGCTATTGGAGCCGGATAACTAGCGCAGCCCCTGCTCTTATCCTCTCCACATTGCTTCACACCTGTTAGGAGGGGAGGGGTAACCAGTAGATATTGCACTTAAAAACGAAGGGTCAGAGATGTAGCGATCTGACCCTTCGTGTATTAAAGCTAGCTGCTCTACCAATTGAGCTACAGCCCCCTGAGTGGAGCTGACGGGGCTCGAACCCGTAACCGGCTAGGTGCCTGTTGGGAGGCGAGGTTTGTGCGTCGCATTCCCTATAGTGCTTTTGTACCACAGATACGTAAAGCTTGCAACTAGTACTAACTTTCAATTTGGAAATGCGAATAATCAAAGAACGGGCAAAATCGGCTGCAAACCGGGCAGCTCTGAGATTTCACATCTGCTGAATATCCTGCCTCGATCTGTCTACCAACCATGCCAAAACAAGGATGGTGCGATCGCTGCTCACCCCTTCTTCCCAAATCTCAGCAGGATCAACCGTGGGCCATCAAGTTTCAGCTTTTGGCCCTTCAGCAAGCCCTCGCAATAGGCCCGCTGTGCCTCAGCCTCATCAGGACATACCAAAACCAGGCCTTCATCCGTAAAGTATGTGTCTACCGCTTTGAAGCGTGGAGCGGGTTCGTTATCAGGGTTCATTGGTCGATTGCGATCGCTCAACAAACTTAGCTTAGCGGTTCTGGAACTTTGCAAAAAGTAGGTAAACCATTTTGCCCAGCAGTTGAGTATTACCGAGTTTTTTGGCTGTTCCAGAACTCTACAAAAACTCAATAAGGAATTTCGTCCTCCTCGTCCACTAGGGAGGGAAGGTTGGGTTGGCGGACTTCATACCCAAATCGATCAACCGTCAACAACGCTGCATTCAAATCGTCTTGCAGTTGCGCGGCCTGACGAGCCAGAGCACAACCCTTTTGCACGATCGCGGCCACATCTTTGACAGTTTCGGAATCGCTCTTGATTTCCAGGAGGGTGCTCGCCTTTTCCAGCAACGCAATACTCAGGAGCCACTGGCGATCGCGTAAATCAATCCGCCGCGCTTCCCAAAGCTCGTCTTGCTCCCGCCAAACGAAACGGTCCCACAATGCCGCGCGATCGCGCCACTGCCACTCTTTTGCGGCCTGATGCCACGCCCCAGGAATCCTTTTGGCACTGCTTTTTCCCGCTTCTTCCCGCTCACTGTTGTACAGCCAAAGGATAGAACGGCTTGCGCCACGCATACGGAAACGAGTGAACCTCTCGAACCAAATCGAGGGCTCATTAGGGCGTTGGTGCCAAGGCGCTAATTTCTCCAACTGCGTTGCCGTGAAATTTTGGCTAAGGACTGTTGCTCTTTTTCGATCTGCTTCAGCGTCAACGGTTGAATCGAAACCTTGCCACTCGTTGTAGCTTCAACCATGAGTGGGCGAAACGCCTCAGGCATATCAGCATACTGAAATGTTCTCCGGCGATCGCCTGACCTCCAGTACAGCTCAGATGCTTCAATGATGCTGCGCTTCCGAGCGATCGCGTTGTCAACTGCTATTTGAAAACTAACGGTCTCAAGCTCCATTCCCATAATTCCCCGTTGGAACAACTGAACTACTGATTTTGCTCTAACTTAGCCCAGATCATCGCTAATGTTCCAATTTTTGCCCTTACCGGAACAACAAAGTGGTGTGGCTGTTAGGCAGTTAGCCAATTTGTTAGGCAGTTTTAGCCACAAGAGAAACTGCCTAACAAGCTAAAAACCTTGTATCTCAAGAATTCCAGGAATTTAGTTAGCCACATTAGCCAGTTTTTGATATTTATTGAAATGGAAAAAACTAAACGAAGAAGTAAATAGGCATATTTTTAGGCTAGTTATTAAGCTATCCAGCTTAATCCCTTGTATATCGATACTTATAAGGGTTTGTTCTTCTTTTCGAATCGCGCCAGTCCCGTAGGTAGCATCAAGGTTCCAGACGGAATTGGGGATATTCCCGATGTCTCTAACTATCTCGAAGGATACCTAAATTCTCCCTAGTGTTAGGGAAGATTTAGGGAGAAATACGATTGTGGTCAGGAAGGCATATCGCTTGAGGCGATGAATGAGCGGCTGCGATGGGCAAAGCTTGAGGCGACGGTGCAGCACAAGAGAAATCGCCTGTACTTGCAGGCAACGCTCCACCCTAAGCCGAACTCTATTCATACGGCAAACGAAGCCGGATACTCGAAACCGGAAGCAAACGGGTGAAAAGCTCCAGAGGTTAGCCGATTTTGCCGTGTTGAAGGTTGACCTGATGCAGTGCTCGGGCACCTCCCATCGACAAATGCTCAGCCGAGGGATGTGTCATCTAATACTTTGATCTATGAATTCAGCAAAATATCGCCGATCCTTTGTTTCCAGAAACGAATGCGATTTTCCCGCGTTGCTGGCTGCCCCAACAATGCACGCCACTTACCATTGTTAGCACCACTGGGATGAGGAAACTCTAGATGATTGATGCTCAAGTTGAGAGATTTGAGGGTTCCACTTGCAACGTTTCCCCATGTGATAACAACAGAGGGCTTAAAAATCTCTAATTCGGCTCTTAAAACATTTGCGAATCTCGGGTAGTCTTTTCTACTCAGAGGAATTGCTTTATCTTTATCAGCTTCACTAACCCAGACTTTAAAAATATCGGTAAGGTAAACCCTATAGCCTTCATCCAACAAAACCTTGATCAAATCGAAGTAAAGCCTCGTATTACGTAGTTTTTCTCGGCACATCTTTAAGTGCATCGCATAGGGTGTTGCAATCTCGATATCTTCTACCCTCGTTTCAGTGTTTCTCAAGGGATCTTGACCTAAAATAGCAATTGTCTTTTTGTTGGAATTGTTATCGTTCTTTTCAAGCAAGCTGGGGATATCAACTCCGACCACAAACGCGTCACGATAACGTTTCTGAAAATCAATATCGCTAGAACAAAATGCGTCTCTGGAGAGCTTGATTGCAGGAGGAAAGCCTTCGATTTCAAACTCCTGCCTCATGGTTTCGTACATTTCCATATACCGTATTTTAGGAATATCAAGCACTTCCGACATTGCCTGATGAAGCAAATCAAATTCTTCATTTTGAAATCCTGAAAAGAGGTATTCTGTCATATAAAAAAATATCTTCTTATTATTTTCTATGCATTAAATATACTTTGCCTAGCTAACCACTCTTCATCTATTCATAAGCTAGGGTTTGTCAAGGCACCCGACCTGGGAAATCGAAGCTTAGCGCTTGGTTTAGTTAGCCCCGTCCTTACGAAAATGATGCTGATTGCCCAGACCATAATCAGACCTATGAATTTCTTTCTTCTCATGGATCATTTCCTGAATGCTTCTGGATGTAGTAGACCTACTGCATGAATCATTGTGCGCCAAGACCCGCGCAATGATTCATGTTCAAACAGCGATTTGTACAGGAGGTCTAGTGAGTTGAAGGACATCCGACGCACAAGAATTTTGGATATCCCAAAAGTTCAATCGAAGGATCTCGTCTGCAGAACTCTGCCTATCATCCACTCAAGATAACTCGTGAATTTCAACAGATATAAGACTTACGCACTTCATCCGAAAAACCATCATTCCACTGCGTAAGTCCTGAGATAGTTTAAGTAGCTAGGTGGAGTTGGCTCAGCTTTCACTGCTTGGCGGCCCTTGCAGGGGATTCGCAGCTTGTAGTTTAGAACCCAGCAATTTTTTCATGGATTTCTACAGGAAGGCGACGACCACCGCTATCTTGCAAGACGCGAATTTTGTCGTTTTGTTCGCGAATGCGGCGAGAGAGCAAACGAATAATGTTGACGGCAATGCCTGGAGTTTCCTCAATTGCCTCGTAGAGTTGCTGTTGGGTGAGCACCAAGCATTCGCACGATTCGATGGTGGTGACTGAGGCTGATCGCGGTTCTGCATCAAAGACCGACATTTCGCCAAAGCACGCACCTTGCTCTAGGCGGGCTAGCTCGCGATCGCCCACATGTACCCGCGCTGTGCCCTGCACCAAAATATAGAGCGATCGCCCCTCTTGTCCCTGGGTAAAGATCGTATGCTTGGCCGGAAACTCTAGCTCATCCATAATGGACGCCAGCCGTACCAAAAAGTCGTCCCGCAATTCCTTGAAAATGGGGACGCCACGAACAAACAGCAATCGATCAACACTCGTTAGCATGAACTCGCATCGTATAGGTTTGATGCACTCTGTGTGGGGAAATAGGCTACAAATCGAAGCCAATTCGGCCAATTGCGCAAATTTCCTGGCACGCTCTTTATAAGAATGCCCATGCAAAGGATTCTAGTGATCTTTTGGCAAAACTGAACAGTTTTAAACGTCAGGATTCAATAGACCTCTGACATGACTGGTTGCACGACGACAGAGCTGCGCAACCAGTCATGCTGAAAACCGTCATTCGTACAGGAGGTTGCTTGTGGGCGAACCCATCAACGTCGGGTTTGGATAAGCCGAAGCACAGAAGCGAAACTGACGTTGTCTTAGAGCTGATTTATGAATGAAATCTTAAGCTCCTAATCTTCGAAGCATCAGCCGCAGTAAGGAGCCATAAATCATCGCTTCACTGACCTCTGAATACACCTCATAATCCTTGCTCAACCGCCT
>NZ_JBNXVR010000053.1:0-40990 GCF_050565595.1 Leptolyngbya sp. AN02str | reverse complement strand
ACGGATAGGATTGGCAATCTTTGGCAGACGAGTCATGATGAGCACCCATTCGGCTACATCCAGCCTAAAATCTGCACAAGCTCAACATAACAGGCTTTTAGCTTCTCTTTATAAATCAGCTCTAAAGAGATGCATCTACATTAATTACTTTAGTTCACATTTCAATCCAGAATGAATGCAGAACGAATGTAGAGAATGCAGTTCTGGTTACCTTCACACTATCCTTACATCTTTGATTTATGATGCAGTGTGTAAAATGAATGCAACGGAACGATACAACAGATTTTGATACGTATTACAATCATAAGTAAGCCTCACTAGGGTATTTATTCCAGAAGCAAACAGCTCCTCAGCTCTTCTTGAGAATTAGAATTCGTCGCGCTGCATACACCAGTTTCCACAACCTAAATTTCCATCGAATATTTGGGCACTGAAAAACCTGGCTTAACTAGCCGAATAATGAATTCTAAGTGTTGAGTCCGCCACACAAGATCGAATCTTTCAACACGAAAGGAGATAAACCTATGGCTATCATGCATCGTGACTCCTTAGAAGAACTTGCACACTGGGAACCATTTCGCGGCGTTGAACGGCTGCAACAAGAAATGAATCGCTTGTTTGATCGATTTCTTCCCAACGGAAACGGCGAGATGCGATCGCTTGCCTTTATTCCTTCTGCCGAAATGGAAGAAACCGACGACCACATTTATCTCAAGCTAGAAGTTCCAGGATTGGAAGCAAAAGATCTGGATGTACACGTAACGGAATCATCAGTAATTGTGAAGGGTGAACGGCGCTCAGAATCCAAAAAAGAAGAAAAAGGTATCGTTCGTTCTGAGTTTCACTATGGCAAGTTTGAACGCAGAATTTCGTTGCCAGCGCATGTGCAAACAACGAACGTGCAAGCTGAATGCAAGAACGGTATGCTGCACCTGACTTTGCCCAAAGTCGAATCAGAACAGCACAAAGCAGTCAAGGTCAACCTTTCCTAAGAAATCAACCCAATCAAGTGTCATTTTTGAGCTACGGGCTTGGCAACGCCAAGCCTTTACCAAGCAAGCGATGGCGCAAGGGTTGGGTGCTGGTAAGCTTGAGCCAACCCAGCACCCTAAACGAGTTGAGTTCCCTCTGGTTTAGGTATTAGCCAGTAGATATTGGCCAGCATAAAACTGCCCAGCCATTACCTGCCCATTGGTGGGTTGTGTCTTCCACTTGCCTAGAACATCACCCATGGGTGAACGAGTTTTCTGAAATATGCAATTAGGAGAACGCACCGAATGCCTAGTCATCCTGGGAAGTTTCAAAATCGTACCGATGCTGGCCAACTGCTGGCCGCTCGGCTTGAGTTCTATGCCAAGCAGCCTAATGTGCTGGTGTTGGGTCTGCCTCGGGGGGGTGTACCTGTTGCGTACGAAGTGGCAACAGCGCTCAATGCACCGTTAGACGTGTGTTTGGTGCGCAAGCTGGGTGTACCAGGACAGGAAGAGTTGGCGATGGGTGCGATCGCCTCGGGTGGTGTACGAGTTCTCAACCATGATGTGGTGGACGAGTTGGGAATTTCGCGCAGAACCATAGATGCAGTCACTGCCCAAGAGCTACGCGAATTGCAGCGTCGCGATCGACTGTATCGTGACGATCGCCCACATCCTGAGGTTCGCGATCGCATCGTCATTTTGGTCGATGATGGCATTGCCACAGGCTCAACCATGCGAGCGGCGATCGCGGTGATTCGAGCACAGCATCCTGCCAAATTAATTGTGGCGGTGCCAGTTGCTCCTTTGAAGGCCTGCCATGAACTGCGAGCCGAAGTAGACGAACTAGTGTGCTTAATGGTGCCTAACGACTTTTATGCGATCGGTCTTTGGTACCAAGATTTTTCCCAAACAACTGATGAAACAGTTCGTTGTATCTTAGCTCGGGCTGCTCATTCCATGGGCTACTCTAGTAGCCATTCGCCATCATGAATCCATCGTTTATCTCCAATCTTCGAGAACAGATTGTGACTGTTGAAGCGGGGCGTGTCCCTTTGACGGGTCATTTGGTGATTCCTCAAGGGGCGCGGGGTGTTGTGTTGTTTGCCCATGGGAGCGGCAGTAGTCGCCATAGTCCTCGAAATCACTATGTTGCGCAGATGCTACAGCAAGCCGGGTTGGCTACGCTGCTGCTGGATTTGTTGACTGTGGAAGAAGAGGAAGAAGATTTACGCACTCGGCACTTGCGGTTTGACTTGGGGCTGTTGTCCTCTCGCTTGGTCGGTGCCACCGATTGGCTGCGTGGCACCCCCAGCACGCAATCGTTGAGCATTGGTTATTTTGGGGCAAGTACGGGTAGCGCTGCGGCGTTTATTGCAGCAGCACGGCGGCCTTCTGTCGTTAAAGCAATTGTTTCTCGGGGTGGACGGGTAGATTTGACAGGTTCGTTGCTGACGCAGGTGCAGGCCCCTGCCCTATTGATTGTCGGGAGCTACGATTTTCCGATCATAGCGATGAATGAGGATGCGATCGCCCTCCTCAACCAAGTGCCCGAAAAACGGTTAGAGATGATCCCCAACGCTACGCACCTGTTCCAAGAGCCAGGAGCCTTGGAGCAGGTAGCCATTTTAGCAAGCCAATGGTTTCAGCGGTTTTTGGTTTAGCGCTGGTTAGAGCCAGATACTGCGATGGACTGCTCACAACAGGGCGATCGCAGCGTTTGGATACCGTGGTTGCCTAAGGTGGTTGCGTAGGAATGAACCTATTTTTGCGGCGGTTCGAATCCTGATGAGCGACCTGATAAGCTAGCAGTAGAGCAGCGTAACTTTGGCAGGTTTGCAATACCCTTTGTGCTGATTCTTTTAGCACACTTGACTTAGGACAAAAAGTGATAGCCCTTCTTAACCTTGGGAATAATTAGGTAAATTCACAGACTTACATACACCGCAACGTATCCTTAACGCTCATGGGTAGTCTTAATCGTGCGCGAATTTAGCTGGTTGAAACGCCCCAACAAATCGCGTTTTTTTCGGTGGAGTTTCCTGATGCCTTTTGTGCTGCAAGCTGCGGGAGCTGTAGCACTGGTTGGGTACGTGTCTTACCGATATGGGCAGCACATCACACAGGGTTTGGCCATCCAAATATCAGACGCAGCCAGCCAGCAGATTGTTCAAGGATTAGACGATGTGCTGCAAGAGGTTAAGGCGGTATCTCAAGAACATCAAATCGCGATGGAACTTGGGATGCTGAGCTGGCAAACCCCAGAGCTGTTGAAGAGCTATGCGATACATCAACTCACCTTGCACCGCCATGTGAGCCAGGTCAGCTTCACTCGCGGCAACGATGTTTTGGCGGTGCATCGGCTCAGTGCAACAGACTTTACGGTTCGTCAGCGCCAACTGAAACCAGGAGAATTAGAAGCTTCCAAAATTCCGGTTCAGCCTCCCTCTGTCGTTCATGCAGTGCCCAGTTTGGGCCAAGAATCCGCTCAGCCAGCACCCCAGGGGCAATGGCTGCCCCTGGGAGAACCAGAATCAGACGAGCAAGCGCAACCGCTCATGCTGGCCTACCGCTTGCCTGTGACCGATGCCCAAGGCACCCTGCCAGGAGTGGTGACGGCGAGCGTTGCCATCCCCACATTGGCAGCCTTGCTCCAAACCATCAATCTTGGAGAAACGGGCCAAGCGTTTGTAATGGATGAGCACGGCTTGCTGGTAGCAACGTCCACGGCTGAAGCCTTGCTGCAAACAGATGCTGAAGTAGGAGCAGAGGCTGTGATCGGGACGCAGCCTCTGCTGCGATCGGCAGAGACCAGTCCCAATCCCATCACTCGAACAGCCGCCGCGATGGAGCGATCGCTCCACGGGGATACCGCCCAAACCTCAAATTTGACAGAATTTCGTTGGCAGCACCAGCGGTACTTTGTACGAACTGTGCCGTACTCATTGGATAGTCAGCTCAATTGGACGATTGTGCTGGTGGTGCCAGAGGTTCGGTTTTTGTCCGTCATTCAGCGCAATACTGCAATGACCCTTGCTCTGTGCGGGGCAACCTTGGGCTTGGCGATCGCCATTAGGCTGATCCCCACACGCAGACGGTCCCAACCTAGCAGCCAGGTTCCGTTGGATGGCGACACTGGCGATCGCCAAGATGGAGCGCCCATCCATCCTTCGCCCGAAACCGATAGGCCATTGAGCTGGTGGGATTACCTCCACGCAGTGCGGCTCCCCTCCAAAGAGATTCATGGACGCAAAGCCGCCGAACTGGCGTTGCTGGCAAGGGACACCCACTTTCGCCAAATTGCCGAAGCCATTGCCGAAGTGGTGTTTATCAAAACGGCAGATAATCGCGAAATTCTCTATGTGAGTCCTGCTTACGAGCGCATTTGGGGGCAATCGTGCGATCGCCTTTACCAACAGCCTCAGGCGTGGCTCGATAGTGTTCACCCAGAAGATCGAGCTTCCACCGCAGAATTTCAGCAATCGAACGTAACCGAACCTCGGCAGGCCGAATTTCGCATTATTCGACCGGATGGCTCCATTCGGTGGGTGGCCGAGTGGGTGGCCCCAGTTTTCAACGATGTGGGGCAGGTGCAATACCTGGCCAGCACCGTACGAGACATTAGCGATCGCAAATTTATCGAAGCGAAGCGCCTTGCCGCAGAAACCTCCTTACGCCAGAGCGAACAGCGATTTCGAGCCATTTTCAACACCATGTTCCAATTTATGGGACTGCTCACCCCAAGTGGCCTTTTGCTCGACATCAACCAGGCCGCATTGGACTTTGGTGCCCTCGCCCAGCACGAGGTGGTGCACAAACTTTTGTGGAAAATTCGCTGGTGGAGCCTGTCAACCGAGACTCAAGCACAGCTCAAGGTGGCTGTGGCTCGGGCGGCGGCAGGCGAGTTCGTGCGGTATGAGGTGGATATCTTAGGGGCGGGCGATCGCGTCGTGACCCTAGATTTTTCGCTCAAGCCCCTTCGCGATGATCAGGGCAAAGTTTGGCTGCTCATTCTCGAAGGGCGCGATATTAGCAATCGCAAACACATCGAAGCAGCCCTGCAAGAAAGCGAAGCTCGGTTTCAAACCCTGGCAGCCAACACACCAGGGATGCTGTATCGGTACTCCCCCGATCTGGATGGAGCGGGTACGTTTACCTATGCCAGCGCCGGAGCCTACGAGCTACTAGAGCTAGAACCCCAACAGGTTGTTCAAGATGCAACCACCGTTTGGAACTTAATTCACCCTGAAGATTTTCCCTCTCTGCAAGCGTCGGTTGCCGTTGCTGTCCAAAACTGTGCCCACTGGCAATGGGAGGGACGCTTAACCACACCATCTGGCCAACTCAAGTGGATTCAAGGGCGATCGCGCCCGCAGCCAACCCCTCAGGGAATGGTGTGGGATGGTTTGCTCATTGATATTAGCGATCGCAAATGTGCCGAAGAGTCGCTACGCCAGTCAGAACTCCGCTACCTATCCATCGTTCAAGACCAAACCGAGCTGATTGCTCGGTTTCAGGCTGATGGCACATTGGTCTTTGTCAATGATGCATTTTGTCGCTACTACGGCCTGCCCAAAGAGCGAATCGTTGGCCATAGCTACAAGCCCAGGATTTATCCCGAAGACCAACCGCTCATCGATGCCTGCTTAGCAGCCCTATCGCCCCAAAATCCTATTGGCACAGTTGAGCATCGCGTTTGGGTAAACGGCACCATGCGATGGACTCAGTGGACGAACCAAGTCATTTATGACGCGCAAGGCCAATTTATCGAGCTGCAGTCGGTTGGCCGCGATATTCACGAGCGCAAGCAGGCCGAGCTTGCCCTTCAGCAAAGCGAAACGCGCTTTCGAGAAATTTCGGATGCCTCTCCAGCCAACATCTACATTTTGGTCAGACGCGTGGATGGCTCTTTCTATTTCGAGCACATCAGCAAAGCGAGCGAAACGATTCAAGAACTGCGAGTTGAAGATATTCTGGCCGATGCAACAGTACTGCTGAACTGCATCCACCCAGATGATCGCGCCGGCTACGAAGCCGTGGTACAAACATCCCTTGAGCTGTTGCAACCCTTTCAGCACGAATGGCGAATCATCACCCCATCGGGAACGGTGAAATGGCTGAAAGGATCGTCGCAGCCTAAGCGCCGCGAAAATGGTGAGATTGCCTGGTACGGCGTCGCTCTAGATGTTACACCCCGCAAACAGGCCGAGGCCGAACTTAGGCAGATTCAATCTGCACTGCTACAAGCCCAGCGGGTCGCCCACATTGGCAATTGGGAATTTGACCTCTCAAGCCAAACCATCACCTGGTCGGCAGAGTTGTTTCGCATGTTTGGGCTGGACCCCGACCAAGGAGAGCCAGCTTATGCCGACTATTTACAGATGATTCATCCCGATGATCGCGTGGTTTTGCAACAGTGTGTTGCTAGAGCCGCAGAGCAGGGACTTTCCTATGTGATTGACTATCGGGCCATGTTGCCCGATGGATCGATGCGCTATCACGAAGGCCGCGCCGAGGTGGAACGCGATGCCCAGGGTCGAGTCGTGCGGTTGTTTGGCACCGCGTTGGATATTACCGATCGCAAACAGGTTGAGCAGGCATTGCAAGCCAGTGAGGCCCGGTTTCGGGCGGTATTCGAGCAGGCAGCCGTCGGAATTAACCAGGCTAGCCCGTCGGGTCAGTTCGTTGACGCCAACCAATATTTTTGTGATTTGTTGGGGTACACCCACGAGGAACTCTTAGCGCTGACCTTTCAAGAGGTGACCCACCCAATGGATATGGAAGCGCAAAGAGTTCAACTGGATCGACTGTATCGCGGTGAGATCGATGCATTTAGCATGGAAAAGCGCTACCGCCACAAACATGGTGGATGGGTGTGGACGGATATGACCCTGTCGCTGATTCGCGATGCTGAGGGCAACCCTATCAAGGATCTGGCCGTTGTGATTGATATTGGCGATCGCAAACAGGCCGAGACCGAACTCAAGATTAAAACAGAGGAGCTGAATCAGTTCTTTTCGGTTGCGCTCGATTTGCTTTGCATTGCCACTATTGATGGCCATTTTCTCCGGCTCAATCCCCAATGGCAGCAAACGTTGGGCTATCGCCTGGAAGATCTGGAAGGCAGCAGATTCTTGGATTACGTGCATCCAGACGATCGAGATAGTACCCTGGAGGCGATCGCCCAATTGGCCAACCAGCAAGAAATCTACGGTTTTGTCAATCGCTACCGCTGTCGTGATAGTTCGTATCGGTGGCTAGAGTGGCGCTCCTACCCCGTGGGCAATTTGATTTATGCCGCCGCCCGCGACATTAGCGATCGCCTCCAGCTTGAACAAGAACTGATCAAAAACCGCGATTTTCGCGAACTGTTATTCAACGAGTCGAACGATGCGCTGTTTTTGGTCGATGCCGATACGCTCCTCACCACCGACTGCAATCAACAAGCCCTCAACCTGTTCGAAATAGAAACCAAGGCTGACCTCATCGGCAAAGAAGGGCACATTCTGCAAAAGCAGAAGTTTACTCCCGAAGAATTGATTTCGATCAAACAAACCATTGACCAACGAGGCTTTTGGAGCCGTGAGGTGGAATATGTGACCCGCCGTGGTCGTGAGTTTTGGGGCGATCTCTCCGTTAAACAAATTACCTTTGGCGATCAGCGGTTTAATCTGGTGCGAGTTGCAGATATTAGCGATCGCAAACAGGCCGAATCTGACCTCCAGCAACTCAACGAAAAACTAGAGCAACATGTTCATGAGCGAACTCAGCAGCTCAGCCAAAGCGAAGAACGCTTGCGCCTGGCGCTCATGGCCTCACAACAAGGACTCTATGACCTCAACGTGCAAACGGGCGAAGCCATTACCAGCCCGGAATACGCCATCATGCTGGGATACGATCCAGCCACCTTTCAGGAAAGCCTTCAGGACTGGTTAAAGCGATTACATCCCGATGATGTAGAGCACGTTACGAATACCTACCGCGCCTACATGTCAGGCAACATCCATGAGTATCAGGCGGAGTTTCGTCAGCGCACTAAAGACGGACGCTGGAAATGGATTTTATCCATCGGTAAGCTGGTTGCCTGGGATGAATACGGGCAACCGTTGCGCATGTTGGGAATTCACGCCGACATTAGCGATCGCAAACAAGCAGAACAAGCCCTCAAAGAATCCCGAAATATTCTCAATCTTGTCTTAAACACCATTCCTCAACGCGTCTTTTGGAAAGATTTAGAGTCCAGATTTTTGGGTTGTAATGCCTCATTTGCCAACGACTATCACCTCACCGTTGAAGACATTGTTGGCAAAACCGATATGGAATTACCCTGGGCCGAGGGGGCGCATCTCTACCGAGCCGACGACGCCAATATCATCCGTACCCGCATCCCCAAACTCAACTACGAAGAACCAAACCGCAACAGCAACGGGGAAAAAGGTTGGATTCGAATCAGCAAAATTCCCTTAACCGACAGTCAAGGGGCGGTGATTGGAGTTTTGGGGTGCTATGACGACATTACCAATCTCAAACAGGCCGAAACCGCGTTGCAGCAGTTGAACAGCGAGCTAGAGCAGCGAATTCAAGAGCGCACCCTCGACCTACAGCAAGCTGTACAAGCAGCCGATGCAGCCAACCAGGCAAAAAGTGCCTTTTTGGCAAACATGAGCCACGAACTGCGCACCCCGCTCAACGTTATTTTGGGCTTCACGCAACTGCTGCGCTCAGACCGTACCCTTCAACCGCAGCAGCAAGAATACATCCGCATCATGCACCGCAGTGGCGATCACCTGTTGCACCTCATCAACGACATTCTGGACTTATCCAAAATCGAAGCAAACCGCATCACACTAGAAACCAGCGGCATTAACCTGATCGAACTGCTGCAAGACTTGCGGGCCATGTTTTGGGAGCGGGCAGAAGATAAAGAACTGCAATTTAGCCTAGAGCTTGACCCCAACGTACCCCGACATATCATTGCAGACCCAAACAAACTCCGTCAGGTATTAATTAATTTGCTGAATAACGCGATCAAGTTTACTCACCAGGGTGGAGTCATTCTGCGGGTTGGCTTGCAGCCCATGTCGCAAAACGATGAGCCACGGTTGGAAGATAACTTTGGCAGCAATACAGCAGTTTCTGTCTCTGCTCTGTACTTTGAAGTGATTGATACCGGCGTGGGCATTGCAACTGAGGAGTTGAACACCATTTTTGATGCATTTACTCAGGCGAGGGCCGGGCACATTTCGTTAGAGGGCACGGGGTTAGGGCTGGCCATTAGCCGCAGTATTGCCACTCTGATGGGAGGGGATCTCACCGCGGTGAGTACGTTGGGCAAGGGCAGCACCTTTCGGTTTTCGATTCCGCTGCGGCTAGCCAGTATGGAAGAGGTCACTTCTGTAAATAAACCTGAAACCGTTCTGGGGCTCACACCAGGACAACCGACCTATCGCGTTCTGGTGGTGGATGATCAGCCCTACAACCGCTACCTCATGGTCAGTGTTTTGTCGCATATGGGATTTGAGGTGCAGGAGGCAGCGAGCGGGACAGAGGCGATCGCCCGTTGGCATCACTGGCAGCCGCATTTGATTTGGATGGATTTGCGTATGCCCGATATGGATGGTTGTGAAGTCACTCGCCGCATTCGAGCGGATGAGGATGCGATCGCCGATCCCCATCGCCCATCCACCCGAATTATTGCCCTCACGGCCCAAGCATCGAGTGATGAGCGTACCCGTGCTTTATCGGCAGGGTGCAACGACTTTGTGAGCAAACCCATTCAAATTGACCTGATGTTGGCCAAAATGGCTGAGCACTTAGGCTTAACCTACGAGTATGACCAATCCGACAATTTCGGCCAGCCATTGGAATTGGCATCTCCGTCTACCAATCTCGATCCGCGACTGCTGCGCATCATGCCCGATGAGTGGATTGCAGCCCTCCACCAAGCGGCCCTATTTTGCGACGATGTTGCCGCCTGCAAGCTGCTACAAGCAATTCCACAAGACCAGTCTGACTTGGTGGATGGGTTGAGCCGATTGCTGTACGACTACAAATTCGAGGTTGTTGTGCAACTCACCCAACCCCAGATCCCAGACTCATGAGATGCATAACAGGGATAAGGGCTTGGCCGAGCGAGGTTTACTGAATGGCAGTCCGTGGGCCTTCTAGAGTTTCTAACGGTGCCTCAATGCCATTTAACCCATGCCCTAGAACGAATTCGCCGGATTGGACTGCTTTTTTGCCCTAATTTCATGGCATGATGCTAGTCTGTAATGCTGATTGGGCAAGTTCATGAGATCGGGGGATGGGGTCGTCGCGAATTTTTGAGAAAATTGTTGTTGATACGCAAGGTTATAAGGCACAGTCAGAGAAGGAAATTAGCCTGTTAGCTGCACATTTAAGATAACTAGGCTCTGTTACAGGGTTCACAAAACAGATGCGCCAAACTTACGATCTCCATGTTATTGAAACGCGCCCTCTGCTAAATCCAGCCTATATCCACGGAGAGCTGCCGATTACAGAGAATGTATCCACTCTTGTTGCGGATACGCGCGATCGCATCCGCAATATTTTGCAGGCAGAGGATCATCGTCTGCTCGTGATCGTTGGCCCTTGTTCCATCCACGATGTGGATGCGGCCTACGAATACGGCGAAAAGCTGCTGAAGCTGCGCCGTGAGCTAGCAGACCATTTAGAAATCGTAATGCGCGTTTATTTTGAAAAGCCCCGCACCAACATTGGATGGAAAGGGCTGATCAATGATCCCCATCTAGATGGCAGCTACGACATCAACACAGGGCTGCGGCTTGCCCGGAAATTGCTGCTTGATCTGGCTCAGTTGGGCCTTCCTGCTGCAACCGAATTGCTCGATCCCATCATTCCCCAATACTTGGCAGATGTCGTGTCGTGGACTGCAATCGGGGCACGCACAACCGAAAGCCAAACTCACCGCGAAATGGCCTCTGGCCTGTCGATGCCGGTGGGGTTCAAAAACGGAACTGACGGTAGTCTCAACGCTGCAGTAAACGCGATGTTGGCGGCTAGTTCCCCTCACCACTTCTTGGGAATTAACTTCCACGGCTTGGCGAGCATTGTCACAACAACAGGCAACCCCGACAGTCACATTGTGCTACGCGGCGGCAAAAACGGGCCAAACTATGACGCTGCCTCGGTTGCAAAAGCAACCAAAGAGCTAGCCCGCTACAAGCTCAACCAACGGGTGATGATTGATTGCAGCCACGGAAATTCTGAGAAGGACTACACACGGCAATCTGAGGTGTTGAAAGACATCACAAATCAGATTGAATCCGGTTCTTCCTCCATTATGGGGGTCATGATTGAAAGCCATCTGGTAGCTGGCAACCAACCCATCTGCCAAGACCTGTCGCAGCTCACCTACGGCCAAAGTATTACCGATGCTTGTGTCGATTTTGAAACCACTGCTACCATGCTGCGATCGCTAGCCGAGGCTGTAAAGCTGCAAACCCAAGGGGTGTTCGTCCCATAAGCCTGGGCTAGTTTGTGCTATCTAGGTTTCTGTGTTGCTCGCACAGCGGGCAACACAGAATTTTAGAGTTGGTCTTCATAGTTCTGCCTTGCAATAGGATAACCCACCCAATCGCTAAGTGGCCTGCTCCTCAGGAACAGGGTATTGATCAAACCGTTGCATTAAATCTAGTAATTCTGCTTGAGAGGGCTGTCGTCCATCTTTGGTGAGTTCAGCCAGCCCTTCAAAATATTGTTCGCGAGAGTCGGCAGGGCAAAACATAATCAGCAACGTTGCTTCGGTCGCTCCGACATTGGCAAAACCATGAGGCGTATTTTCGGGTGCGATCATGAATGTTTTGGGCTGAGCAACAACTTGGCGATCGCCCAAAATCAGCTCCACCTCACCCTCAACGACGTAAAACATTTCCGTTAGTTCTTTGTGAATGTGGGGACTAGCTCCCTTCGTATTGGGTTGCATCACAAACTCAAACAGCCCAAATTGGCCGTGGGTATCCTTTCCTGTTGCTTTGAATGTGCAGGTACTAGGGCCAATGTGAACCGTTCGTCCTTCTCCAGGCTGCAAAATTAGCGGTAACGACATGGCATTCTCCGAATACTAAGAGTTTGGAATTGAAGCGATCGCATCAACTTCAAAAAGTGCTTCTTCCACCGCCAATCTTGGGACGGGAATGAGGGTACTCGCAGGCTTATGCTCCCCCGGCCACATGGCATTTCGTTCAGCTGAAATTATTTGCTGTTTCTCGGTGGTATGGTCAACGGAAAGAACCGTAATTTTGACAACCTGATCGGGTGTGGCTCCCGCCGCTGATAAAGCTGTGTGGAGATTGTGAAAAGCCTGCTTGACCTGGGCAGCAAATTCGGCCGAGAAATGACCATGAATATCTTCACCAAGTTGGCCTGCAACGTATACGAGCGTTGTATCAGGAGGAACAACAGTGACTTGCGCATAGCCATAGTGAGACGGGTCAGCCAATCCTTCTGGATTGATTCGTCGAATTTTGCTCATGTGGTGGCAATTCCTCACAATATTTCGAATGCATTCTCTTTACATGCCAATCGGGAATGACGCTCACTGCCCCCATCTTCTGTGATTGAACTCTAAGCCTTGATGCTGGGCGATCGCCCAGCATCAACAGCACAAACCACATTCTCGACAGAATTCAGCAACCTGTTGCAATCATCAGCTTAGTACCCAGCCCATCACCTGACCAGATGGAAAGCGATAATGTAATAAAAAGGAAATTTAATTCATTGCGAATAAAGTTTCTCAATCTTGGAACTTGCACGCTGTCGATGAAGGAAGCACCCCAAAAGATGGTTACTCTGGAAGATGCCCAGCGCTGAAAGCCGACCCTACATTGTTGAAAGAAAGGGCGTCATCGCTTCATTTAAGCCTTGAGCACGGTTGTCGCGATCGCAAACCTGACGAGAAGGATAAAAAAGAGAAAACCTATCAGTCTTTCCTTCCAATCGTTTCGAACGAGTTGCTCAAGCCTTAAATCACAGCTTCGCAATCGATAAAAATAGAGCAAATTCTATCGTTGATTCGTAGCTTGGCAGAAATTGAATTACTATTTAGGGTAATCCACACGTCAACAATTGACTGAAGGAAACAGTTCTGATCTCAACGTTGATTTGTATGACAACTAAATAGTAGGAGTCAATTTATGATTGATCTGCAATCTGTTTTGGGTACTGAGCAGGCGACAACATTTGTGGAATCACTACAAACCGTTATCCATCAGCTAGAAGTTCGTCAACAGCATTTGGTTGAAGAGCTGCGTGATACATCCGCAACTCTCAACGCAGTTAAACAAATTATGGCTGGCTCGCTAACAGAAGCCACGGATGCGATTGAAATTGCCACGATTGTTTCGTTAGAAGATACAGAAGCATCTCATTTACAAGGCCCCGAAGGTTCAAACGAGGAAGAGGAAGAGGAAGAGGAAGTAGCACCTTCAACAAAATCACGACGCTCGTCAACAAAATCATCCACAAAAACAAAAGCAACAAAAACAAAACGAAGGAAGTCATCGGCAAAGCTAGGTCGTAGGCCCAAACTCAGTCCCAAAGCGAGTAAGGCCGAAACCCCAACAGGAGAGGATTTAGCAGAAAGCTCGACCCATACAGAAATATCTTCATCAGACGCGATCGCTGCTGCTTCCAACTTCAATCCCCGTGAGTCGGTTCTCAAAGAATTTCAAGATCAAACATTACGCACCTCCATTAAAACCATCCTGGAGCGCAATGCTGGTCAGCCCATGAGTACCGACGATGTCTTGCAGGCGCTGTATGGAAAACGCATCAGCCAGGAGAACTTGCAGATGGCTCGTCGGGTGATTGTTGTTGAGTTATCGAAAGGAAAGTTGGCCGGAATATGGGCTAATGTTGATGGCCGTCGTGGGCATTACATCATGCCCCTGGATGAGGATCAAGCCTAACAATAGTAAAGAACTGAGCAGCCTTCCAAGGAGAATTTCAATTCTCCTTGCAACAATGGCGCAGGTAAAAACCAAAGGAGAGATGAAATTTCCTTTGGCGAGGTGAGCCATATACCACTGTTGCCCAGCCTGGTATACGCTTATCAATGACGCCGTCACCAGCGTCTGTTGTGTTGTATTTGCCCATGCTCAACCAGTTGTTTCCTTCCCTTAAGGGAAGCCTCAAAGGGGCGTAATTTTGCGTGGCGCAGTCGCAGTCCCCGTCCCCGTCACGCAAAATCATGCCCTAACTGCAAATATCTCCTTGAGTTCTCCCTAAAGCTGTATGACGGCACAGTCAAGAGACGACATAGTGAAAGCTGCAACGCATTAGGGTGACAACTCATGCCGCAGTATTTTGGGCAATTGCCAGGCCAAGAGCAACAGTGGTCTAAGGTCGGTCGGATAAAGAGCATTACAGTTGGCAATACAGCGCAGGAAAAACTTGAGGAACGTCACCTCACGTTGCAATGTGAGCAGGGCCTTATACGGATCAGCATTTTGGCAATGAACTTGGTGCGAATCCGAGTGACCCCAACTGCAGAATTTTTGCCCCGACGCTCGTGGGCGGTTACTCAGCCCGATGATGCTTGGGAGTCGGTTGCGTTTGACATTCAAGAAACGGACACTCATCTTCAGATTCAAACTGAGCAAATGCGGCTAACCATCAGCCGCGATCGCGCTCAAATTCAATGTTTTGATGCGCAGCAACGACCCTTTGCTTGTGATAGTGAAGACGGTACAGGGTGGAGACAGGGTGCGATCGCCAGTTGGAAACGGATTGAACCCGAAGAGCACTTCTATGGCTTTGGTGAACGAACCGGCTTGCTAGACAAGCGCAGCGAGATTAAAACCAACTGGACAACCGATGCACTCGATTACGGTGCCCTGACCGATGAAATGTACCAAGCCATCCCCTTCATGATGGCTTTGCGGCCAGACGTGGGATATGGAATTTTTCTCAACAGCACCTATTGGAGTCAGTTTGACTTGGGGGTTGAGCATCCAGGACTGTGGCGCATGGAAACTCAGGCTCCTGAGCTAGATTACTACCTGATATATGGACCAGAGCCCGCGCAAATTTTGTACACCTACACTCACCTGACAGGCCGAATGCCCCTACCACCCAAGTGGGCCTTAGGTTATCACCAATGTCGTTGGAGCTATGACTCAGAAACGGTCGTGAAGCAGCTAGCCCAGGAGTTTCGGCAGCGGCAAATTCCCTGCGATGTCATCCATTTAGATATTGACTACATGCGCGGCTACCGGGTGTTTACCTGGAGCCCTACCCGGTTTCCCAATCCTGCCTCACTCATTCATAGTCTGGCGCAAAATGGCTTTAAAACGGTAACCATCGTGGACCCGGGGGTAAAGTACGAACCCGAAGCCAATTACTCCGTTTTTGACGAAGGACTGGAGCAAGATTACTTTGTTCGGCATGTTGATGGCAGGTTGTTTCACGGTTATGTCTGGCCCGACAAAGCCGTATTTCCTGACTTTTTGCGGCCTGAGGTGCGCCAGTGGTGGGGCACCTGGCATCGTGCCTTGGTTGATGCAGGAGTGGCAGGCATTTGGAACGACATGAATGAACCCTCAATTGCCGATCGCCCATTTGGAGACGATGGCAACAAGATTTTCTTTCCCCTAGATGCGCTTCAGGGGCCAGCCGATGAGCAAACAACCCATCGTGAAGCACACAACCTTTATGGTCTGACCATGGCACAAGCCTGTGCCGAAGGGCTAGAGCAACTGCGTCCAAACCAACGCTCGTTTGTCCTCACCCGATCGGGGTTTGCCGGAATTCAACGCTGGTCGTCGGTCTGGATGGGAGACAACCATTCCCTATGGGAGCATTTGGAAATGTCGTTGCCAATGCTCTGCAACATGGGCTTGTCAGGGGTAGGATTTGTGGGTTGCGATGTGGGCGGTTTTGCCAGCAATGCCACTGGAGAGCTGTTTGCGCGATGGGTGCAAATGGGGATGCTTTATCCTCTGATGCGAGGACATTCGGCGTTATCAACCGACCAGCATGAACCTTGGGTCTTTGGCGATCGCATTGAGCAAATTTGCCGAGAGTACATTCAACTGCGTTACCAATTGCTGCCCTACCTCTACACCCTGTTTTGGGAAGCCGCAACCACAGGGGCGCCCATTTTGCGCCCCCTACTCTACCACTACCCCAACGATCCGAGAACCTATGCATTGTACGACCAAGTATTGCTAGGACCATCCCTGATGGCGGCTCCGGTATATCGGCCAGGGGTAGAACAACGAGCTGTGTACTTGCCAGAAGGGGTTTGGTACGACTGGTGGACGGGCGATCGCTTTGAGGGGCCAACCTACATCTTGGCAGCAGCCCCACTAGAATGCATGCCCCTCTATGCCAAAGCTGGAGCCATCATTCCCATGCAGCCTGTCATGCAATTTGTAGATGAGCACCCGCTCAGTCCCCTGACGCTCAAAGTTTATCCAGGCAGCGGAGAAGGCATACTCTACGAAGACGACGGCCACACGCTAGATCATCGTTCTGGGCTGTGGGCAACGACTCACTACTCTGTTACCCCCCATACTCAGCACATAGAATTTTGTGCCTCATCGCGCCAGGGTCAATACCGCCCTCCAGCACGGCAGGTAATTGTTGACCTCGTTGGGATTGGGCAACACCACTATCAAGATGACGGAACAGCCCAAACCTTAACTTGGTAAAGATTCAAGCTCACGACCTATAGCAACGTCTGTTTTAGTCAAAAGCGTTGTGCAGTTGAGCCTGTAAATCACTTTAAAACTTGAGATTGATGCCGCCCGATTTCACAGCTTCAACAGACATCACAAACAGGCAGCATGAATAGATCCCCAGATCTCCTGCACGAATAGCTGTTAGGACTGACGCACTCCATCCAAAAAACCAGGCAGTTGAATGATGTTTGGGGTGCTTAGCACCCCAAACATCATTCAACTGCGTAATTCCTGAGCTGTTTCAAATATGAACTGTTGTGTAGCTCCGTCGTATAACAATTTCATACAGGAGGTCTAATAGACTCGTAATAAAATTCTTTACGCAGAAAAATGTGTGACTCCATACAGTCCTGGGCCGATTGTTGCTGTAAACCAGACACATCCTTTGCGGTTTGGATCACGGTTGAGAGTTTATGTCTACTCTGCTTGTTAAACAAATACACACCCTAGTCACCATGGATGCAGAGCGCCGAGAAATTGCGAACGGCGCTCTGTTCATTCGCGATAATGTGATTGAGCAGGTGGGAACAACCTCGGAACTGCCCCAGACCGCAGACGAGGTGTTGGATTTGCAGGGTCGCTATGTGGTGCTGCCGGGTTTGGTCAATACGCATCACCATTTTTACCAAACGTTGACGCGGGCAATTCCTGCTGCGCAGGATTGCGATTTGTTCAACTGGCTGCAAACGCTATATCCCATCTGGGCCAAACTTACCCCTCGGGCCATCTATGTGAGTGCGCAAATGGCCGCTGCCGAACTGATGTTGTCGGGCTGTACCACAGCCAGCGATCACCTTTATATCTATCCCAACGGCAGCACTCTCGACGATGAAATTGAGGCTGTGCAGGCGATCGGGCTGCGGTTTCATGCCAGTCGGGGCAGCATGAGTGTGGGGCAGAGCCAGGGCGGGCTACCGCCTGACTCGGTGGTGGAACGAGAAGCCGATATTTTGAATGATAGCCAGCGGCTAATTGAGCAGTATCACAACAACGATCGCCACGCGATGTTGCGAATTACCTTGGCCCCTTGTTCTCCCTTTTCGGTCTCTCAAGATTTGATGCGAGAGTCGGCAGCGTTGGCGCGATCGCACCCAGGCATTCGGCTACACACGCACCTGGCAGAAAACAAATCCGACATTGAGTACAGTTTGGCGACCTTTGGCATGACACCCGGAGACTATGCCGAGTCGGTCGGGTGGGTTGGCCCGGATGTATGGCATGCCCACTGCGTACAACTCGACGATCGCGCCATTCGTCAGTTTGGCAAAACGGGAACTGGCATTGCCCATTGTCCCTGTAGCAATATGCGGTTGGCCAGCGGTATGGCCCCCATTCGCACCATGCTCCACCATCACGTTCCGGTTGGGCTGGGGGTCGATGGTTCCGCCTCCAATGACACATCCAATTTGTTGAATGAAGCGCGAACCGCCTTTTTAATGGCGCGTGTACGAGAACAAGATGCATCGGCTATGACCGCACGCGGTGCCCTAGAACTGGCCACTCTGGGCGGTGCTAGGGTGCTAGGTCGAGACGATATTGGAGCCTTGGCTCCGGGGATGTCGGCTGATTTTGTGGCTATTTCTCTAGATCGGCCTGAATTTGCAGGTGCGTTGCACGATCCTGTTGCAGCCATGATCTTTTGTCAGGTTAACCGAGTGGATTACAACTTTATCAATGGTCGCAAGGTGGTTGATCAGGGACGACTGACGACGGTTGAACTGGAAACATTGGTTGAAGAACACAACACGCTTTCCCGTCAGTTGATGGAACCCTAAATCAAGCTAGTTTCGGTTAAGGGCTGCTTTGCTTATCTATAACTCAGGTTAATTCACGGTGCGATCAGGATGCGATAACTTGGCCCAACAACTTGGCCCAACGCTGATCACCAGGCTTGGTGCGAAACTACGCACAAAGAAACATGCAGGCTGAACGGTGAAGCCATAGCATAACGGTGGAAAAACCAAAACGGGAGATTCAAGCGATATGGCTACTGTCAACGTGTTAGTTGCGTTCTACTCTCGCAATGGCTCAACCGAAGCCCTTGCTCAGGCGATCGCCGAAGGTGCAAAAGCCGAAGGTGCCGAGGTGGTGCTGCGCCGCGCTCGCGAGGTTGTTTCCCAGGAGGTGATGCAAAAAGCTGAAGGATGGGTTGAGAATGCAGAACGCATGAATGCACAGTACGAAGCCCCTACCTCAGCCGATGCCGAGTGGGCCGATGCCATTATCTTTGGATCTCCTACGCGGTTTGGCAATATGTCGTCGGAGCTAAAAGCCTATATTGACTCGCTCGGTGGTCTGTGGTTTCAGGGCAAATTGGTTGGTAAAGCAGGCAGCGCATTCACGTCAACCTCCAGCGTGCATGGTGGCAATGAAAGCACCATTTTGTCGATGTATCATCCCATGGCGCACCTGGGGTTGATTTTGGTGCCGCTGGGCTATGCCGATCCGTCGCTGTTTAAAGCCGGAACTCCCTATGGTGCGTCTACGGTCTCTGGTCAGGAGAGCGCTCCTCCTACACCAGATGATTTGGAAGTGGCGCGATTTCAGGGGAAGCGGGTTGCTCAAGTGGCACGCGCACTCAAGACGGCGGGCGAGACTTCAACCAATCCGTAACTCAGTCCTTGCCACCATTTGCAGTTGAATGAGTTTGGGGCGCTTAGCGCCCCAAACTCATTCAACCCCCTGTTTTTTCGGATGGAGTGCAGCAGCCCCATTGATCAAGTCTGTTATAGAAACATTCAACGTAACCGTATTGTAGTAGTAAAGAATCAACACGCTTGGCAGAACTACCTGCATATTTGTGTTGCTTTGTGTGCTGAGCTGAGCCTTGGCCGGAAACGCAATCAAAGTGCTGGCAATAGCCGTTGTGGCGGCGATCGCCCCAGCGGTAAGAGGCTTGATCGTTTGCAAGAAACCCTAAAATTGAAGTCAGTATCTGGAACCGTAGCGAACTATAGGGCTGACTTTCAATTGCGACAATCAACCCTAACAAGGTGCAACATATATTTTCTAGTGGCAGGAAATACTCTTTGCACTCGTAATTTTTCTCAGGCTTGAGTGTATGCCAATTTAAGGGGTGTCAAATCCCTGTGGATCTTACGGATGACTGAAGATCGGAAGCGAATTTGCCCCGAGCGCCCCACCTGAGAAAAGCCCTGTGGTCGCTCAATGCTTCTTAATTTAGTGATGCAATGGGCATAATTTCTAATAGTAGTGTGTCATGTTTGATGCAGTAAGGGTTCGCCAAAGCGGATCTTACCGTCTCTAAATACCCAGGTTGTAGAACAACGTGAATTGGGGCACTGGCTCTCAAATATAGAACTAGTCCAGATAAAAGCCAAAGCGTTGTTCGGTCGTGTTTCAAATGTGTGGTTATTGGTTGTGGAAGGGGGCGATGCCCCCCTTCCACAACCAATAACCACACGTCTAGAACATCACCGCGTTGTTCTAATCCGTAGGAAAAGTCTAGCCTAGACTGATTTTTGTACAGGGATCAGCAATGTCGCCCTGGAAAATAGCATAAATTGCCGATTCCAAACATCCGCATATCAAGCAGAATTGATAACTATGTATGCAGACTCCAGGTTGTTAAATACGATTCCCGGGTACCGTTTAAGTCAGCAAGTATTTTTCAGCCCAAAGTTCGCTGTTTACCGAGCAGTGTGTGAAACCGATCAGTGCTCGGTAGAGATTAAATTTCTCAACCGAGAATATGCTTCGTTTACGGATATATTGCAATTTCGCAATCAATATATGATTGCGAAATTGGTTCAGCACAAAGGCATTATTCAGGTTTACAGCCTAGAGTCACATCCCTGCGGCTACGCTCTCATCATGGAGGATTTTAGCGGTATTTGTTTGCAGAAATACATGCAAACGCGATCGCTCCAGCCTTCAGAAGTATTGAAAATTGCTCTCCAATTGGCAGATATTCTCGATGCATTGCATCAACATCGAGTTATTCACAAAGATATAAAACCCGTTAACATCCTAATTCAGCCAGAAACTAACCAAGTTAAGCTCGTTGACTTTGCGATCGCATCACTGCTTCCTCAAGAAACTCAAGAGCTTCAAAGCCCAAACGTTTTAGAAGGAACCCTCGCTTACATCTCACCTGAGCAAACAGGACGCATGAATCGGGGAATTGATTATCGTACGGATTTCTATTCCCTAGGCATCACTCTATACACATTATTGACGGGCCAATTGCCTTTTCAAGCTGAAGACCCGATAGAACTGGTTCACCAACATTTGGCACAGCAACCAATCGCCCCTCACAGGATTCGGCCAGAGATTTCACCAATTCTGTCGAATCTAGTGTTGAAACTAATGGCAAAAAATGCTGAGGATCGCTATCAAAGCGCCAGCGGACTCAAATATGACTTGGAGTCATGCCTTGCTCAAATGCAAGACGCTCTAAGAATGACTCCCTTTGAACTGGGAGCACGAGACAGAAGCGATCGCTTCATGATTTCAGAAAAATTATATGGACGAGACGCAGAAGTAGAAAGGTTGCTTTCCGCTTTTGACCGCGTCAGTCAGGGAAATACTGAAATGATGCTGATCACAGGCTTTTCGGGTATCGGCAAAACTGCAGTTGTTAACGAAATTCATAAGCCAATTGTTAAACACCACGGTTATTTTATTGCAGGGAAGTTTGATCAAGTTCAACGAAATATTCCATTTTATGCATTGGTTCAAGCCTTTCGAGATTTAATTCGGCAGCTATTATCTGAACCTGATCAGCAGTTGATTCAGTGGAAAACCCAAATACTTCAAGCCTTGGGAGAAAATACCCAAGTAATGATTGAAATCATTCCTGAATTAGAACAAATTGTAGGACAGCAGCCTCCCGCATCAAAGCTGTCTGGAAACGCTACCCAAAATCGATTTAATTTGGTATTTCAAAAATTTGTACAGATCTTCGCCAATCCCGAACATCCTCTTGTTTTGTTTGCGGATGATCTCCAATGGGCAGATCCAGATTCCCTACAATTAATGCAGCTTCTTCTGACCAATTCCGATACGCACTGTTTGCTATTTATTGGTTCCTATCGTGATCACGAAGTGGATGATTCACATCCGTTATTGCACACTCTAAATACTCTGATGCAAGGGCATCTCCCTATTCATAGAATTGTTCTTGCACCATTAAGCAAACTGAATCTCAATTCATTCGTTGCAGATACCTTAGGCTGCACAACGGCCACAGCAAGCCCATTAACCGATCTGATATACCCAAAAACCCAAGGCAACCCTTTTTTCAGCATTCAATTTCTTAAAACATTGCATGACGACGGCTTGATTACGTTCGATCCGCAGCAACGATGCTGGCAGTGCGCTCTAACCTCGATTAAAGCAAGAGCGTTAACCGATAATGTTTTAGAGTTGATGGCGTTACGGTTGCGAAAGTTGCCTATTGAAACGCAACAGGTCTTGAAACTGGCGGCCTGCATTGGTAATCAGTTCGACTTAGAAACCTTGACCCTTATCTCACAGCAATCGTCATCATCAACAGCCGCCGCTTTATGGAAGGCTTTGCAGAGTGAATTCATTGTTCCAACAAATGAAGTTTACAAGATTTATCAGGTTCATCGTGAACCGATATTGGATCTTGAACATCAACCGTCTGCCGCTCAGCAGAGCATCCATCCTGAAACTCCTACTGTTTTCCCAGGCTATAAATTCTTACACGATCGCATTCAGCAAGCTGTATATACTCTAATTCCAGATTCAGAAAAGCAAGCAATCCACCTAACTATTAGCCAACGTTTGCTGAGCAGTATTTCAAAAGCAGAACTTGAAGAAAAAATATTTGATATTGTTAACCGATTAAATTATGGAGTTGAACTAATTACAGCACCTCAGGAAAGAGAACAGCTGGTGGAATTAAATTTCATGGCTGGGCGTAGGGCAAAAGCAACAACCGCCTATGCTGCCGCCATTGAGTATTTAGCGATAGCGATACGGCTTCTTCCTCACAACACCTGGAAGGCGAACTATCGATTGACATTGGCGTTATATGAAGAAGCGATCGAAGCAGCTTATTTATGCGGCGACTTTAGACAGATGGAAGCTTGGAAAACGATTTTGCTGTCCAAGGCAGTCGATATTCTTGATCAAGTAAAAACGTATGAGATTCAAATCGTTGCTTTCATTGCCCAAAATCAACTACAGGAAGCGATCGCCACTGCCCTTGCAGTATTACATGAATTGGGAATTCACTTCCCCACTTGCCCTACACCAGAAGACTGGCAGCAAGCAATTGCAGAGGTAAGATCCAACCTGGCAGGAAAGACAGTGGCAAGTGCGATCGATTTGCCACCAATGACTCATCCTCAAAGCCAAGTTGCCCTGCGTCTTCTGTTAAGTATTGATGCACCAACCTACATGATTTTTCCTGACTTGCTACCGCTAACCATTTGTAAGCAAGTGAATTTATCCCTAACATTTGGAAATTTACCAAGCTCAGCAAAAGCCTACGCCAATTACGGGTTGCTTTTATGCTCTGGATTGGGAGATTTAGACGTTGGCTACGAATTTGGCCAGTTGGCGCTTCGGGTTTTAGACGCACTGCCCGCTAAAGAGATTTTTGCACGTACATCTTTTCTGGTGAATTTTCTAATTCGACATTGGAAAGAGCCCCTACGGGACACCTTACCATCGTTACAAGAAGCTTATGACATGGGGCTGAAGACGGGAGATCTGCTCCATGCAACAATTGCGGCTGAAAAGTATTGTTATCATGCCTATTTCGCTGGAGAGTCTCTACCCAACCTGGCCGAAACAATGGAGATGTATGCTGAAAAAATGGTGCAGATGAAGCAGGATGTAGCTTTATGTACCCATCAAATTCACTGGCAAGCTGTTCTGAACTTGATGGGTAAATCTCAAAATCCCTGTTGTTTGATCGGTCAAGCCTGTGATGAAACGAGTGCATTGCCAACTTTCATAGAGCGCAATGCTAGAACTGCTCTGTACTATATCCACTTTAATAAATTACTGCTGTGCTATCTATTTTATGACTATGAGCAAGCAATTGTTCAGGCAGAGCTTGCTGAACAGTACCTTGATGGGAGTTATGGGCAATATATTTCATCTTTGTTTTATTACTATGAAGCTCTAGCTCGCTTGGCAATCTACCCAAACTCTTCATTCGAGGAACAAGAAGCCATTTTAGAAAAGGTAGCCGCCCATCAAAATAAGATGCAGCATTGGGCTAACTATGCGCCTACAAATTTTCAGCATAAGTACGATTTAGTTGCTGCAGAAATGTATCGAATTTTAGGAAAAAAGGTCTCAGCGATTGAACATTATGATGCAGCAATTGAAGGAGCAAAAGCAAATAATTATATTCAAGAGGCCGCGCTTGCAAACGAGCTCGCAGCTACTTTCTACCTCAACTGGGGCAAAACAAAAATTGCTCAACTCTATCTGCTCGATGCTTACCGTTGTTACACACACTGGGGCGCAAAAGCAAAGACGAATGAGCTAGAAGTTCGCTACCCACATCTATTGAAATCGCAACAAAAGCATCACAGCCTGGATCCGTTAGAGGCGATCGCTCCATCTTTTGAGCCTGATGAAGTGCATCAATCAATCTCTATTGCTACACCAGATTCAGATGCTCTAGACTGTGCCGCAATCCTCAAAGCATTCCAGGTACTTTCGAGCGAAATTTATCTTGATAAGTTGCTCGTTACCTTGATCAAAATGGTCATTGCCAATGCTGGTGCTAGCAAATGCGCATTGATTCTTCTCTATCATTCTGATCTCTATATAGAGGCGGTAGCTCAACTAGGTCAAGAACCCAAAATTTTGCAATCAATTCCCATTGATGAAAGTACGGATATACCGATTCGTTTACTCTACAAAGCCAAACGTAGCCTAGAAACAATAACAATTGACAACGTTAGTAAGGAAGTCTCTTTACTAACAGATTCTTATCTCGTCCAGCAGCAACCTAAAAGTCTGCTATGCATGCCTATCCTAAATCAAGGAAAACTGATTGGAATCTTGTATTTAGAAAACCAACACGCAGCTGGAGCCTTTACCAAAGATCGTGTTGAGATTCTCAACCTACTGTGCTGCCAGGCCGCCATCTCCTTACAAAATGCCCGTCTCTACGAGCAAGCTCAAGGCTATTCTCACCAACTGGAACTGAAAGTCTCCGAACGTACAGCAGAATTGGAAAAGGCAAATCAAGAACTGTATCGTATTGCGACATTGGATGGATTAACGCAGATTTTTAATCGACGTTACTTTGATACCTATTTGAAAGAGCAATGGCAGCAGTTATTGCTTGTCAGACAACCCTTGAGCCTTTTGCTATGCGATATTGACTACTTCAAGCGCTATAACGACTATTACGGCCACCAAGCCGGCGACGAATGTCTGAAGCAGGTGGCTCAGCTCTTAAGCCAAATAGTCAAGCGGCCTAACGATGTTGTTGCACGGTATGGAGGTGAAGAATTTGCAGTTGTTTTGCCCTACATCAATCAGCAAGGGGCTGGACAAGTTGCTGAGCGAATTGGAGTTGAAACTAGACATCGACGCATACCTCATGCTGAATCACACATTGCGCCTTATATCACTCTCAGTATTGGTGTTTCCAGCCTTGTCCCTCATGCAGACATGTCTTACGAGGCACTGATCACCACGGCTGATCAAGCTTTGTATCAAGCAAAAAAAGCAGGACGAAATCGGTTTTGTACCTACCATGACTGATTACTGACAATTAAAAACGCTGTTGACAGGACTTCCGGCACACTAGCTTTCCAGTGAGTTTGATGTAGCAAAGCTGACCTTGAGAATTGCAACGCTAATTCTTATAAAATTCAAACGAACTTTACGGACCATAGAATAATCTCTGTTTGATCAAACTCCAAATATCTTGTGCGTGCGAGATACTAGTTTTTATTAGGTTCAATTTAAAGCATCTTTATGGCAGACCTGCTCGGATACCAAATTCTAGACCAACTTTATACAGGTACTAAGACTCAGGTTTACCGTTGTCAACAAAATGCGACCGCCCAGCCTGTAATTATCAAGCTACTCCAAGCTGAGTATCCTAGCTTTGGTGAGTTGGTGCGATTTCGCAACCAATACATTATTGCTAGATCATTGAGCTTGTCCAATATTGTTCAGCATTACCGCTTAGAGCCCTACCGGAATAGTTATGCTCTCATTATGGAGGACTTTGGCGGGATTTCTCTGAAGCAGTGGATGGACATAAAGCAAGATGAGCGGACTAATCCTCAATTTTTAGATGACTTTTTAAACATTGCGATTCAACTTGCTCAAGTTCTCAATTGTCTTTATCATCAGCGTGTTATTCACAAAGATATTAAACCGTCAAATATCCTCATCAATCCAGAGACAAAACAAGTCAAATTGATTGACTTCAGCATTGCTTCCTTGCTACCACGAGAAACACAAGAAATACAGAATATTAATATTCTAGAAGGAACGCTAGCTTATATTTCTCCAGAACAAACGGGCCGAATGAACCGGGGAATTGATTACCGGACTGACTTCTATTCGCTGGGAGTCACGTTTTATGAATTGTTGACTGGACAGCTTCCCTTTCCGACTCGTGACCCAATTGAACTCGTTCATAGTCATATTGCAAGAGTTCCCCTTGCAGCTCATCTTCTTAACCCCCAAGTTCCTGTTGGGCTGTCTGCAATTGTTAGCAAATTGATGTCGAAAAACGCAGAAGAACGTTATCAGAGTGCAACCGGGCTGCAACATGACTTGGTAATTTGCCGTGATCTCTGGAGAGATAATCGGGGAATTGAGAGCTTCACCCTAGGGCAGCGAGATTTTAGCGATCGCTTCCTCATTCCTGAAAAGCTTTATGGACGACAAGCGGAAATCAACACATTATTAGAAGCATTTGAGCGCACAGCACAGGGCCAAGCTGAACTGATGCTAATTACAGGCTTTTCTGGAATTGGCAAAACCGCTGTCGTCAATGAAGTTCATAAGCCGATTGTGCGTCAAAGAGGTTATTTCATTAAAGGTAAATTCGATCAATTCAACCGCAACATTCCGTTTTCTGCTTTTGTGCAAGCGTTGCGCAGTTTGATGGAGCAATTGCTGAGTGAATCAGAGAGCGAACTTGCAATATGGAGATCTCGGATCCTTGAAGCTGTTAGCGAGAATGGGGAAATTCTCATTGAGGTTATACCTGAGCTAGAACAAGTGATTGGGAAGCAACCGCCCGTCGCAGAACTATCCGGCACTGCAGCTCAAAATCGGTTTAATCTACTCTTTCAAAAATTTATTCAAGTTTTTACAACACCAGAACATCCGCTGGTACTGTTTTTGGATGATTTGCAGTGGATCGATTCTGCATCGCTAAAACTGCTGCGAGTGCTGATGGGTGAGTCTCAAAATGGTTACCTACTGGTCATTGGGGCTTATCGAGACCATGAAGTTTCTCCGACGCACCCCCTTATGCAGGCTCTTGCTGAAATCAGCCAATTCAACCCTCAGCAAACGACCATTACGCTCGCACCCCTTGATCGAGTGCACTTAAACCAATGGATTGCAGATACCCTCGGCTGTGAGGAGTCAGCAGCGCAACCTTTGACGGAGTTGGTCTATCAAAAAACTTCTGGTAACCCATTTTTTGCAGCACAATTTCTCAAAGCTCTGCATCAAGATAATTTGATCTCCTTTAATACGTCGTCAGGATGTTGGCAATGTGACATTACCCAAGTGCGGGCAGCCGCCCTGACAGATGATGTTGTGGAGTTGATGGCACAGCAACTGCAAAAACTATCTGTAGAAACACAGCAAATTCTGAAGTTAGCAGCTTGTATTGGGAATCAGTTTGATTTGGCAACGTTGAAAATTGTTGCAGAAACATCAGAAGTTGAAACGGCGATCGCCTTGTGGGCAGCTTTACAAGAAGGACTCATTCTTCCGCAGAGCCAAATATACAAGTTTTACGTAGGTGCAGAACAGAACGTTTCTTCAACGTCAGATACTTCCGTAGCGGCTAGCGCCACCTATCGGTTTTTGCACGATCGCGTTCAACAAGCTGCATATTCTTTAATTCCCGAAGCCAAGCGAGTATTGGTCCATGCTCGAATTGGCCAATTGCTACTGGAACAACTTTCTTTCCAAGAGAGAGAAGATCGGATTTTTGAGCTGGTCAATCAGTTGAATTATGGTGTTGCATTACTAACCACACCCGAAAAGCGAGATGAATTGGCCCATCTCAGCCTGATAGCTTGCCGAAAAGCCCGCAACGCTACCGCATACCAAGCAGCTCGTGACTATGCTGCTACCGGAATATCGCTATTGGGGGAGAACAGATGGCAGCGGCAGTATGCACTCACGTTGGCTCTACATGAACTCGCCGCCGAAATTGCTTGGCTGTGTGGGGATTTTGATCAAATGGAAGATTGGATCGATACAGCGATTCGGCAGGCAGAAACATCTCTTGATCAAGTGCAAGTGTATCAAGTCAAAATTGAATCGCTAAATGCTCGCAATGATTTCCCTGCTGCGATCGCCACAGGGCAAACAGTCTTACAGTTGTTGGGAGTTAGCCTCCCTAACCCAACCCAGGCAGCGATTCAACACATTAGGCCGGATATCCACGCCCTGATTGGCGATCGCTCCATTGAGGATTTAGTTCACCTGCCGAAAATGACTGATGCGCGATCACTCGCCATCATGCAGATTACAGATAGTATGATGCCCGCTTGTTATATGACGGGCTCGCTACTGTATCCCTTAGTCGTGGCGCTGCAAGTCAAGCTTTCCATTCAATTTGGTAACAGTCTCTTTTCTCCTGTGGGATATGTCAGCTATGCCTTTCAACTGAACAGCTTGTGGCAGGCAATGACAGAAGCTCAACAGTTTGGGCAATTAGCATATCGTCTCGCTTCGGAACCAGAGGCTAAAAGAATTCGTGCTGCAACCTTCAATATCTTTGCCGGATATATTCATCACCGTACCGCCGCTCTAAAAGAAACACTGCCCATGTTTCAAGAAGGTTTTCAAGCTGGCTTGGAAACTGGTGATCTGGAATTTGTCGTCTATATTGTGCAAGTGTTTTCGTTGAATGCATTTTGGTCAGGACACACCTTAACCGATCTGGATCTACAAATCAACGCGTATCACCAGCAATTGCTAGAGCTTAGCCGAGATACAGCTGCCAAACATTACTGGATTTATTGGGAAACAGCTCTCATCTTGCTGGGACGTTCGGAAGAAGATATTCTTTTACGGCAGGATTCCTACGAGCAAGCGTTACTCTCGCAAGTTCAAGTCTCCAATGATGGATTTCGCGTGTGCATTTTCTATCTACACCGATTTGTCCTGAATTTTTTGCTTGATGATATTGCAAAAGCAGAAAGTGATGCTGTGGAAACTCGACAGCATCTCTCTGCCTGTGTTGGAACGGTCATTGAGCCAGTATTTTACTTCTATGATTCTTTGTCAGCCTTGGCCACGCTGAGAGAACGGAATGCAGAATCAACTGCCTACTTACAACGTGTGCAAGAAAACCAGATCAAATTACAGAGCTGGGCAAATTATGCTCCGATGAATTACTTGCACAAATGGCACCTGGTAGAAGCAGAACGCTATCGTTATCTGCAACAACATAAAGAGGCGATCGAGTTCTACGATCTTGCTATTCAGGGCGCACAAGCAAACGAGTATCTTCAAGATGAAGCCCTTGCTTGTGAGTTGGCAGCGCAGTTTTATTGGAATTGGGCCAAAGAAAAAGTGGCTTCAGGCTATTTTCAGGATGCCTACTACTGCTATGCCCGCTGGGGAGCCAAAGCCAAAATTGAAGATATGAAGCGACGCTATGCTCAATTTCTTCAAGTAATTCTTAGCCAAGAGCAATCGCACTCCCAAGGCAGCTTAACCACAAAAACGCAATCTACCAGCAGTTCTAGCAGTTCTACCGAATTTCTAGACTTGGCAGCGGTTATTAAAGCCGCCCAAGCCATTTCTAGAGAACTTCTGCCAGATCAGCTGATTCTTACCTTAATGCAAGGTGTGTTGGAAAATGCAGGAGCAGAGCGAGGTGCTCTAATTCTACTCGAATCTGAACAGCTATCTATCGTAGCCCAATGTGCCAGCGGTCAAAGCTGCCAGATTCTATCGACTCCGCTCGATAATTGTTCCACATTACCCAGCACCTTGATTCGCTATGTGTTTCGAACAGCCGAAACCTTTGTCAGCGATAATCTCAAAGAAGAGAGCCAATTTATAGCCGATTCCTATATTATCGAGCGGCAGCCAGCTTCGGCTCTCTGTATTCCCTTCATCAAGTCAAATCAACCGATGGGAGTCCTCTATTTAGAAAACAACCTAACAACAGGGACCTTTACGAGCGATCGCATTCACGTGTTGAACGTACTTTGTGCTCAAGCTTCCATCTCCTTTGAAAACGCCAACTTGTATAGAAATTTGCAAGCATCTCACCAAAATTTAGAGCAATCATTAGCTGATCTCCAACAAACCCAGGCAAAGTTAGTCCAAGCAACAGAGCAGCTTCAACATCATGCATTTCATGATGTGCTAACAAATCTGCCCAATCGGGCGCTATTTATGCAGCTTCTTGACCATGCCATTCATTTAAGCCAGCGACAAGCAAACCGTTACTACGCTGTTTTGTTTATCGACCTCGATCGCTTCAAAATGATTAATGACAGTTTAGGACATGCCCTCGGAGATGAACTCCTAAAAGGCGTTGCCCAACGATTGCGAGCTTGTGTTCGCGATTCTGATACCGTGGCCCGATTTGGTGGGGATGAGTTTGCCATCCTTTTAGAAGAGTTGGGCAACGTGAATGAAGCAACTGAAGCAGCACGACGTATTCACTATCAATTCACCCTACCGTTCAATGTGCAAGGCCACGAAATCTTTACAGCCGTAAGCATTGGAATTGCAGCCAGCACAATTCAATATCAACAGCCAAGCCATGTATTGAGAGACGCCGATACGGCCATGTACCATGCCAAAGCACAGGGAAGAAACGGGTATGCGATGTTCGATCCTGAAATGCAGATGCAGGTAACAGCCCGACTTCAATTAGAAAGTGACTTGCGTCGAGCACTCGAAGCTCAAGAATTTTGCCTCTACTATCAGCCCATCATTTCCTTATCTACAGGCAGCTTAAAGGGGTTTGAGGCCCTCGTTCGATGGCACCACCCACAACGAGGCATTATCTCACCAGTAGAATTCATTCCCGCTGCTGAGGAAACTGGCCTGATTATTCCCCTAGGCTGGTGGGTATTGCAAGAGGCCTGTTATCAACTTAGTCAATGGCTCTCTCAATCGCGTGAACAATCTCGTGAAATTTTACCTTGTGTGATGAATGTTAATCTTTCTGCAATTCAGCTAAAGCAAGTAGATCTGCTAGAGAGATTAGAAAAAGTTTTGGAAGCAACTCGTATCCCAAGAGATTGCTTAAAATTAGAAATTACAGAGAGCTGTATTTTAGAGACTTCTACCTTAGAAGCTCAACGTTTAAAGCAACTGAAAAACTTAGGCATTGGATTATCAATCGATGACTTTGGTACAGGTTACTCCTCCCTCAGCCGTTTGCATGAGTTCCCAATTGATACGTTGAAGATCGATCGCACATTTGTGAAAAGCCTAAGCACTAGTTCAAGCGGAACTGTCGGAATGATCGTGATGCTGGCTCACAGCTTAGGAATGGATGTTGTTGCAGAAGGCATTGAAACAACTGTAGAGTGCGAAGTCCTCAGAGAGTTAGGATGTGAGTTTGGTCAAGGATATTTATTCTCTTCTCCTGTTAACTCTCAGCAAGCAGGCGAGTGGTTAAAGAATTGAAGATAAGTAATCAGCCATAATTAAATATAAAACCCTAAAGTTCTGTGCCGCTCGCACAGCAGGCGGCACAGAACTTTAGGATCTGGTTTTTTATGAGGTTGAGGTACTTACAAATGCAGGAGATACACCAACTGAGAGAAGAATTGAATGCATCATCTTTTGTCACTCTTGCGAAGAACCCCCGGAACGTTTTTCCATGGATTAATGGTTATTGTGGGTTTGCCTTACCAGGGTAACAAAAGATGAATTACAGTTTGGCATGGGGAACAGACCAACCCGAAAGCATTTGCTCCAGGTGCGACAAGCTCATGTCTTCAGGCTTACTTGCCGAACCCAAACGTCGAAGATTTATGGTTTGGCTCTTTGCTTCCTGCTCTCCTATAATGACGACGAGTGGAACTTTACGCTGAGAAAGTTCCCGAATCTTCCTATGGATAGTTCGATTTTGGTTGTAGAGCTCTATCCTAATGCCTTGAGACTTTAGTTTTTCAAAGACGGTTTGTGCCCAATCCAATACTTTCTCAGAAATAGGAGCGATCGCCACCTGAGTTGGTGCCACCCAAATTGGTAGAACTCCGCCATGATGCTCTAACAAAATGCCAATCCATCGCTCAATTGAGCCCAATACAGCCTGATGCAACATGACAGGCCGTTCCATTTCTCCTCGCTCATTGACAAACTCTAGTTCAAAGACTTGAGGAAGATTGAAATCAACTTGAAAAGTTCCACATTGCCACGAGCGCCCAAGTTGATCTTGTAAGCTAACTTCTAGCTTAGGACCATAAAAGGCTCCTTCTTGAGGAGCCACTTGGTAATCATACCCAAGCGCCTGAACAGCATTCATCAAGAGGGCTTCCGCCCTATCCCATAGGGCATCATCTCCAAGGCGTTGCTTGGGCCGAAGCGAAATTTGCAGTGAGAATTGACTGAATCCAAACGCGGAATAAGTTTGCTGCACCATCTGCAAAAAGTTTGAAATTTCCTGTTGGATATGTGATTCTCGGCAAAAGATATGGGCATCGTCTTGGACGAACTGCCGCAATCGCATACAGCCTGATAATGCACCAGAAAGCTCGTTGCGATGGCACATGCCAAATTCCATCAACCGTAACGGGTGCTCTCGATAGCTGCGTTTATGGGATTGGTAGATAGCAATGTGGGCAGGACAGGACATTGGTTTGAGTGCGTAGCTCAATTCAATGTGCGGGTCAGATATCGCATCCTCTGCATCTTCGTGCCCAACAACAAACATCCCCTTGCGAAATTTCTCCCAATGGCCCGATCGCTCCCAAAGTATGCGGTTCAGAACAACGGGCGATCGCACTTCTGCAAAGCCATGGGCTTGGTACATCTGCCGCATGAAGTCTTCAATGTTGCGAAACAGTTGGAACCCCTGTGGGTGCCAAAACACCATTCCTGGACTGTGCTCCTCGAAATGAAACAGGTTCATTTCCTTTGCAAGTTCACGATGGTTTGCCATGTTCTATCTCCAAAATCGGTGGATTGAGTGGATTGAATAATGCGCTAAAAAGCACGCTTAAAAAAGCCCTCCAAACTTAACTTGGAGGGCTTGACAAACTGCACGTGCAACCGTTTGTCACGTCCCTCCTAGCGTTGTCGTCGTGGTTTGACAAAGCATTAGGGTCAAAGCTTTCGCCGTAAGCAGCATGGATTTCATCATCATGTTTTTTTCCAAGAAACGATTCTTAAAAAAATTGCCCTCCAGAAAACCTCTGGAGGGCAATTCAGCAGTAAGGCTGTTTTTATAACGCAGCGTCTTACGCCCCTCCTAGGTGGGTGGTTGAGGTGGTCGTAGTCGTGGTAGCGATCGCTGCTTGCATATACAGAAAAGGCTTGCGTTTGATACTTCTTCTTTAACCTGATCTCTATTCGAATGTCAAGTCTGTGCGAGAAAACCACTAACATTTTTGCTTTTAAGCAAGCAGCCATCATGAAACATAAAACCCCAAAAGCTTTGTATCGCCTGTTTTCCGGGCGACACAGAGCTTTTGGGTCTGGCTTTTCATGGTGTCGAGGTACTTAGACTTGATATCCATTCCCCAATTGCAGGCCAAAGCTTCAGCTCGCGCAATATCTTCCTTAGGATTGACGAAGTAGATTCGCAATAAGCAAAGCCTATAGCAAGATAGAGTCGATTCTTCAACTCTTCTTGTATCTATCTCTTTAAATTTGTTGTTCCCATTAAAGCAATCATGATGGAATTTGTCATACCTCCCATCATCAATCCTATAGATAGATGACAAGCAGGATGGTTAGATACCACTCTACTAAATGGATATAGATAGGTGGATGTAGCTGCTTCAAATATTTCCCATTTGGCTTTTATTCCTATCAGATTTCTGCATTGAAGTTTCATCCAACATTTCATCGGTGGGCAGGCGATCGCGCACGCTAAATCAGCGTTCTGATGTTGCGATAGAGCTGACAAATGGTTAGCAATTTAATTTATTTTTTATTCTTGGAGCAACAGTCATGAATCGGCGAAATTCTCCTTTATCGGATCTGCAACGGCCTGCAAAAAAGGCAGCTGCACATCCTTGGATTGAGCACTTAGCCAGATTTGGATATGCCGCTAAAGGGGTTGTGTATTTTATTGTTGGTTTATTATCCGCACAGGCTGCATTCACAACGAGTGGTAGCCCAACCGACACAAATGGCGCACTAGAAACCATTGTGAATCAACCGTTCGGTAAATTTCTGTTGGCCATAGTCACCATTGGCCTAGTTGGCTATGCAATTTGGCGTTTGGTACAAACAGTGTACGACCCAGAACATCAAGGTGAAAGCAACAGCGCAAGCCGGATTGCTCAAAGAATGGGTTATGCATTTAGCGCGATCGCCTACAGTGGATTAGCCCTTACCGCTGTCAAGCTCATTGCTGGTACTGGTAGTAGTAGTGGCGATGCAACCCAAGACTGGACGGCTCGGTTTATGAGTCAACCTTTTGGACGGTGGCTTGTTGGTCTAGCTGGTTTGATTGTGATTGGGGTGGGATTTTCCTACCTTTACCAAGCTTACAAAGCTAAATTTCAAGAACATTTCAAACACCACCAAATGCGCCAATCCGAACGCAATTGGGCAAAATGGCTCGGACAGTTTGGTATTGCAGCTCGCGGTATTGTTTTTGGGATTATTGGGCTATTTTTGTTTCTGGCGGCTCTACGGGCCAATGCTAGCGAAGCAAGAGGATTAGGGGGTGCACTTGTTACTCTGGCCCAGCAACCCTTTGGGCCTTGGCTGTTGGGTATTGTTGCTCTTGGGTTGATTGCGTACAGTATCTACTCACTGATTGAGGCACGCTATCGGCGAATCATTCAACCTCGGTAGTAATTGATACAAGAGTGCCTGACTGCAGGTAGACTAAGCCTCATGTAAATTACGAAGCACAAGCAGCCATAAAACCCTAAAACTCTGTGCCGCCCACTGTGTCGGCGGCACAGAGTTTTAGGGTCTGGTTTTGATTTGAATAGCGTCAAGGTATTTAGTCTATTAAAAATAGGACTTAACCTTCTAGTCTCATCAGAAAGATAAGACCTATTTGTGATGGATGACTGTGCGATCGCAAATATGCACTTTCAATAACCCATTGACTGATGTTTCACATATCTAGAACATCACCCAACTCATCAATGGAAGCTAAAGAGAGACTTTGTTGAACAGAATAGATAGGGGATCACTCATATTTTCTGCAAAGCCTAAAATACCTTTATCTCGATGTTCATACAACAAGATTCCATCACGGTCAAACAAAAAGGTGCCGCCTCGTTGAGTCATGTACTGAGCATTGGGAACATAAGTTTTCCAATGGCTTAAAACTTCAACCATGTTTTGCAAGCGCAACGTTGCCAACTCAAAGGGACGCTGAAACCCTGTCCCTCCAGCAAACTTAAAGACAGAACCTTTGAATGTCGGTAGGGGAGACGCTTTCACAACTTCATCATCGGCAATGAGTTGAGGCGCGTTGCGATCGCCCCGGTAACCGCGAAACACCTCTGCTAGGGTGCCAGGGCTACCCACCCCTGCACACATCATCATCAAATTGATCCACGCATTTTGAGATGCAGATAACATAGGAGCTTGGAACGAAAGCCCTGCATAAAGCCCCAATTGCTGATGTAATTCTGCAGTTGGATCCACAAAGAGCCAATTGGGAGGAAACCCTGTGTAGGTGCAGAATTTTTCTCCAGAGACGCGATCGCCAATTCCGACCGCCCGAATTGTAAGATTGGCCTCACGTAATTGTTCTGCTTTGCGCTGTAGCCACCAAGCATACTCCAGACTGTCAAAATCGCCCAACTGAGGCAATACCAACACCAAAAGGCGATTGGCAGCCTCGCAGCCCTCCAAAATGGCAACACATTCACCATCGCTTACACGCTGCCGTTGAGTTTGCTGGAAAAGGCGAAAAGAATCCATAGCTGCTAAAAACAAACAATCCAGAATCTTCAAAAAGTATCACGATTGGAATCCCTATCGTGAGAAAAATGGTGAGTGAGCAGTTTTTGAACGCCCTGATCACTCCTATTCCTCAGATTATTCGTTGAGGAGACCGTGCATCATTTTAATGGATTCGCGACTACTGTTGCAGATTGAATAACCTCTATCCGCTAGATGCTTCCGCATGCGTTGCTTGACCGATTGCAGACTCCCTATCAGATGCTGAGCGTGCGGTAGCCGAAAATTTTGTTTCTACGTCTCCTGAAGCAGGCTGTACTTCCACAACCCCACGAAACATATTCATGCCACAGGTAAACTCATATCGTCCAGTTTTTTGAGGTATAAACTCAATCGGTGTAACTTGATTTAGAGGGAGTTCTTGTGCAATGCGAAACTCAGGAAACCTCACTTCTTCTAAGCAACTGCTGGGATCTTGACGGTCAAAATTTAACCGAACGAGTTGCCCTACCTGAACTGTAATTTGGCTGGGCTCATAGCCACCATCTACTGTAACCGTTACCTCCTGGATTCCCCCCTGTGTTGTTGCTTGACGAGGCTTGGGCTTGCTGTATAAAAACCACCACAACTCCAGGCCAATAAATCCTAAACCGCCAACGGTGACAATCCCCTTAAGCCACAATGGCTGTTCAATTTGCCGAAAGGTCTCGGTTTGCTCGGTAGGAGTTTGGTGAGTATCGCCATGCATTTGAGCAATGACAACAGAACTAGATCCCAGCAGCAGCCCCAAGCTGGTGATGCTACTAACCATGATCGACTGATAACTCATATGAGTAAATTCCTTGGAACGTCTTAAATCAACAGTTCGACAACGCTTCCTGCAATGAAACTGATCAAAAAATAAACCCAATTTATTCACTAAAAGCGAATAAAAGCAGATGATGGTACGCAGATCAAACTTAGAACAGTTCAAACTGATGAGGTTGACTTGGGTTGAAAGTTTCTCAACCGTAATGCATTGGTGACAACAGAGACAGAGCTGAATGCCATGGCCGCACCAGCAATGACAGGATTGAGTAACCAACCAAATATGGGATAAAGAATACCTGCCGCAATGGGAATACCTGCTACGTTGTAGATGAATGCAAAGAATAGGTTTTGCTGAATGTTGCGAATGGTGGCTCGGCTGAGTTGAATTGCGGTGACAATTCCATGCAAGTCACCTGAAATGAGCGTGATGTCACTGGCGGCGATCGCCACATCTGTTCCAGTTCCAATAGCGATTCCGACATCGGCTTGCGCTAGGGCTGGCGCATCATTAATTCCATCGCCCACCATCGCCACAATTTTTCCTTCTGTTTGAATGGCGGCTACCGTTGCGGCTTTCTGAGCGGGACGCACTTCCGCAAGCACCCGCTGAATTCCCACTTTGCGAGCAATTACATTCGCTGTGCGTTGATTATCACCGGTTAGCATAACGACTTCCAAACCCATCTTTTGCAAAGAGCGAATCGCATAAATAGATGAGGGTTTTACAGCGTCGGCAATGCCCATAATCGCTTCAGCACGTCCATCAACCGCTAGCCAAATGACAGTTTTACCGAGATATTCCAGAGCATCCCATTGCTGTTGTAAGTCGTGTGTGTCAATCCTCAGCTCGGTCATCCATCGATGAGTACCAATTTGAATTCGATGACCATTCACAATGCCTTGAACACCACTCCCTGCGATCGCTTCAAAATCCTGAGCCTTCGACAGTTCAACCCCTTGAGATTGAGCATACTGCACTACGGCTTCTGCCAGTGGGTGCTCCGAGTTGTGCTCAATTGAGGCTGCTAAATGCAATAACTTAAGTTCGTTGCGGTTGGCTGTTCCGTTGACAGTCACGTAGTCCGTAACCGTTGGTCTACCTTGGGTAATGGTGCCCGTTTTATCTAGCACGATCGTTTGCAGCTTGTGGGCCAGTTCCAAACTCTCGGCACCTTTGATCAAAATCCCATTTTCGGCACCTTTGCCAGTTCCTACCATGATGGACGTGGGAGTTGCCAACCCCAAAGCACACGGGCAGGCAATAATGAGCACGCCAACCGTAGTAATTAACGCCATGGTGACATTGCCCATGACGTTGAACCAGATGATGAAGGTGAAGATAGCGATCGCAATCACCGCAGGCACAAACCACCTCGTTACTTGGTCGGCAAGGCGTTGAATGGGAGCTTTTGAACCCTGAGCTTGCTGCACGAGCTTGACAATTTGGGCCAAGAAAGTGTCTTTGCCAACGCGAGTCGCCCGAAATTGAAAGCTACCAGTTTTGTTGAGCGTGGCTCCAACCACTTCGTCACCGGGCTGCTTTTTGACAGGCACACTTTCTCCCGTCACCATGGATTCGTCAATGCTGGAGGACCCTTCAATAATTTCGCCATCCACCGGAATTTTTTCCCCTGGCCGCACAAGAATCACGTCGCCCAGTGCCACCTCCGCAATAGGAATGTCAACTGCTTGCCCCTGACGAATGACGCGGGCTGTTTTGGCCTGCAAGCCCATCAGTTTGCGCATCGCTTCCGATGTTTGACCTTTGGCGCGGTTTTCTAAAAGCCGCCCCAGTAGCAGCAACGCAATAATGACGGCTGCGGCTTCAAAGTACACATCGGGGCGCAATCCCTGTGCAATAAACCATTGCGGAAAAATTGTTGGAAACAGGGAGTATAGGTAAGCCGTGCTAGTACCCACAGCCACTAGAGTATCCATAGTAGCCGTATGGCGCTTGAGAGCTTTCCAGGCGTTGATGAAAAAACTGCGGCCTGCCCACACCATGATCGGTGCTGTGAGTACCAGCTGAAGCCATGGATCGTGCAGCCACATCGGAATAAAGGGAACTGGAAGCCCTAACATGGCTGGCAGCGAGCCAATGACCAACACAGCGCTAATGATGCTGCTGACCCACACGCGACGGCTTAGCTTACGGTTTTCGGTCTGGCGCTGTTGGCGTTCGGCATCGCCTTCTTCAGCAAGCACATCTTCTTGCATGCGCTGGGCCGAGTATCCGGCATCATCCACGGCATTCTGAATGGCCGTAACATTTGTCGCACGGGCATCGTAGGTTACGGTTGCCAACTCGGCACCAAAGTTTACACTACAGGCTTCGACCCCAGGTACTGTGCGAATTGCATCTTCAATATTGCTGGCACAGGAGGCACAACTCATGCCCCTCAGTTTCAACGTTGCATGTTCTGTGGCCATCGCTCTTACCTTGCGCTACTGTCCCTATCTTGAAGTCTCTACTTCACTGGAGAGTCAAGTGGTGAATGTTAAGATTCTGCGCGATCGCCACGTTGCCTAGAGGCTATTGCTCCAGCCCTCTGTAATGCTGGTGTTAGGACTCATATTCTTGGAAGTTATAACGCCAGCAGCAAAATCGAATAGCCAAACGCTCCGATTGCAAATGCCCAAAAACGGCTTTCGCGCTCTTCGGGTAACTCTTCTTTCAAAACGTTGAGCATGATGCCCCCCGCCAAGAATGAGAACAAACTTGCGATCGCTGCTTGAGAAATTTGGGTACTATTTCCAACCGACCAGCCAGCCAGAATTGCAGAGACTAGAATCCAACGTCCACTCTGTTCATACATGTGCTTGTGGTGTTCTTGCAGGCCATAATCATTCACAAAAAAGTGCAACGCCATAGCGATCGTAAAAAAAATTAAATTCGCAAATCCAGGAACTTCTCGATGGACTAATAGGTAGCCAATCAGTGCATTGTAAAACGCAAAAGAACCAATGTGCAGCCAAAAAACTCCAGGACTGGTCACATCGTCACCGCTATCTTTTTGACTTTGTTTCCGCGACGTTTTTGCAGCACGCTCCAATCCATAAAAGATTGCCAAGCCCACCAGTGCCAGTAGATAAACGTGGTGTTCTAAAAACTCAAGTTGTGGATTGATACCACCTTGTTGAATCGTGGCCTGTGCTGAGCCCAAGTCGGGCAAAATGTGCACAAAGACATAGGCAACCGAGACTCCGCTGCTAAACGATAGCCATCGACTCCGAAGGGTCGATCGCAAAACTTGCAGCTGACCAGCTACAACATGCACAAGTGCTAGCCCAACCGCCAAAATGCCTGTTAAAGCAACTGTTGAATTCACGTGGATTCACGAAAACTGCCTGAGGATCTTGTGATTCAGTTTAGCTTGATTTCGTAGTGGAGATAGGTTGACCTGTCATGGTGCAATGCGGTCGTCATTTTTTACCAGTCATGGGCGTTATAGATTTCCTAAAGTCCTGCCCTGTCGAGCTTTAGATAGCTGTCGCCAGCATCGTTAGGCCAAGGACAGTTTTGAAGACGGCCTTGCCACCCTCAAAACTATCTGAATCGAACTGGCTATCGCTCTGTGCTCTCCAATCTCTTGTATAAACTGTTATGTGGCTCCATCGCGCAACAATTCATACGATTTGGGCAGGGGGGCCAAGTCTTTCTCTCTTACTTTCTCTCTCAATAGTTAGATCCGATGGCTCTGCCAACTGCTTAAGGTATAACCAGGGACCTATCATCACCTGTTGGAGAGCTCTAATGACAACCACTCAATCTCATCAATCTCTACTTGAAGCATGTATCGAAGCATGTCTTCACTGTTTGCGTGAGTGTGAAAATTGCGCGACGGCTTGTTTGACTAGCGACATGGTGCAAATGATGGCAGAGTGCATTCAACGATGCCGCGATTGTGCTGATACTTGTACCTTATGTGTCCGTCTTATGTCGCGTCATTCAGCTATTCATGCTGCAATGTGCCGGGTGTGTGCCGAAGCGTGCGATCGCTGTGTGGCTGAGTGCAGCAAACATGACCACGATCACTGTCAGCGCTGTGCAGAAGCCTGCCGCCGTTGTGCCGAAACCTGTCGCCAAATGGCTGCTGCTATGGCCTAGTGCCGACATTCCGCAGGTTGCTCTGGGAATTAAAGGGAGTGGGGATAAGCTGAGGGAGACGAGTTAGGATCGCCCCCTTGCAGATCGAGAACTTGGACCACTTGGGACTGATTGCGGGTGTTATTGAT